>DATFSI010000189.1:0-25808 GCA_035262705.1 Candidatus Acidiferrum sp. | reverse complement strand
TTCCGGGCCCGCGTCCAATTTCGGGCAGCCAAACAAGTACCTCAATGCTCTGCGGGTAAGCCCGGGGAAAAAGGAATCTCGCCGGCCAACCGGCAGGAAATAAAAGTCTTAGGTATCCTTCTCAACTGCAGTTCATTGCGGGATAAGCAAACTTTTTATGGTAGAGTTTCGTCTTAACTGGCAGGAGACATCGTGAATACCTCGCCCAGGCTTCCCTCTCTTGTGCGCTTCGGCCCCTATGAGGCCGACCTGCTTTCCGGTGAACTTCGCAAATCCGGTATCCGCCTGAAAATCCAGGACCGCCCGTTCCAGATTCTGGCCATCCTGATCGAGCAGCCCGGCCAAGTCATAACGCGCGAGCAGCTTCAGAAGCGCCTCTGGGCCGAAGACACCTTCGTCGATTTCGAACATGGGCTCAACACCGCCATCAACAAGCTGCGCCAGGTGCTTTCCGACGAAGCCGACAACCCGCGCTTTATCGAGACGTTGCCGAAGCGCGGCTACCGCTTCATTGCTCCGGTTTCCGGAGCCTCCACTGCACCCGAAACACAAGAAGCCACTGCGTCCGCGCCAACAGAAGTCCGAAAGGGAAATGGCTTCGCCCCGGCTGCCGTGCCCGTCACGGTTCCACATGCCGCGGGCAAGAATCGCATCCGTCGTTCGGTCGCGGCCATCGCCGCAGTTTTCCTCGCTGCCGTCGCGATCGGTGGTTGGTACTTTTTCTCCCGCAGCCGCAGCGAGTCCTCTTGGTCGGAAATTCGCATTGCGCCACTGAACGGTCTCCCGCGCCAGGGCGATGCGGCATTCTCGCCTGACGGCAATCAGGTGGCTTTTAACTGGGTGGGCGAAAAGGGAAATTACCAGCACATTTACATTTCGCAGATCGGCGCGACCGACTCCCCGCGCCAACTGACAAACGCCGGCGATGGCACCTTCGAATTCGCGCCGGTATGGTCGCCTGATGGGCGCTACATTGCGTTCTACCGCTTCAACGATAAAGAGCAAGCGCTGGCTATTTTTGTTACTGCGGGGCTGGGTGGCTCGGAAAGACACTTGTACACAGTGAAGTCCCCACGTAAGGTGGACGCCCTGGACTGGTCGCCGGATGGTAAGTTGCTGGCATTTTGCGACAGCAACTCGCCGGACGAGGCTTCGCGCATCTATTTTCTTTCCTTGGACACTCTTGAAGTGCGCCCGGTAACCTCTCCTCAACCTGGCACGCTCGGGGATGTGACGCCCGCTATTTCTCCCGACGGTAAATCGCTTGCCTTCGTGCGGGACACATTAGATGTGCGCGAAATCTATGTGCAGCCCGTATCCGGCGGCACACCGAAGCAAATCACTTTCGACCATGCCGACATTCAAGGCATCGCCTGGACGCCGGAAAGCCGGGAGTTGATTTTTGGCTCGTCCCGGCAAGGCAACGAGAGCCTCTGGCGCATCTCCGCGCAGGGGGGAACACCGCAACGCCTGCCAATCGCCGGCGCGACATGGGCCGTCCGTCCCGCGATCAGCCGCAAGGGAAACCGCCTCGCTTATACGAGCATCACCTACTCTTCTGCGATTTTCAGGGCGTCGGTGACTCCGGATCACAAAGTCGGCAAGCCACTGGAGCGCTTTATCTCTTCTACCGGGCTCGAAGAGGGACCGCAATATTCTCCAGACGGCAAATACATCGTCTTTCAATCGACCCGCACGGGCTATCACGAAATCTGGCGCGCGAACGCGGATGGTTCGAATCCGATCCAGCTGACACACTTCGAAAGAAACCTGACCGGGACTCCGCGATGGTCGCCGGATTCAAAGCAGATTTCTTTCGACTCGCGTCCGCAAGGCCATGCGCATGTCTTTGTCATTAATGCGGAGGGCGGGCAACCCCGGCAAGTGACACAAGGAGATTCGGAGAACGGCGTTGCCAGTTGGTCGGTCGATGGCAAATGGATTTATTTTGCTTCCAACCGCGGGGGAGACTGGCAGGTCTGGAAAATGACGGCGCAAGGAGATAACGTCACCCAGATTACATACAAGGGAGGCTTCACACCGTTGTCTTCGCCGGACGGCAAATATCTTTATTACGCGAAGGGCCGCGATATCCCCGGGTTATGGCGCGTGCCGGTTGATGGCGGAGAAGAAGTAAAACTGCTTGACGGGCCGCCCGTGGGAGGATGGGGCTACTACGCTATAACCAAAGACGGAATCTACTATCCGGACGCCTCGATTCCCGGGAAAGGCGGGTTCTACTACTATTCCTTCGCCACGCAAACGAGTTCCCTCGCCATGGCGGTGGATCACGAACAACCGTGTTCTGGCGCTCCCTCGCTGGGATTTTCTCCGGACGGGCATAACATGTTGATGTGCCTGCAGGATCAAGCGCTCGTCTACATCATGCTCGTCGAAAACGTCCGCCTGTAACTCAACTCACACACTTGCGAGCGCGCAATCCGGAAACGTAGCGCTGGCTTGTGCCAGGGGCTATTCCTTTTTTTACTTATGCGAAGAAATCGAAGCGCAGAGGTCTTTATTAAAATAATCCTGGAATCTTCAATCCGGAGAGCCCGGGAATTCCGCCGGCCAGGCTCTTCATCTGATTGGCCAGCTCATCATCCACGCGCCGTGACGCTTCATTCACCGCCGCCCGCACCAGGTCCTGCAACATCTCGTGATCTTTGCCGGCAAACACTTCCTGCTCAATCTTCACTTCCAAAACCTGCTTCTGGCCATTCATCTTCACGGTCACCATGCCGCCGCCTGCCGAAGCCTCGACGGTAACCGAATTTACCTGCCGCTGCCAGTCGTCCTGCACCTGCTTCAGCCGGGAAAACATTTGTTGTAGGGCGTTCACTTCCATGTTCATGGCAGCCTCACCCTCCGTGTGGCTTATTCCTCGCCTTGCCGCCGCACTTCGGAAATTCTCCCGCCGAACCGTTGCAACATCGACTTCACCATCGGATCGTTTTCGAACTGCGCGCGAAGTTCCTGTGTGCTGCTTGCGGCGCGCGATGCCCCTGCATCCTTCGCCGCACTAGTTTCAAGCTTAGCACAGACGCGTACCGTGCGCCCTAGTACCTTGCCCGAAATGCTACGGATCTTTTCCAAAGTGTCGCGCCCTTCGATCAATCCCGCGAACGTGCTCTTCTCCCCCGGAAAATAAATTCGCAATTCCGTTCCTTCAAGTTCCCAGCGCGAGGAATGCTCGAGTAGTTCGCCGATAAATTTCTGCTGCGTCTGAATTCCTGTCTTGATTTCCGCCACCTGCGCCGCTTCAAGCCCGCTGCACACCACGTCCGCCCCGCGCGCCGCCTTGTTCGCCTCTTGTTGCACAGGCTTGGCCTGAGCTTCGAAGGCCACTCTTGCTTGCCCCGAGTCTGCACGAAGGGCCTGTGCAACTTCGGGTTGTGGCTTCGAACGCCCTTCAAAGCCGGATGAAGCGGGCGGCTCGCTAGCTCTTTCCTTCTTCTCCCGCGCAGGCGCCGCAGCTGCGGCCGTAGCGGCAACAGCAAACCCCGCCGCACGCCCTAGGTCTTCGCCCTTGTAGGGCACGCTTTCTGCTTGCCCTGATGCAGGAAGGGAAGCGGGCCGCTCTTCCGCTGCATTGGCCGCTCCCGCCGAAGCTGTTCGCGAAGGCAACGCTGGCGCAGCCGTTCCCGACCCGGCAATCCTGCCGCTTCCCCCTGGCGAATTCCTCCCGTTCCCAGCTTTTGCTTCCGCCAGCAATTCCTCGAGTGGCGCCAACCGCGCCGCATTCACCAGTCGCAACAGACCCATTTCCAAATGTACGCGCGGATCCATCGCTCGCCGCAGCGCGTCGTCGGTTTGCAGCAAAATCTGAAAATACCGCGTCAAATCCTCTTCACTGAACAGTGCCGCCGCCTTCGCCAGCCCTGGCCGCTGGTCTGGCGTTGCCGCCAGCAAATCCGAATCCGCGCCGCACACGCGCGCGATCAACAGGTTCCGCATGTGCCGGATCGCCTCGCGGCAGAAATGCTGCAGGTTGCGCCCTTCCTTCTGAAAACGGTGTACTAGTCCAAGCGCGCGGTCCGCCGATTGTTCAGCAATTGCTTGCACTAGTTCGTTCAACGCATCTTCCGGCACCACGCCCAGCAGGTCGCGCACAGCCTGGTCCTGAATGTCGTCGCCACAATAAGCGCGCGCTTGTTCCAGCAACGAAAGCGCGTCGCGCATGCTTCCTTCCGCCATGCGCGCAATCACCGCCAGTGCCCCGTCCCCAATCTTCAGGTTTTCTCTCTCAGCGATGTGCTTCAGCCGGCTGGTGATTTCATTGAACGTCAGCGCGCGAAAATGAAAATGCTGCGACCGCGACCGAATAGTGTCTTCCAAATCTTCGGGCTGCGTGGTGGCCATCACGAAAATCACACGCTCGGGTGGCTCCTCGAGCGTCTTCAGCAGCGCGTTTGAAGCCTCACCCGTCAGCATGTGCGCTTCGTCGAGAATCACTACCTTGCTGCGCGCCGCCGCCGGCGCATAGCGCACCATTTCGCGGAGCTCGCGAATCTGGTCGATGCCGCGGTTCGAAGCCGCGTCTATCTCAATCACGTCCAACGAAGTTCCCGCCGCGATCTCCTTGCACGAATCGCAAACCCCGCAAGGCTCCGGCGTCGGCCCTTTCGCGCAGTTCAGCGCCTTAGCCAGAATGCGCGCCGCGGTGGTTTTCCCCACGCCGCGCGCCCCGGAAAAGATGTACGCGTGGGCCACGCGATCCTTCTTGATGGCGTTGGCCAGCGTTTCCGTCACGTGCTCTTGTCCCACAAGATCCGCAAAGGTTTGCGGCCGCCACTTCCGTGCAATCACCTGATAGGTCATACGCGCATTTTCATCGCGCGCCCCGCAAAAGTCAAAACCCTTTCTGCGGGGTATGGCGGCGTAGCGGCAGTTTCGCAAAGCGCAGCGAAGTCATGCGAACGCGAACTGCCTGAAGGACGAGCAACATCCCTCCATAAAAGTCAATCGAATGTGTCTGGAATTTAGAAGTAAGTGAGCCGCAGGCAAGAAACGGGGACTAAATCGCAGTTAAGAAAACTTAGTTTTCTTTGGTTCTGATTTCTGATTTCTCTGATCCGATCTCCTTTTTCGATTCAGATGAAAGGTAACCCCAGGCCAGAAACCCAAACGGCGCTCTTTCCGATGACGGATTACCGCTCTCGGATTACTTCTTCATCGAGGAACTTCGGGGTCTCCGCGGCACACTCGGCTTACCCGGTACCGTTGCTCCCTTCCGGGCCTGGCGGGGTTCGCGGGACCTCGTTGCACGAAGCCCGAAGTTCCACGCTTCGACACTCGCCTAGCGCGAATGCAACTTCAGTCTAGCACACCCGCTCCATCGGCCCAACGTGCCCTCATTCCACCTTATAGGGAGCCAAAACGCTCCCTGTGTTGTCATTTACCTGGTCCAGCACCGCGAAGCTCAATGCGTATTCCCCCGGCCCCAGTTCCATCTCCCCTTTGAACGAAATCCCTTTTTCGCTGATCTGCCGGCTCTGCGCTTCGCTCAACTTGCCTTCCAGTACTTTGGTAAAGCTAGCTGCCATTTTCCCCGACGCGTCACGCGCCACCGCCCCAAACTCCAACTTCAAATGGTTTCCATCGTCATGGCTGACGAGCACCGCGCTGCCTGGAATTGTATATTCAAAGTGAACAATCTTCGTCTCCGGTTTTTTCCCGGATGCAACCCCCGTTAATTGAACGTTTAAGGATAATCCCGTGTACTCGAACGGTGAGAAAAGCGCCATCTCCACGAGTTTCTTCTCCGTTGGAGCCTCTTGCGCCCCGGCGCTCAGATAATAGCCGCTTCTTGCACGAATCTTCAGTCCGGCGCGCTCTGTTTTCACACTCAACTTTCGCCATCCGGGTTTCTCCGTTCCGTTCTTGTCATAAATCCCCAAAAGGTAATAATCAGCGGAATCGGCGGCCGCCTGCTCGAAACATTTCTTTGCCCCCATGCTCCGGTCGCACAATCTTCCGCCGGTCATATCCGCGAAATTTTCCATGTTGCCCAAATGCGTATCCACCATCACGTGTTCCGGCAGGGCTTCCCCCATTCCAGGGCCCGCATAAGCGGGATTCCCTAATTCACTAACGTCCAGGGGATAAACCGCGATGTTGGCTTCCTCCAACGTCCTCCACGTTTGGGCATACAAAGTCAGAAGGTCCTGTCCATCCGCGTTCCCCACTTTCCAGTCCTTTGCGAAGGCCGCTGCGTTGCTCGCTGCGAATGGAAATCCCGCGCCTGCCCATATCAGCGATTTTCTTCCGGGAAGACCAATGAAGGCATTTCCGATTTCCAGAAGGGACAGCAGGGTCATGCGAATCCGCTCGTTCATGCTCAAGTCTTCGAACCCAACCGCCGTTCTGAGCATGCTGAGGCGCGCTTCTAAAGCCGCCTTCACCCTTTGGCCGTCCTTCGAATGCCAGCCCTCCATGGTCTTGTAGAGTTCCTCTTCGGGGTTTTTCGGAGGCTTGTCCGGATCACTAGGCTGCTTTTTCAACTCCTTCAAGGCGTCCATCAATATTTTAGGGTCGGTAGTGAATCCGTGAATGAGCCAAACGCCCTTTGCGTCTATAGACATGAGGCACACTGGTTCCTGCTCATTCAATGATGTCGATAGGAACTCGAGTATTTGCTTCCGCGCTTCCTTTTGTTCCTCCATCTTTGAATTCAGAAGGTCAACCACGAAGATGGTGATCCGGTTCGGCCCGTGCTGCATGGTATTTGTGAAAGCCCCCGGCGGCACTTCGACCGGTTTTATCACCTCCGCCTTGGTGGTGATGTGGTCGAAAAGAGCGATCTCCTGTCGTTTCCCATTCTCGAAAACGGCAAAGTCTTCCTTCTTCATGTCCGTAACGCGGTTTCCCTTGGAATCGGTCACCTCGGCAGGAATCAGCACAAGCTGCGTGTGCACCTTTATGGCGGGAACCTTCCCCTGGCTTTCACTCCCCGGGCCCTGAGGAAAAGTCAGAGCCGGCGTGATCAGGAGCGCCAAAAGGAGAAGTGAGGCTTTCCATCGGATTCTTGCAGAGAGTGGCAGGGGCAATCCCAAGGTTAGCTATCCTCAGTGTATTAGAAAATAGTCCGTGCGACCGACATTCCGTAACACAAATCGTACCTTTGTTGCTAGCGTCTTAGACGTGCACTCGCCAGGCCTAGTTACTCTGCCCACATTCCGCACACGGAAACATTTGCATTGTCTTTGGTTCCTGCTCTAAGCTTCCTCCAGGTTGGAGTTCCTCCCCAACCGCCGGGTTGCCGCCGCAGCGGAAACTCGGTCCGCGCGCCAGCGCTTGGCCGCCCTTCACGGCGGCTCTCCCCACGTCACGGGGACACATACCTGCACGCACGTGCAGCAGGAGGAGTTCATGAAACCTGTTGTTTCGCTGTTTTTGGTTTTTGCCCTGGCGTTTCCCGGCGTTCTTCCCAGCTTCGCCGAGCCGCGCCAGGTCGTCCAGGGTACGGAGATTCATCTCACGCTACTCACCCCGGTCGGCAGCTCCATCAGCCGCGAGGGCGATCCCTTCATCGCCATTCTTGCGCAACCCGTGTCATTGGATAGCCGCATTATCCTGCCCGCCGGCACCCGCATTCATGGGGTTGTGGGTACGATCCAGCAGGCCAAGAATTTTTCGGTCTTCCGCGGCCAGGCCTACCTGAACCTGATGTTCAAGAGCGTTGAAATTGATAGCCGGTTGATCCCCGTCCAAATGAGCCTTGTTGCCATCGGACGGCCGCGCGAGGGCTCCTACAGCCAGGAGCGCCACGACGTCAAAATCACCGAGGGCGAAGTCATCCAGCAGAAGCACGACTACGCCGGTGATGCCATCGGCATGACCATTGGCGGAGGTGGCGGCTCGCTGGTGGGCGTCCTGTTTGGCAACGTCACCCGCGGGCTGGGGATCGGTCTCGCCGCCGGCGCCGTCTACGTTGTCGCGCGCAAGGGCAAGGAAGTGAAAATGCCCGCGCAAACCGGATTGCTCGCCCGCTTGGACAGCACCCTGACTGTGCCCTACATTGCGGCCAGCAACGACGCCCCGGCTTCCGCCGTCGCCGGCCGCTGACCCGACGCCGTTCGCTGCGTCTTGCAAGTTGCGAGCAGCGCTCCCGCTGTTTGGCTTTCGAAACAGCGGTGGCAAACGGCCGCTTTTTCCGTTTCCGATTCCAAAAGCTGCAATTCCCGGCCCGCCGCCAACCGCGGCGACCTTTCTACTTCCGGTTCTTTTTTTTCTGATTACTGATCTCTGATTACTGATTCCTCGACCGCGCAGCACGTATTTCTCAATCCCTACGATTGCGCAAGCGCTAAACGCCGACGCACACTCTCCAAGGGAGGAAAGGCGCCGCAAGTTGCGCAGGATGAACTCGCGGCGCCCGAGGGAATTCTGACGGGCTACAGCGTGATGTTCTTGGGGTTCGATCCGAACTTCAAAGAGCAATTTGCTGGTCCCTGCTCTTGCAAAGCCTTCAACCTACTTCTTGTTTTTGAATGCAGGCTGTGGGCCATTCTCGCGGTCCCAAAACTTCGTTGCAAACGCAGGCGTTACTCGATTCGACAGTATGTCGCTCCTGCATCAAGTTCATCCTCCTGTCCATTCAGAAACAGCTCTTTGGTTGCTCCTGTTCCTAACCTTGTGACGGCTGACCACGCTGGCCACCAATCAGGTCGTCCGCCACACCTTTGTCGGAGACGCTCGAAAAATACGTGTTCTACCTATCTGCTTTTTTTATCCTTTCCATTCATTTTTCCTCTTGTGGAAATTCCTTTTTCCATTTGACGCTTTCTTTCGCATCGCGCTACCTTACAAGCGTTAGGAATGTTCATTCCCAAAGTGCCAATCTGGTATCTACCGCTCCATTTCAAGGAGATTCATGTCCACTGAACTGCGTAATTTTCTGGCTCTCACCTACGAAGAACTCGAAGAACTCAATCTCAAAGCCAAAGAACAGCGAAAGAATCGAACGAGCGTCCTCAAAATCCAGGAAGAGCGTCTCAAGTACCTCACCGACGAAAGGCGCATCAAGGCGGTCACTGTGCTCTTCAGCGACCTCGAAGGCCGTCTGCACATGCTCGACTACGACAAGAAATTCCTCCTCAAGAGCTGGGACAACCTGACCTTCGACGGTTCTTCCATCCGCGGTTTTACCGCGCAGCGCGAAAGCGACCTCCGCCTGGGCATCGATTGGGGCTCCTTCTATTGGGGACCGGCGGATTTCTTCGGCGGCGGCAAAGTTCTCGTTTTTGGCGAAGTGATCGACAAGGACGGCTCCGCATACACCGCGGACATTCGCGGGGCGCTCAAGGGCTATGCGGAGAGCCTGCACAAAAAGCAGGGCTACACTCTGAACGCCGCCAACGAGATCGAGGGCTTCCTTTTCAACGGAGCCGACGCCGAACGTCACTACCACCAAACCGGCAAGTTCGAATACGTGAACACCGGAGGCTATTACCACTCACTTCCCGGTGATCCCCTGCGTACCTTCATTGACACCACCGCCGAAGTGCAGCGCGCCATGGGCTTCCAGAATGAAAAAGACCACCCCGAAGTGGCGCCTTCCCAATTCGAAATCAACTACAGCTATTCCGAAGTGGTCAACGCCGCCGACCAGATTCAGCTTTACAAGCTCATCTGCCGCCAGGTGGCCAACAAGATGGGCCTCACCGCCAGCTTCCTCCCGAAGCCAGTCGTTGGCGTCAATGGCAGCGGTATGCACACCAACGTTTCCATCAGCGAAAACGGCAAGAATCTTTTCTGGGATCCCAAGGGGGAAGAAAAACTCAGCAAACTCGGCTGGTCCTTCGTTGATCGCATTTTGACGCACGGCAACGACGTCTGCCTGCTGCTGAACGCCAGCGTCAATGCCTACCGCCGCCTGGACCCGCATTTCGAAGCGCCGAACCAGATCAAGGCCTCGCCCGTGGATCGCGGTTCGATGATCCGCATTCCCATCGGCAACGAAAAGTCCATGCGCGTCGAGGTCCGTTCCGTTTCTCCGGACGCCAATCCCTACCTCGTGATGTACACGATTTTTAAGACCGGCATCGACGGCGACACTGCCAAGCTCAAGAACCTGCGCCAGGCCGAACGCTATCTTCCGGACAATATCTATAAAGCCATCGACGATTTCCAGAAGGCCGACTGGACCACCCAGCTTCTCGGCGCCGACGTCAAGAGCCGCTACGCCGATCTGAAACACGCCTCCGCGGATCGTTGCCCCCGTGCGCTAGGCACCTTCGTGAAGGCCCCCGAGGTGCAATACCACCACGAGGTCTACAACCAGTTCCTCTGGAACCTCTTCTAGTCTGGGGTAGCACAGGCTTCAGCCTGTGTCTTTCCGACGCTGCAACGCGCAGAAAATGCGACAGCACCCTTTGAAGGGTGGCCTTTTCTTTGTCCGCGAACTCTGCGCTCCTCCGTTTGCCCTGATTGTTATTTTACGAAGGCGACCTCTACGCAGTTCTTGTTTTTTTCTTCTCGTTCCTGCCGCTACTTTCCTGTTACCACCTCCCGATTTCGATCAAACCACCAGGCCCACGCCAGCAGAACCACGCAGGCAATCAGCCCGGGCCAGGCAATGTCCGACATCACACTCGCCGGCGGCGCGCTGAAAAGGTTTCCGTAAAACAAAATCGGCAGCACCACCACGTAAGCCCAGAAGACATATTTCCCAATGGCGCTGCGCGCTCGCGTTGTGGTGGCATAAAACCACACGCCGCCGATAAACATGACCGTCTCCACCGCCAGCGTCCCGGCAATCGAGTTCCACAATCCCAATCCCAACTTTGGCCCGCCCTCAGGCAACAACGGCATATCCGGCCGGTGGGTTACCCAATCCAGTACCCAGTGGCTCAAGACGCAAAATCCAACGACCCACGCGCCCGTCGCATCTTTCTTCCACGCAAAATAAATTGTCCCCAGCACAACTCCCCACACAGCCAGCATCAGCAGGCTGTGCGTCCAGGGATAATCGTAGAGATCCAGGGGAGTGAACTTTGTGTCGCCGGGCGTAATGCGCACATGCTCCCACCCACGCAGCAGAAACATGGTCCACAATATGTCCGCCCAGGCCACGCCCGCGATCAACCACGCCAGTTGCACGCGCGGCGCGTACCTCTTGGTGCCAAACGCCACGGCAAAATGTCCGATGAACATAATTTCCCGGTCGAGCTTCTATTTGTTGCAAAGGATTGTAACGGCAGAATGCCAAAATAAAGTGTAGGAAATTTCGCCCGCTGGCGCTTCCCAGTCAGAAAAATCTCTATTCGTTCGACGAGTTCGGGTCAAACCCCACCGAGACGTCGACGGTCTCTTCCTTCTCCGCCGAGATGAACATCCACTGCTTCACCGCTTTCGCCGCGCAATCGGCCAGAATCGGGTTTCCTCCCAGAATCTGCACGTCCTTCACGGTTCCGCTGGGAGTCACCAGCACCCGCATCCGCACCGTGCCGCCGATGCCCCGGCGCTTCAGCACCGAGGGGTATTGCGCCGCCACCGTCTTCACCACCTTGCGGCTCGAGCTGATCTCCTGCGCGGACACCGCTCCCGCCGCCAGAAGCACCAGCAACGCCACGCGCACAAAAATTCCTCGCAATTTCTGCCCACTCATTTGCATACGCTGCCGACCTTCCCACTCGCCAGTTAGACCCCCTGGTCTCGGCGCACCTCAAGATGTTGGGAAAATGTGCAAGCGTTTGGCCACACTCGGCTTGCTGTTCCCGGTGTACGCCAGAAGCTAAACGCCCTGTAATATATTGAAAATAAGATGGATAGATGATGCTAGTGATACGACGGGCTCGGCTAGTCCGGCTCCCTGACCCGAAGGCGCCCGCGAATCTCGCTTAGTTCGTCTCAGCGCTGAGATTCCCGGCCCCAAGCTGCGACCTTTAAGTACTAGAAATCTTTTTCCCCATCCACAGACCGGCGGTTTGCGCCAACTCCTGCATCACTTCGGCATCGCTCTTGCCCGAACTCTTCAGCACGTGAAACGAATGATCCGCGGTCTCGATAATCTGCAACGTCGCTCGCGCTCCCAGCTTCGCGCACACAGGACGAAGCAGCGTCAGCTCCGCCAGCGTGTCCCGCGTTCCCTGCAGGAACAGCATCGGCATCTCCACATTGGTCAAGTGATCGGCGCGCTTCGTGCTCGGCTGCTTCGGCGGATGCAACGGAAACCCGAAAAACACGATGCCCTTGATTTCCGGCAGGAGCCCCTCCGCCGCGGCGTGCGAAGTCATCCGCCCGCCCATCGATTTGCCGCCAGCGAACAGCGGCAGTTCGGGCATCGCTTTTGCCCCTGCGGCCACGGCTGCCTTCACCGTCGCCTTCAGCACCGGCAGCCGGTCCGGAGCCATGCGCCGTTGCTCCCTGTAAGGAAATTGGTAGCGAAACGTGGCCACGCCTGCTTCCGCCAGTTCCGCAGCCAGACTCTCGAGGAAGCTGTGCCGCATCCCGGCGCCGGCGCCATGCGCCAAAACCAGCAAGCCGTGCGCGGTCTTTGGCCGCAGCAGCAGCGCGGACACTTCGCCCGCGCCCTCCACTGCGAATCGCATTTCTTTGACGGCCGTCATCCCGCGTAGATGCTATCAGAATCCTCAGGGGCCATGCATTGCTCATGGTTTATGTCGGAGTTTACCCCCTTACCCGCGGAACAGTTGACGGAACGCAAAAAACAAAAATCCCGAAAGCGTCATAGCCGCAGGTAAGGTCAGCACCCACGCCAGCAGCAGGTTGCGTACCGTGCTCATCTGCAAGCCGGACGAATTGGCCATCATCGTCCCCGCCACGCCCGACGATAGGACGTGCGTCGTACTGACCGGTAACCCCAAAAAGTCCGCCGCCCCGATCGTCGCCATCGCCGTGATTTCCGCCGCCGCCCCCTGCGCGTACGTCAGGTGGTTCTTGCCGATCTTTTCGCCAACGGTCACCACGATGCGCTTCCAGCCGATCATCGTGCCTAGGCCCAACGCCAGCGCCACAGCCACCTTCACCCAGGTGGGAATGAAGCGCGTGGCTTTATCGATGTGGCCCTTGTAGTTCTTCAGCACCGCCACGTCGGCGGCCGCCAGTTGCGGCTTGCCGGACTTCTGCATCAGCCGCAGCGCTTCGCTCACCAGGTACATGTCGTTGCGGAAGTTGCGCACGTTCTCATGGGGCACCGCGGCCAGCAGCTTGAACTGCGCCATTTCCGTGCCGATGTCGTTGATCAGCACGCGCAGCGCCAGCATGGTGTTGGGCTTGAACTCGCGTGTGCGGATGTACTCCGTCACGTCGTCGCGCGGGTCGCCCACCACCGCGGCAGGCTCCACGTATTTGCCCACCGCATCGGCGGCCTGGTGGGAAACCGCGATGAAATCCTGCGTCTGCCGTGCGGTTACCGCGTGATTCAGCGCATAGGTCGTCGGCACCGTGCCGATCAGAATCAGCATGATCAGGCCCATGCCCTTCTGCCCGTCGTTCGACCCGTGGAAAAAGCTCACGCCCGTGCACGTCAGGATCAGCAGCCCGCGAATCCAGAACGGCGGCGGCTCGGTTCCTTCGGGCGCTTCATACAGCTTCTTTTCCTTGACGATCGCCTTGCACACGAGGAACAGGCAGGACGCGACGATGAACCCGAAAATCGGCGAGAGCAGCAGCGATCTGCCGATATTCAGCGCCTGCGCCCAATCCACGCCGCTGGTGCCGGACTTCACGCTCATCAATTGGTTGGCGATGCCCACGCCGATAATCGAGCCGATCAGCGTGTGCGAGCTCGAAGCCGGAAGCCCGAACCACCACGTTCCCAGGTTCCAGAGGATGGCGGCGATCAAAAGCGCGAACACCATCGCGAAGCCCGCGCTACTGCCCACCTGCAGAATCAGTTCCACCGGCAGCAGCGAAACGATGCCGAACGCCACCGCTCCCGTCGAGGTCACCACGCCCGCGAAATTCCAGAACCCTGACCAAACCACGGCGATATTGGGATCGAGCGAATGCGTGTAAATCACCGTGGCCACGGCGTTCGCCGTGTCATGAAAGCCGTTGACGAACTCAAAGCCTAGCGCCACCAGCAGTGCCACGCAAAGCGACAGGTAAGGCCACATCGAGCCCAGCTGAATATCGCCCAGGTCGCGCGCAATGCTGGTGCCGATGAACACCAGCCCCAGGATCATCACCCCGGCAAAAATAAGTGTCCCGATCTTGCTTGGGCCGCGATTCAGCTTCTCGTGTACACCCAGGGGCGCGGTGGTGGTGGTCGGTGTAGCCATGCGTGCCTTCCTTGTCAGAAAACGCGGCACCCCGCGGCGGAAGGGAGAGGTCCGGGTTTCTGCGGATTGAGAGCAATCTGAGGCAGCGGTTATACGTTGGCCGTGTTAAGGAAGGATGACAGTCAGGTTTCTCCTTTGTGCTGGAGTGGGAGTGCAAAGGGTGAGAGGTACCCCGGGGGTTCGCTTAACAGATGTAGCGAAAGGACCTAGAAAGAGTCCATAAGCCGTAACCCGGGAAAAGAGGGGAGAGGCGGCGAAGGTTCAAGGTTGAAAGTTCAGGGTCGGACCCGCGAAGCTCAGGGCGAGCAAAACCCACACTTCTAAACCAAGCGTGGGGCATTCTCCGTGTGACATCGAGCAACATCCGTTTCGGGGGTTTCTGGCGTATTGTTGGTGGACGCCGATGAAGAACCTAAATTCTGTTTTGGTCTTGTTGTTTATTATCGCTCTACTCGGCTACGCGCCGGCTGGCTTTGCGCAGGAGCCTGCGGGCAAGCCTCCCGCGGTGACGGCGAAGGCGGTCAAGCTGGCGTGGCAGCCGTGGTCGGACGCGGTCTTTGCGCAAGCGAAGCGCGAAAAGCGTTTCGTTCTGCTCGATCTCGAAGCGGTGTGGTGCCACTGGTGCCACGTCATGGACGAAAACACCTACAGCGATCCCGCGGTGATCAAGATGCTCCGCGAGTACTACATTGTGGTGAAGGCTGACCAAGACGCGCGCCCCGACCTCTCGAATCGCTTCGAAGACTACGGCTGGCCCGCCACGGTGGTCTTCAACGGCGACGGCCAGGAAATCGTGAAGCGCCAGGGGTATCTTGCGCCAGACGAAATGCTTTCCATGCTGAAAGCCATCGTCGCTGACCCCACGCCGGGCCCGTCCGTGCGCCCGGAGGCGAAGCTGGAGTTGCCGGCCAACGCGCTGCTCAGTGACGCGCTGCGCCAGCGCCTCAACAAGGACTATCGCGCCGGTTATGACGAGAAGTACGGCAGCTGGGGCACGGACCAGAAATTTCTGGACTGGGACTCCGTCGAATATTCAATGGTGCTGGCGCGGCTGAACAAGGACGCCGCTGCCGAGCACATGGCGCGGCAGACACTGACGGAGCAACTGCATTTGCTGGACCCGGCGTGGGGAGGCGTCTACCAATACTCGACCGACGGCGACTGGAGCCATCCGCACTTCGAGAAGATCATGCAGATGCAGGCCGAGAACCTGCGCGCGTATTCGCTAGGGTACGCGCAATTCCGCGACCCGGCGTATCTGCAGGCCGCGGAAGAAATCCGGCGCTACCTGAAGAGGTTCCTCACCTCGCCGCAAGGCGCATTCTACACCAGCCAGGACGCGGACCTCGTCGAAGGCCAGCACAGCGGCGAGTATTTCGCATTGGATGATGCCGAGCGGCGCAAGCAAGGCGTGCCACACGTGGACAAGCACATGTACGCGCGGGAAAACGGCTGGGCCATCAACGGGCTGGCGGCGTTCTATGACGCCACCGGCGATGCGTCGGCGCTGGCCGATGCCAGCAAGGCCGCGCAATGGGTGCTGGCGAATCGCGCGCTGCCCGGGGGCGGTTTTCGCCACGACGAAAAAGATACCGGTGGGCCGTACCTGGGCGATTCGATCGCCATGACGCGCGCGTTTGTGGCGCTCTATGGCGCGACTGGAGATCGCGCGTGGCTGGCGCATGCCCAGTCCACGATGAAATTTATCGTGGCGAACTTTCAAGACGCAAAGGGAGCCGGCTTTCTGACCAGCAAAGCGCCGACCGACCACGCTTACACGTCGCACCCGCAGCGCGATGAAAACGTGATGGTGGCGCGCACTGCGACGCTGCTGTTTCATTTCACCAGCGACGCGCAGTACCAACAGACCGCCAAGCAAGCCATGCGCCTGCTTGCCGCCGAGCCGATCGTCTACCGGCTGCCCGCAGCGAGCGCGCTGCTGGCCGATCTGGAGCTGAGCCGGCCGCCGCTGCACGTCACCGTCGTCGGCCACAAAGATGACCCTGCCGCGCAAAGGTTGTTTCAGGCTGCGCTGCGCTATCCCGCGAACTACAAGCGCTTGGAATGGTGGGACACCCGCGAGGGTAAGCTGCCCAATCTCGATGTGCAATACCCGGAGCTCAGCCGCGCGGCCGCTTTTGTGTGCACCAACAGGGTGTGCTCCGCGCCCATCTTCAATCCCGCGGACCTCGCCGTGCGTGTGGACAAAATTTCCGGAATCGCCGCCTCGCGATGACGGTATAGCCGAAAAGAGAAGAAAAGAAAAAAAACCCAAGACCCAGGTTCCAAACACCGGAACCTGGGGCACCCCATGGAGAAGAAAGAAACCCAAGGCCCACCCTTATACCCAAGGGCGGGGCGCCGTTCCGCGTTCCTTGATTTTCCTATGCTTCTTTTATTTCCTTTACTTCCTTTACTCAGAACACGCGGCCGAGTTGGAAGAACCATTTGCTATGGCCAGTATCGCCGACGCTGCCGCCGATCAGGATCGGGCCGAAGGCGGTTTCGGCGAGCAAACCGGCTGCAAAATCTCCCGAGAGTTTCGGCGGATGAAATGGATCGCCGTACATTTTACCGACTTCGGCAGCGCCGGTGGCGTAAACCTGTTTGCCGAAGAATGGCGGCAGTTCGAAAATCTTGTGCAAATAGCCTGTCCGGCCGAAGAAGTATTGATTGCCGATGAGTTCGTTGAGGCCGTAGGCGCTCAGGCGGCCGACCCCGCCGAGGAAGAAGGCGGGCGTTCCGAAGGGGGTTCTCCCAAGCGTGGAGCCTCCCTCGGCGATCAAGTAGAGGGTGCCGCTCGAGGAAACTGGCTGGAAATACTGCAGCAGTTGCTCAAGAGCAGGATAGGTCGTTGGGGTTAAAGGCGTCGTATCGTACCAATCGAATTTCGTTTTGAGGAACACACCCTTGGTGGGGATCACCGGTTCATTGGTGCGATCCAGAACGTAGCGGAGATGAATCGCACCGAGGCGGCCGTTGGTGTTGGCGAACTCCGGCTTGCCCAAGCGCAGGGTGTAGTCCTGATAGCCGATACCGTAACCGATACGCAATTCGCTGAAGCGGTTGAAGGTATAGCCGAAGTCAAGGCCGGTCAGCACGCTGTCGAGGCGGTAGATCGCTTGCGGGTCGTCTTCCCGGTAGACCTTGAAATTAGTTTGCCGGGCATCCACGTAGGGCGCGAAGAACAGCTTTCCCAGCGGCTGAAATGGACGATAAAGCTCCGATTGAATGCCGTAGGTGGCGCCAAATTGCAGGTCCGTGCGCCATTCGGAGCGGTAGCCCCACACGTCCATCGCAGTGATACGCGCGCCCAGCGTGAAATCGACGTCCTGCGGCTCGCTGCCGTCAATCGTGACCGAAGGCAGCAGGAACGGCGGTGCATAAGTCTTTTCGTGCGCGCGGATCAGCAGGCCGCTCTGTCCGTTTTCCTGCACCATCGAGTAGGTAACGCTGTCGTAGCGGCCGACTCCCGTCAGACGCGTAAGCAGGTCATCGAGCGCTTCTGTGTCTAGCGGCTTGCTCAACAACGATTTCATGTAGCGCTGAATGTACTTTTCGCCCTCGGGATCCGCGCCTTCCACGCGCACAAACTGGGGAACGCCGGGAGCGCCGCGCCTGCGAGAAAGTTTTGCCTGCTGGTATTCCTTCCAAGTCTCGTTGTCCAGAGAATATCCTTTCAGGATTTGCGCTTTGGCTTGAGCGGCGTCGTAGCCCTGCTGGATAAGCTCTTCGGTTTTTTTGTAGTCTGAGCTTGAGAACTTTTCAACGTCGGTCGTGATAATCAAATCGGCTCCGGCCATGCCGCGAATTTCTGTTTCCGCAATAACCAGTTCTACGGAGCGGCCCAAAACGCCAAACGCCGACTGGATATCTCTCGCACTCGTGGGGGAAATTTGAAGATGCACGGCGATGACCACGTCCGCGCCCATCTTGCGGACCACGTCGGTGGGAAGGTTGTCGAGCAGGCCGCCGTCGACGAAGACTTTGCTTCCCTGACGAACTGGGGCAAAGACTCCGGGAATGGAAATTGTTGCGCGCATGGCCTCGGAGAGAGAACCGTCCTGAAACACGTGGGATTTCCCGGAAACGAGCTCCGTGGATACACAGCGGAAGGGAATAGGCAGGTCGTCGAAAGAGGAGATGTTGGAATAATCGAGGGTTTCCCGGTCAATCATCATACTAATCTGATGACCGGTGTTGAGTCCCGGCGGCAAGCTGAATCCATTCTTCAGTCCAATCGTGATGGAATTGGGAATGGCGCGTTTGTCTTCCTTGCGGCGAAAGGAAAGATCTTCATAAGGCGTAGCGCCGCCGAGAAGTAAATCCCAGTCTGCATTCTCCACCATGCGTCGCAAATCGTCAGCGGATTTTCCGGTGGCATACATGCCGCCGACGAGTCCGCCCATGCTGGTACCGGCGAGATAGTCGATGGGAATGTGATTTTCCTCAAACCATTTGAGAACGCCGATGTGCGCTTCGCCGAGGGCGCCGCCGCCTTCGAGAGCCAGGCCGATCTTGGGACGTGCCGCGAGCGCGGGCTTGGATTCCGCCACGGGCGGAGTGGGCGGCGGCGGAGTTTGCGGCGCCTCCTGAGCAAAACATAAGCACGAAAGAAGGAGCGCTAGAAGCGCGGCGGCGGTTAATCGCATGAAATCCCTCTCTGTTTCCGGGCTGAAGGGAAGTGCACGTTCGCATTTCATGTTACCTGCGTTTTGTTGGCACACAAGACGGTTGTCTGCGGAATTGAGAGAACAGCGGGGCGAACCGACGGATCAGGAAAGGCAGAAGGCGGCGTAACCCTTCGCTGTGCTCAGGGCAGGAAGCCGCTCCTACATGCTGGCTGGCGCTTTGGGCAGGTGCTGCATTGGCCTCTTTCTTAGGCGAACAGGTTGCCGCAACAGTCCCCGCGGGTTAGGGTTGAAACCAAGGCCGGAAGACAAGCATCTGTTCAACTAAGTGCGGAACCATGGCTGAGAATGTCCCCTATCTACCTCCTCTGGACCCGCCGGCGCCTGAGCGAGTGAGCGCCTTGCGCTGGGCTTTCCGTTTTTTGCGGTGGTCCACCTATCTCGCGGCGCTGATCTCGCTCGCCCTTTTGCTTCATAAGTCCTCGCCTCCCCCGGTGGTGACAACTCCGCAAGCCGCGGCCAGCGCTGAGCAAAAGGTTGCCGAGGTAGAGCAGTCGGTATCGCAGGGACAGCCTGCGACACTGCGGCTCGATCAGACGGAGCTGAATTCCTATCTTGCGAGTCACCTGGATCTTTCCCAGCAAGCTCCGGCGACACAGGAACCAGACGGCAGCCCGGGCGCGCCGACGGCCGCGGATGTGGAGAAGGCACGATCGTCAGTGCGCGACGTCAAGGTGCAGATGGAAGGCGACCAGGTGCATGCCTACGTGGTGTTCGACGTTCACGGCAAAGACATGACCCTGGACCTGGTCGGGAGGCTCGGCGCGGCCGATGGTTATTTGAAGTTCGAGCCGGTTAGTGGGCGCATCGGCTCCATGCCGATTCCACAATCGGCCTTGGAAAGCGCCGTGCGGCAACTGACGGAGTCGCCGGAAAACCGCGAAAAACTGAAATTACCCGCAGACATCGCGGACCTGCACATTGAAAACGGCGAACTGGTGACAACTTACAAGTAAGGCTGATTTATTCCCTGTGGTTTCGCGTAGTCACCGCGGCCCAGTAAATCCACAGAGCGGTACAAATTCCCAACGACAGTCGCGCGTCTAGGAGAGCCGCGACGGTGGCAAGGAAATACATAGGTGGTCCCAGCCGGTAGCTGCGCAGCGTTGCTTCAATGAATTTCCGCGAAGCGTTATGCGCCAGCAACTGCGGCCGGAACGCTCCATACGTAAACAGGGAAAAACACACGGCAACCAGGACGAACGTGCCGGCATAGAAGGCAGCGGCCATTTTTGCCGCGGGTGTGCGCAGGTACGCCGCTAAGACGGAAGTGGGATACGGC
The DNA here is from genome assembly GCA_035262705.1 of Candidatus Acidiferrum sp. Taxonomy (GTDB): domain Bacteria; phylum Acidobacteriota; class Terriglobia; order Acidiferrales; family UBA7541; genus Acidiferrum. The sequence goes on along the minus strand of DATFSI010000189.1, from coordinate 5,586 downwards.
ACAAAGGTAATGAGCAGCAGCAGAGTGCCGTTGGTGAGGTGCAGCCAGGCGTCGGTGCGGTGCACATTGCGCAGAATAGCGTGATGGTGCATCCACATAATCAGGATGGTGAAGAAACTCGTTATTAAGGCGAGGTAGCTTGGCCAGAGTTGCAGGAGGGCTTTCCCCAGCCCGGCGGAAGTGGCGCCTCCAGCGGGCATCGCCGGAACGCGGAGTTCCAGAACCAGCAACGTGATCGCGATGGCAAAAACTCCGTCGCTGAACGCTTCCAGGCGCCCCGTTTCCTTTTCGCCATTTGTTTCCTGTTGAGTTTGCATGCGAATGAACGCACAACAGCGTACCAGCAGTGGCAGAAGATTCGAAGTGATTCTCCGCGCTATACTGAAACGCGGTTTTCGGGGGATCCCGCGTGGAAGACATCAAAACGCAGCAGGACAAAAAAGATCGCGAACTCGGCATGGGTCGGGAGATTACGCGCCGCGATTTCCTGAATGGTGCGGCAATCGGTGCAGGCACCGCTCTTCTTCATGGCGCGCTCGGCGGCGGGCAACTTCTTGCCGCTGCCGCACTGGATGAATTCGCTCCCGAAAAAGCCGCCGACTACTACCCCCCCGCGCGCATGGGCATTCGTGGCAACCATGATAGCTCGTTCGCGTTTGCACACCGTATGCGCGATGGCGAATCGGCCGATTCGCTCGGCGAATTAGTTGATACCGGCGAAACCTACGACCTAGTGATCGTCGGCGCAGGCATCAGCGGCCTTTCGGCGGCACACCGTTTCCGCGAGAAGGCCGGCAAGTCCGCAAGAATTCTTATCCTCGACAACCACGACGACTTCGGCGGGCACGCCAAGCGCAACGAGTTTCAAGCCGGCGGCCGCATGGTGCTGGGGTATGGCGGGACGCAGTCGATCGAAAGCCCCGGCAGTTATAGCGCGGAAGCAAAGCAGCTGTTAAAGGAACTTGGCATCGATACGCGCAAGTTCTACAAGGCCTATGACACGAAGCTCTATGCGAAGCGCGGCACCGCGGCTTTCTTCGACAAGGAGACGTTTGGGGAGGACCGCCTGATCCCCGGCATGAACGCGACGTCGTGGCCGGAGTTTTTGGCCAAGGCACCGCTCTCTGACGCAGTGAAAAAAGATATCGCCCGCGTGTACACGGAAAAAGCGGACTACCTGCCTGGCCTTTCCCGCGTGCAGAAGATCGGGGCGCTGAAGAAAATCAGCTATGCGGACTACCTTACCCAGCACTGCCGGCTGATTCCTGAGGCGCTGCCTTTTTTCCAGACGTTTACGCACGACAATTTCTGCGTGGGCATCGAGGCGGTGCCCGCGTACGACTGCTTTGAAGCGGGGGATGACTACAAGTCCTTTACCTATCCCGGATTTGATGGCCTGGGTTTTCCCGAGCATGAAAAAGAGGAACCGTACATCTTCCATTTCCCTGACGGGAATGCTTCGATCGCACGGCTGTTGGTGCGTTCGCTGATTCCCGATGCCATACCCGGGTCAACGATGGAGGATGTGGTGACCGCGCGCGCCAGCTACGCGAAGCTCGACCAGGCGTCCAACGCGGTGCGCATTCGCCTAAACAGTACCGTGGTCAACGTAAAAAACGCAGGTCCGAAAGAAAATGCCAAATCCGTCGATATTTCCTACATGCGGGGGGGTAAACTGAACCGCGTAAATGGGAACTTCTGCGTCCTGGCCTGCTACAACGTGATGATTCCCTATATCTGCCCGGAGCTACCCGAGGCACAGAAGGACGCGCTGGCGTACCTGGTGAAAGCGCCGCTGGTGTACACGCACGTGGCGATCCGCAATTGGACGGCGTTTGATCGGCTGGGCATTCACCAGATTGTCGCGCCCGCCGGCTATCACACCTATACTGCGCTGGATTTCCCGGTAAGCCTCGGCACATACCAGTTCCCGTCAAAACCCGAAGAGCCCGGGGTTCTGTTCATGCTGCGCACGCCGTGCAAACCAAGCCTGCCGGTGCGCGACCAGTATCGTGCCGGGCGCGCGGAGCTTCTGCAAACCCCTTACGTGAAATTCGAACGCAACATTCGCGACCAACTGGGACGGATGCTTGGCGAAGGAGGTTTTGATCCGGCGCGCGACATCGAGGGCATTACCGTGAACCGCTGGGCGCATGGATACGCGTTCACGCCGTTTGGCCTCGATGTGCCGCAGTGGCAACCCGGCCAGGAACCGTGGGTGCTGGGGCGCAAGCCGTTTGGACGCATCGCCATCGCCAATTCCGATTCGGGCGCCAGCGCCTACACCGATGTGGCTATCGATCAGGCGTATCGCGCGGTGGGGGAATTGTTGGCGTAGTGCGCGAGCGGCCCGTTTCCCCGGCGAGGCCGGGGCGGGCAGAAAAAGGCGGGCCCTACAGCATATCGTGGTCTGGTAATTCTTCCGCAATCCATAGCGAACCTCTTCGCCCGCGACCACCCGGTATGACTTACCATCGAAACAGACTCCCCATCGATTCCAACAGTGTGAAAGGATTTCGCTATGAAAGCCAAGATTTTGCTTGCCGCAAGTCTGCTTGTGGCGGCCGCGGCCATCAGCGTTTGGGGTCAAAACAGCAGCGACGAAGCCGGGCACATTCAAGCGCTCGAATTGGCCTGGAATCACGCGCTGGAATCGAAAGACGCAAACGCACTGGATATGCTGCTGGCCAACACCATGGTCTCCGTTGACATTGACGGCAGCATGGTTAACAAGAAGGATTTTCTCGCCAGCGTGAAATCGCCGGAGTATCAACCTTCACAGGCGGTCACCGAGCAAAGCAATGTCCAGATGTATGGTGACGCCGCCGTGGTCGTTGGTATCTTTCGCATTAAGGGAATGGAGAAAGGGAAGCCCTACGTGCATCGCGAACGTTTCGTGGACACCTGGGTCAAAATCAGCGGCAGGTGGCAGTGTGTCGCTACCACGTCGGCTCTGATCACCGGCAAACAGCCCGCGGATTGAGGCCGCCTCGACGCACGCAGCCATCCTTCATCTATAATCGCTGCGCCAGCCTTATTCCCAGACTATCGTTGGAAATGTACGCTGCGTTTTTCGCAAACAGCACAAACTCTTGGGGAGAGAGAAATGTCCTTACAGCGTTTCACGATTGCCGTTTTGCTGTTTTTGAGTCCGATGAGCCCCAGCGTTTCGGCGCAGGAGGCCGCGGCGCCAAAGATCGAAAAGCGCTCATTCGGGGCCATCCATTCCGGAAAGGAAACGCAGCTGTATACGATGAAAAACAACCGCGGCATGGAAGTGTCCATCACGACTTACGGCGCAACCATCGTAAGCATCAAGGTGCCGGACCGTAGCGCCCACGTGGACGACGTGGCGCTTGGATATGACAATGCCCGCGGGTACGAAGAGGGCAAACAGCATATCGGCGGCACCATCGGGCGTTACGCGAATCGCATCGCGCATGGCCGGTTCGTTCTCGACGGCCACACCTACACGCTGCCCAAGAACAACGGCGACAACACACTGCACGGCGGCGTGCTTGGTTTTGACAAACGCATGTGGTCGGCGCAAGAAATTCCAAGCGCGGACGGCGTTGCTATGGAATTCCGCTACGTCAGCGTGGACGGAGAGGAAGCATTTCCCGGAACGCTGGCAGCGAAAGTCGTTTTTACGCTGTACAAGGACAAAAATGAGCTGCGCATCGACTACAGCGCGGCTACCGACAAGCCTACGGTCATCAATATGACGAATCACAGCTATTTCAATCTGTCAGGGCAGGGAAGCGGCGACATTCTGGCGACCGTGCTGCAATTGAATGCGAGCAGGTTTACGCCCGTGGATGAGGCGCAAATTCCCACCGGCGAGCTGCGCCCGGTGAAAGGCACGCCGTTCGACTTCACGAAACCCGTGGCCATCGGAGAACGCATTGACACAAACGAGTTGCAACTGCGCTACGGCCGCGGCTACGACCACAACTGGGTGCTGGACGCCACCGGGAACAGTACGGAACCTGCGCTCGCGGCCAAGGCGCGCGACCCCAAGAGCGGTCTCGTTCTGGAAGTGCTCACCACCGAGCCCGGCGTGCAGCTCTATACCGCGAATTTTCTGGATGGCTCAGAACACGGAAAGGGAAGCATCGCCTACCAGCGGCGCACAGCATTCTGCCTGGAAACGCAGCATTTTCCGGACTCGCCGAACCACCCGGACTTCCCCTCGACGACGCTGCTGCCACGGCAAGCGTTCCATTCCACGACGATTTACCGGTTTTCGGTGATGTAGGGGGGGCGTCGATCGTTCAGGCGAGACAATGATGGTTCCGGGGCCTGGACTCGAACCAGGATTCTAGGCTCCAAAGGCCCATGTGCTACCAATTGCACCACCCCGGAAGGGATGCGGACAACCCTCTTATTTTACTTGAGAGTGTGTAGGCGACAAAATCCCGATTGCGGCACTTTGCGAGCGAAAAGGAATGGCGGATGCTGAATAACGTGGATGGGGCTGGTATCATTTGCAAAATCACACCAACACTGCGGGTGACCTGCGGTGCGTGGTGTTTTATTTTCTGCTAAAGTGGAAAGGTTGCCGTCAGCGCCGGAGAGGTGGCCGAGCGGTTTAAGGCGCACGCTTGGAAAGCGTGTGTAGGCTAACCCCTACCGTGGGTTCGAATCCCACCCTCTCCGCCACTTTTACCTTTTCATTTTCAATTAGTTCACGGACTTACGTTTTTCGTGTACCTCTGGCGTACCCTTCGTTTCGAGGAGAGCGACGGGATCCTGTGCCCAAGTCCGCCGAACGTCCGCTTCCGCCTGTTCCTGCCTTTCGCGCACCCAGGGCGCATAGTGCTTCTCTGTGATCTTTACGCTGGAATGCCCAAGTAGTATCGACACGCGTTCGAGCGGCACCCCAGCCAATAGAAGCTCAACAGCGAATGTATCGCGGAACCGGTGCGCATGGCCCTCAGCAAACTTGCCACCCTTTGCTGCGAGTTGTTTCCGAGCCTCGCTGACCGTGATGTCATTGGAGCGGGCGTACTGCTTTACCTTCATATCTTTGGATAGATCAAGTAACCGGCCCTGCCAATCTCCGACAGCCGTCTGTAGCTTTCCATTTCCCGTCCAAAACCAGTAGCGTTCGCTCATTTTCGGTGTCGCTTCAAGTTCCTTTACAACGAATTCTGGAAGTGGACAGTGAACATGCGTTCCCGTTTTCTGCGTATACAGGCGGAGCTTGCCATTCGCCAGACGGTCGACGGAACAGCCCACCGCGTCACCAATTCGGAGCCCGCTGTACCGAAGGAGTAGGATCAACGTGCGCAGCCTTCGGGCGTTTGCTTTCCACTGGTTCTTGGCATTCTTCGAGCTGCTCTATAGCCGCCGCTAGAATCCGCAGCATTTCATCGCTAGTTGAACGGTAAGGTTGGACGCATCGTGACCTTCGGGCTTTTGATTTCACTGGTGGGGTTTGCCTGAATCCATCCATTTTGCATAGCGAACCGAAAAAAGCTGCGGAGTCTTTCGAGCTTCTTCTGCGCCGCTAAATTCTGGTCCTTCCAGGAAGCGCGGAATCTTCTCAATGTGGCCGGATCAAATTCCTTCACAAAGCGAATT
>DATFSI010000188.1:0-16810 GCA_035262705.1 Candidatus Acidiferrum sp. | reverse complement strand
GCGCCCCGAAGGCGGCATCACCCCCGCCAACATTCTTAGCTGGTACGAGGAAAGCTTTGCCCGCAACTTTGAGGAACTGACGCGGCTCACCGGCGAGCAGGCAGCCAGGATCATCGACTTCCGCGGACTCTTCCAGTTTCCTGCCGTGGGTTACCTCGAGTTCAGCATTCGCCACGGCGTCCATCACCGCGGACAGCTCTCCACCTATTTGCGCGCCATGGGCGGCAAGGTCCCGGCCATCTATGGAGAGAGTTACGATTCCGCGGAAGCCAAGAAGGCCTCCGCCGCCGGTTGATTCGCGTTACGGCCGCGCCGATGCACCCTTCGCCGGCAAGAACATGACGCTGCCATGCAGGCGCTTTCCGGACGCAATGCGTTTGCGCTCCTCGCACCCTGCGGTTCAGCACTGTTCCAAATAAAAAGAATACAGAGACCAAACTTTTTCTAGCGGGGCAATCCCGCTTTTCCAGGACGGCCTTGCAGGTGCCACGCCAGCAGCGCCAGATGCACCGTGAACTTTTCCCGCCAGCGGCGGCTTTGGCCCAGGGTCAATGCGGTGAGCAAGCCGCTGACCAGCGAGTCGACGAGGAGGCGCGCCAGCAAGCCGCACAATAGAATGGCGCACACCGGCACGCCGGCGTGTTTGGCGAAATAGGCGTAGCGCGATCGCCAATACTCGATGCGCGCTGCGACGAGGTTCTGTTTGGCGGTTTGCCCTTGCGCGTGCCACACATGCACTTGCGGCAGATGGACGGTTGCGAATCCCGCCTGGCGCGCGCGCAGGCAGAAATCGGTCTCTTCAAAGAAGAAAAAGAATCGTTCGTCCAGTCCACCGAGTTGGTCCCAGTTGGTGCGTCGAATCAGGAAAAACGCTCCGATCACCGATTCCACTTCCACGGGTTCGCGGAATTCGTGTTCCTTGCCGGGAAAGCGGAGCGGCCAGAGCTTGCGCAAAAGAAACTTATTCAGGAGTTCGGTGGTGAGGGTAGGAAAGTTGGCAATGGAGTTTTGTTTTCGGCCATCCGCAAAGAAGAGTTGCGCCCCGGCCACGGCGCAGCGCGGGTTGGCACGCATCCAGCTGAGGGCAAGAGCCAGCACATCCGGAGCGATGCGCGCATCCGAATTGAGCAGCAGCAGGAAGTCGCCCTTGGCCTCATGGGCAGCAAGGTTCACGCCGCGGGAGAATCCCAAGTTGTGTTCCTGCCGCAGATAGTGAATCTGCGGAAAGGCCGCCGGTAAAACTGCGGGCGTTTCATCACTGGAACCGTTATCCACGACGAGAATTTCTTTGGTCAGATTATTGGAGGAGGAGAAGACGGATTCGATAGCTTCGCGCGTCTGCTGACAGGTGTTGCGCGTGAGCAGGATGACGGAAACGTCCAAACAGATGGCTCCTTAAAGGTGTCGAGCATGCCCCGGTCGGGAAACGGCTGCGGCGCAGCGAAGAAAGTGTAGCAGGCAGTGATTTGGAGGGGGAAGTGGTCCGGAAGAAGAGCATGCATCGATGCCAGGCCCAGCACTTCTTGTTTGTAGAGGGATGTAAGAACTAAAAGGCGAGTTCAATTCGCGTGGGACATGGAGATCCATTGGCCAGGTGCCTTCTCTGCTCGCCCTGGTCCGCAGAGACAACCCTTTAAATTGTGAAAAGCAGGCGGACCCGTTTCTTGCAGCCTCATGGCCCACTATTCCTCTTATTGAGTGAACGGACCAGACTTCGTTCGGGACCGGCAAACGAGTCCCGATTTGTCAGCCGTAGATCTTTGTCCCCTGAACCTTGCTCGCCTTCATGCACAAGCCTCGACGTCGTGGGGACGTTTTCAAGCTTAGAAAAACAGACGCATAGCCATGCCCTGCACGATGGGATAGACCTCGCGGAAAACCACAAGAGCCACCAGGATTCCCGCCATCGCAAAGTTGTTTCCGCGAATTTTGTCGAGATAGCTTTGTGCGGAGCGCTCGCTCATGAAGACCATGATGCCGGTGCTGCCGTCGAGCGGCGGGACAGGCAGGAGATTGAAGGTGCCAAGCAAAAGATTCAAGGAGAAAATCACGCCGAGGGTGATGCCCAAAAGGCTAGGTGCCCCGGTGACGGCGTCGCGTTGAAACAGATGAAACATGCGTCCGCCGCGAAGGGCAACCACCGATAACAGCATCAGGGTGAAGTTCGCCGCGGGGCCCGCCAGGGCCATCCAGCCCGCTCGGCGGGGATGGCGGCGTTCCCATAAGGGATCATAGGGCGCGCTAGCCCAGCCAATCATGCCGCCACCGGAAAGAAAAAAGCTCAGCAGCGGAAAAACCACCATGCCAAAAGGAGAGCGCCGGATATGGGGTATGGGATTCAGGCTGACTTGGCCTCCGAGCGCAGCCGTACTGTCCCCACCGATCTTGGCGACTAGCGCGTGCGACGCTTCATGGCAGGTGGTGGAAAAAAGGAAGACCACATAAGAGATGAATCCCATCATCAGCATTTCGGGCGAAAGATCGTTCATCGGTTGTCCGCGTCGGGCCCAGGCGAGCAGGCAGAAAGCCGCTGTCAGCCTGGTTTTACGCTGTGCCTCCCTGGAATTGGAAAATCAGGCATATTCGAAGCATCCAGACTAACGCAAGGCGCCGCCAGAACCAACACCGCAAGACTTTCTTTATTCGTGAGTTTTGTGTATCTTGTGCGTAACACGTGTGTTGGCCGCCTTCTTGGTGTGCGGAGGAACCTGACGGAGGCCCTAATGAAAGCCTGCTTCCTGCGCACACCCGCCGCGGTAGAAAAAAATCCCCTGGAATATGGAGAAGCTCCACGGCCGGAGCCCGCTGCCGGGCAAGTGTTGGTGCGCGTCGAGGTGTGCGGGGTCTGCCGCACCGACCTGCATGTGATTGAGGGGGAACTGGCACCCCGGAAGTCACCGGTCATTCCCGGACATCAAGCTGTGGGCCACGTGGCCGGAAAAGGAAGCGGCGCGGACCGCCTGGCCATGGGCGCGCGCGTGGGAGTGGCCTGGCTGCACCAGAGCGACGGCACCTGTGAATACTGCCGGCGCGGCGAAGAAAATCTCTGCGACCATCCGCAGTTTACCGGTTATACGGTGGATGGCGGCTACGCCGAGTATCTAGTGGCGGCGGAGGAGTTCGTCTATCCCCTGCCGGAGAATTTACCGGCCGAACAAGCGGCACCGCTGCTGTGCGCCGGGATCATAGGCTACCGCTGCCTGCGCCTGAGCGGCTTGAAAGCCGGCGCGCGGCTCGGGCTCTATGGCTTCGGCGCGGCGGGCCACGTGGCTATTCAGGTGGCGCGGTACTGGGGTGTGGAGGTGTATGCCGCGACGCGCGACGCGCTCCACCAGAAGCTGGCCGGAGAATTGGGGGCCGTGTGGACCGGAGACACGTTCGACGTTCCCCCGAAAAAACTGGACGCGGCGATCCTTTTCGCTCCGGCGGGCGAGATCGTACCGGCGGCGCTCAGTGTACTGCGCAAGGGGGGACGCCTGATCCTGGGAGGGATTCACATGAGTGACATCCCGTCGTTTCCGTATTCGCTGTTGTATCAAGAACGCATGATTCGCAGTGTGGCGAACAACACCCGGGAGGACGGCCACGAGTTTCTGAAGCTGGCGGCGGAGATTCCAGTGCGAACTCACATTCAGGTGTATCCCCTGTGCGAAGCTAATCGAGCCTTGAACGCGCTCAAGAACGACGCTGTTTCGGGCGCCGCAGTTCTGCGCATAGGTTCCTAAAGCACACTTGGCCCGGCAGCCCTAAACGACGACGAGCGAAACTTGCGCGCTTAAGCATTGCCACTGGATGGCTTGGTGGTTCAAACGGACCGCTTCGCGTGCCACTTCGGTTCCACCGAGCGAATCTTCGCCTGGCTTTCGTATTGTGACGGCTAACCCGTTTGTTTGGCGGTCGCGAGGTTTGTGTGATTTGCCGTCAGGAGGTGGGGAAAATCCCCCATTATCTAGGCCTAGGACTACCCCCTTTCCGTTGCAGTTTTAAACACCAACTGACGTAAGTCCCATCGGTTCTTTGCCTTACTCATTCTCGTGAGTTTTTGGGCGATTAGTCAATTTCGGCACAAGAGGTGCATTTGGGGACAACGAATAGATTGGGCCTCCCGAACGAAGTCGAACACCAAGGTCAAAAACCTGGAGGGACAAAACAGGATATTCAACATATGACGGTGAAACAAACAAATCGCTCCCACCGAGTCACCTACATGATCGTGTTGCTCGCCCTTGCTGTAGCTCTTACGACTGCGCTGGTTCTTGCCGGCGAACGCCCGGCCTCCCCTGAAAAGCAGACTGCCACCGCGCAACACTCCGAAAGTTTTTCCGCAGAGCGATTCATGGGGAGCCACGCATGCTGAGTGACGTTGACCATACCGTCCGGCAGTTGGCTCCCTTGGTGCAGTTCCTTGCCGCCGCGATCTTCGTGACCTTGGTGCTTGCCATGCCGGTTTTTGCAGACATTCACCCGGTTCCTCTCGACAAGAACACGGACTCCGCGAAGTGCTTGGAGTGCCACGGGGACAGGGCCCAGGGCAAGAACGTGCACACGGCAGTCGCCATGGGCTGTTTGACCTGCCACGAAATTCGCGTGAACCGCGACGCGACGTACGTGAAACTGACCAAGACGACGATTGCCGGCCTGTGCGTCTCGTGCCACGACACCAAGGATGCTTCGAAAATCAAGGGCATCGTCCACAACCCCGCAGTTCGCAACTGCCAGAAGTGCCACGATCCGCATGAGTCGGACAACAAGTTTCAGCTGCTGAAGCCGGCCGTGGGCGGCGATGCCAAAGAAAATCTTTGCCTGACCTGCCATACGATCGGCCTGAACACGCCGCCCAAGGGCAGCCGTCATGCGGCACTCGATATGGGTTGCGACACCTGCCACGTAACGCACAAGACCGGCGAACGCGGCAAGGTTGAATTTGATTTCCATTTGACCAAGGCGACTCCGGCGTTGTGCGTTGATTGCCACGATCCGAAGGACGCCGGTTTGCAAAAGGCGCACCAGAATCAGCCGTTCGGAACGGCGAATTGTGTCAGCTGCCACGATCCGCACCAGTCAGCTAGCCCAAAATTGTTGCAAGCCTTCGTGCATCCTCCGTTTGGGGATAAGCAGTGCGAGATGTGCCATGCCCCGGCCAAGGATGGCAAGATCGTGCTGGTACAGGCGGACGTAAAGGCTATCTGCGGCACCTGCCACGACGAAAAGCTGAAGCAGATTGAAAGTTCCAAAGTGCCGCATCCAGGTGCCGCGGGTGATTGCACGGACTGCCATAACCCGCACGCCAGCAAATATCCCGCACTGCCGAAGTCAAACCCTGTCGACATCTGCCTGACGTGCCATGCCGACCAGCCGGACATGACGAAGACCGCGAAAGTGCTTCATCAACCGGCTTTCGTGCAAGGCTGCGGCACCTGCCACGAACCGCACGGCAGCGAGCGCGCCAAGCTTCTTCGGGCCGAAGGCAGCGCGCTCTGCTTGGGGTGCCATGGTCCGGATGTGAAGCCAGTCCCAGTTAAGGACACGAATCTGGTCACGATTTTCAACGGCAAAGTCCGCCTGCAGGCTGATTACTTCACGAAAAACAAAGTATTCTTCGTGCCTATCAAGAATGGAAAAGGTCATCCGACACCAAGCCACCCGACAGAGGACATTCGGGACCTCAGCGACCTTACAAAAGTGAAGACCTCGATCAACTGCCTGAGCTGCCATCAGCCGCATGCAGGCGCTTCCAGCCAGATGCTGGTCAAGAATCAGTTGCCGGGACTCGAATTTTGCCGCAGTTGCCACAAGGGATACATCGGGGATCAGGTTCAGTGATGGACGGTACGCAAATGAAGACTCGCTCCCATAACTCGCTCACTCCATGGCTGGCAATAATTGCAATAGCAGTGCTGCTGGTGCCCCCCGCTTTTGCGGACAAGAAGAAGAAAAAAGCCGCAGAAGGGCCTGCTCCAAAAGTTGAAAAGATCGATCACAGCCAGATTGATACCAGCAAGCTGGTGTGGCCGCTGCCTCCGGACGTTCCCAGGATCAAATGGGTCCATGAATACTATGGCGAGGAAAAACCCAAGGTAGCCGAAGGGAAGCAGGCGCCGAAGAAGAAGCAGAGCTGGATGGATCGCGTGGCGGGTGTGCCGACCACCGACAGCGGTGCCATCAAAAAGGAATGGACGCATATCTTTGTAAAACCCTACGGGATGGGGATGGACAGCAAGGGCCGCTTGTACGTGGCAGATAGCTACGTCTCCGCGGTATTCGTCTTCGATTCTGAAAGCGGTAAAACCTCGCTTCTCAAAAACGGCGTTGATGCCAAGTTTGGAACCATGATCGGCATGACGGTGGATGAAGCCGATCGCATCTTTATAGTCGATTCCGTCTGGCACCGCGTAGCCGTCCTCGGCAAGGATTGGAAGCTCGAAACCTACTTCGGCGATAAAGAGCTCGACCATCCCGGGGGCATCGCCATAGACGAAACCAATCGTCTTCTCTATGTCGTGGATACCGGCAAGGATCGGGTGGCGGTGTTCGATGCCGACGATTTCCGCTTCCTGCGGACGATCGGCAGCTCCGCCAAGAAGCAGGGTGACGACGATCCCGGGACGCTTTCCAAACCCAGCAACGTGGCTGTCGACAAGGATGGCCTGATCTACGTTTCCGACACCATGAACAATCGCATCCAGGTCTTCGATGCCGACGGCAACTTTATATCCATGTTCGGGAAACATGGCGACGCACCCGGAACGTTCGCGCGGCCGAAAGGGCTGACGTTTGATAGCGACGGTCATCTTTGGGTTACGGACGCCTATCAGAACAATGTCCAGATCTATGACAAAGAGGGCCACCTGAGGGCTTTTTTCGGAATGCCGGGCGAACTACCCGGACAATTTTCCGTGCCCAGTGGAATTTTGATCGACAAGAACAATCGGGTTTATGTCGCGGAACAATTCAAGGCTCGCGTCCAGGTCTTTCAGTATGTGACGGATGCGGAAGCCACGGCGCTTAAGGAACAGCAAGAGAAAAAGGCGCCGGCAGTCAAATCACAGACTGCCCCGTCAGCGGCCTTTGCCGTGGCGGATAAGAAGTCATAACGAGTTTTGGCCCGGGGCGGACTGCTCACCTGGACCGGCCAAGAACGGGTAGAAGAAAGCCACTTCATCCGTGGCCTAAAAATCAGGAGTTAGTTTTAACTAGGAGGAATTACAAATGCTGAAGAAAATGCTTTTCGTAATGTTCGTTGCGTTATTCGCAGTCGGTATCGCTTCGGCGCAGCAGCTTAAGGGTGACATCCTTGGTCCACACAACGTGAACGGCCATGGCTGCGCATCCTGCCATGCTCCCCACTCCGGCGCCGTGGGCAATGGCGGAACCAACGCCGCAATCGGCGAAGAGTATCTCTGGGGCCGCGACTTCTATGCCACAACCTACACGGCCTTCAGTGGAAACAGCATCGTCGTAGCGAACGGGACGTATGCCGCGACCGATCCGGCGTTCCATACCGCCGCTTGCATGTCCTGCCATGATGGTAACCAGACCCATATCATCGGGATGGCCGGTATTACCGCAGAACTCGTGGAAGGCAAGCAGATCCCGACGTATTTGAATGACGGGACGGAATCTCTCAAGAACGATCATCCCGTGGATGTCCAATATGCTTGCGGTGCCGCCAACCACAACTGGGAATGCACCGTAGATGCCACTGGAAAGCTTACCTGGAGCACGACGGATGGACCGACTGTCGCTTTCACGAACAACTACGGCCGACCAGTCCGGTTCTACGCCGGCAATGGCACATCGGGCGTCGGTGCGTATATTGAATGCAGCACCTGCCACAACCCGCACTCCGTGAACTATTCCAACAGCACCTACCTTGGTGTAAAGAATACAACCAAGCCGACGAACTTCTTCGTTCGTGGCTGGTACAACACCGACAACCCGAACAGCAACTCCGGCCAGCAGTTCTGCCGCAGTTGCCACCAAAGCAAGTCCAACGAAGGCGCTGGCATCCTGACCATAGTTACCCAGTAACTCCAAAGGAGGGGGAGAGGTTTCCGCCTCTCCCCCTGCTCGCAGTAGCGACTGGAGTCAATCCGGTCTAAAGAGCAAAAAATGCCGGGGACTTTCGCTCCCAGTGAGGTTGAAGATGAAAGCCAGATTTAGTTTCCTGCTGCTAGTGGTTACTCTCTCCGCTGAGGCCCAGGTTCCCAGTCACGCTCCCACGACGATGTCCACGAGCACACCCTCCGCTTCCGCTGCGACTGTCTCTGCGCCCAAGCCCATCGTTCGCGTCAATGGCACCGTTCTCACGGATCGTGATCTGCTCCGTGAAATGTTCAATGTGTTCCCTTATGCCAAACAGCATGGCGGGGGATTCCCAAAGGACTCTGAACCGCAAATACGCAAAAGCGCGCTGAAGAATATCGAATTTGAAGAACTGGCTTACCAGGATGCCTTGAAGAAGGGGATGACCGTGTCCACCGAGAAGCTCTCCAAGGCCATGAAAGACTTTCGGAAGCAGTTCGACACAGAAGCCGACTACCAGGAATTCCTGAAGGTGGAAAATAAGGGCTCCGAAGAAGACCTGAAAGAGAGCATCCGGCGCGCCATGTTGATCGATCGGTACCTGAAAATCCAAATTGACAACAAAGCCCGGTTGACCGACGCGCAGGTACGGGCGATTTATGACAAGAATCCCGACCATTTCCGGAAACCGGACAGCGTCTGGCTGCAGACGATCACGATCGCCTATGGACAAACTCCTAGTTCCGCCGAGAAGCAAGACGCTCGTAATAAGGCAGAGGATGCTTGGAAATGGGCCGAAACTACCAAGGACTACGAAAGCTTCGGTGTGTTGGCCGAAAAAGTCTCCATGGATGATTGGCACGTGATGATGGGTGACCACAAATGGCTGCATCGCGGACGCATGCCGGGTGAGGTTGAAAAGGTGGTCTTCCAGATGAAGGTGGGGCAGGTCAGCCAGATCATCGACACGGGCGATTCGTTCTGCATAGCGCGTGTCAATGGCCGCGAAGACGCTCATCTGGTGCCGTTCGATCAAGTGAAAGACCGCTTGAAGAAGGATTCGGAAGGGGATCGCGCCAAGGTTCTGCGTGCGGCGCTCGAAAAGTCGTTGCTCGCGAACGCCCAGATTCAGGAGTTGTAGAACGTGCCATTCATTTTTAGTGGAGCCTCGACCCAGACCCTCGGTTGAGTTGTGTAGTCGAGAAGGCACACAAAGGGTAAAGGGATTCCGCTCATGCGGGCAGCAAAAACAATCCGGTCCTGGATTTTTCTGGGCATTGCGACAATGACAGGATCGGTGACCAGGGCCCAACTTAAGATCGGAGACGATACCTTACTTAATTTTAACGCCAATGCCTCTGTAGGGTATGTACGCAGCTGGGATGGAACTGACTCAAACAGTGCGGCTTACGGTTTCAACGGAAATCTCACGGGCTTTTATCATGACCCCCGTTTTCTGAGCTTCACCGCCAATCCATACTTGAATCAGTCCAACTTGAACTCCACCTCCAGTTCTAACAGCTTGGCTTCCGGCATCTATTCGCAGGCAAATTTTCTCAGCGCCTCCAAAACGCCGATGACATTCAGTTATTCGCGGGATTACAACCGGGACTCCACCTCGACTCTGCCCGGATCGGGAATTGGTTATATAACGCACGGCAATGGTCAGGGTTTTGGCGCAAGCGCCAGTTATCTGCCGGAGAATTGGCCTTCCATCACGGCGTCTTTTGCTCATAGCTCTTCGGATTACGAAGTGGATGGGCAACCCGGAACGGGTAATTCCCACCTAAACACTGTTTCGCTGAACTCCAGATATGACCTTGCGAACACCATCCTGAGTGCCTCCTATAGCCAGACCTGGGTGAACAGCCAGACCCCGATTTTTGGTTCCGTGGATTCCATGCTGAATCAGAACACGGATTCGGGGAACTTCTTCGCCTCTGCGTCCCATTCTTTCGGAACTCGCGCGGGTCTTCACGCTTCCTACAGCCGTTCAAGCGTTCATGGTGAATACGCGGATACAAGGTTGGACGAGACGTATGATAATCTTTACGGGAATGCGAACCTCAAAGTCACTTCACAGCTCTCCCTGGGTGCCTATTTTTCATACAGTTCCAATCTGAGCGGACAGTACTTCACCAATGTTATTACGGGAGCGGGAGCGCAGAAGGGTGCTCCGGTTACTTCCACCGGGGAATCAACCACCTCAGGATCCACTCGCTACACGAATAGTTTCCTCAGTTATGGAGCCGATGCCGGGTATCAAGTCCTTTCGTGTTTATCCCTGATCGGAAGAGTTGAACATCGGATTCAGGGGCAGGCGGGCGGTCTTCCCGACTTCAGTTCGACCGAAATGGTCGGAACGGCCGTGTGTAACCACAAGCTCTGGGGAGGTGGGTTGGGTTTGAGTGGCAGCGCTTCCTATTCCTTTGCCCCTCTCTACACTTTGGAGAACAGCTCCGGGAACATGACGGAGAAACAAACAGGACAGACCAGTTTTCTGGGAGAAAGCGCGAACGTATCGTATAGCCATCCTCTGGGAGCCTGGAATGGCAGCATCACGGGGAACTACAGCCATGGGTTAACAACTTTTTTAGTGGGATATCTGCAAACGAGCTACGGTGGGGGCGCCAATATCACCCGGACACTAAAGTATTGGGCCATCAGCGCCAGCGCGGGTATTTCGAAATCCCACGTTGATGCATCCAGTCTCTCCGACACGAATTCGGAAAATTTCAGCGGAACCATAACGCACAGGAATACAAGCCTGACAGGGAGTTACAGCAAGAGCCAAGGCAATGCGTTGCAGGTAGGCAGCTCGATCATCCCGGTTGGTGGTTCCACCGCAGGAGTCGAAAACCTCCTGATCCAATACCATGGCCAATCGTACGGCATCGGGGCCAGTTGGCGTCCGAAGCGGCGCTGGACCCTGGTTGGAAACTATTCGCATGTCGATTACAGCAGCCTGAATCCTCTAATCGGAGCGACCTCCGTGCGCACGCGGAGCACGCAGATGTCATTCCGCTCGGAATACAGTGTCCGGCAACTCTACATCGTCACCGGTTACAGCCGCGTCGATCAGGGCAGCAGTCAGGTCGGGACGATTCCGTATCTCTACAACACGTTTTATTTTGGCATACAGCGTCAGTTCAACTTCTTCTAGGCGCGAGAGGGCGAGTTCGTGGAAAGTCCGCGGAGGCTTTTGTCGTACGGTAGTAAGCTGTTGGTTGCTGAGAACATTCTAATGCCGGAGCCGAAGAACTCAACGCATGAAAAGGCGGGGCTGTCCGCAGCTTCCCTCCAGGTTTATGCAGCAGTGTTTTTTCTCGCTTTGATTGCCGTTTCCCCCGTCTCCGCGAAAGACAAGAAGTCGTATCAGGTAACCTTCCCCGTCCTGCAGCTGGACGCCGGGCGCAAGCTGGTATTCGAACGCGTCTTTTCTTCTGAAAAAGAGGTCCAAACCAAACGCGGTTTCTGGAAGAAAGTTGTGGACGTTGTAGCCGGTGCGCCGGACTTCAAGATCATGCGTCGACCTTACAGCATCGTCACCGATTCGAAGGGCCGCATCCTGATCACGGATCCCGAAGGCGGGGGCGTACACATCTTTGACTTCAAGCAGGAGAAGTACAAGTTCATTACCCGGCGCGAGAAGAGCAAGGAGGCGATGACCTCTCCACAATGCATCGCTGTCGATGCCCAGGACAACATCTACATGACGGACTCGGAACTGGGCCGTGTATTTGTGTTCGAACCGAGCGGCAAATTTTCTCATGTGATCGGAAGCCTTAAATACGATGAAGGTTATTTCAAGCGGCCCACAGGAATTGCTGTTGACTCGGCGGCACAAAGAATCTATGTGACCGACACCTTGCGCAATCAGATTTTTGTGATGGATATGCGCGGGAACGTGCTTCAGCGAATCGGAAAGGCCGGTTCAGGTGATGGAGAGTTCAATTTCCCCACGGAGCTCCGGCTACACGGCAATGACCTGCTAGTGGTGGATGCCCTGAATTTCCGGGTGCAAGTTCTCGACCGCAGTGGGAATTTTCAGTATGCGATAGGAAAGCTAGGTTCCGGGCGTGGCGAGATGTTCCGGCCGAAGGGCATCGGGGTGGACTCCGAGGGCCACCTCTATATCGTGGACGGCGCCTTGAATACCGTGCAGGTATTCAATCGCGAGGGGCAATTGCTCTATTACTTTGGCCAAAAGGGAAGCGGGTTTGGTGATTTTCAATTGCCTACGGGTCTATTCATCGACGCCGCGGACAAAGTGTATGTTGTGGACAGCTTTAATCATCGCGTGGAGATCTTCCAGTACTTCGCCATCGGCAAGCCCCAGGCGGGAGGTGGACAGTGAATCACCTGCGCCTTGCTTGGGTGGCGTTTTTGTTTGCTGCGTCAGGACTTGCGGCACAACAGATCGGGGACTCGCTGGGCGCCCACGATTTTTCACAGCCGGGCCCTTCCCCCGTGAGGGGAAACCTCTCCGCCTCTTGCCTCTACTGCCATGCACCACATGCTTCGCTAAGCCAGGGCACACCGCTTTGGAACCAAACACTCTCGATGCAAACCTACACGATGTATGGCAGCTCCACCTATACGGCACAGCCCAGCCCGCAGCCACCACTAGCCGGTTCGAGTAGCCTGTGCCTCAGTTGCCACGATGGGACGGTGGCCCCAGGACAGACCGTCGCATACGGGAAATTCAGTATGACTGGAGTCATGAACATGGCGGATACCTTCGGCTCCGACCTGCGGAGTTCACATCCGTTCAATTTGGCTCTGCCCCTACAAGATGCACCCGATCTGGTCGCGACACTCGCCACGGAAGGGAAGACAGCGGACGCGACTAGCGCCGTGAAACTGAACAATGGAAATATCCAGTGCGATACCTGCCATGACGCTCACATGCAATCCCGGGATATAGTTTCGCCGAATTTCCTGGTGATGGATAGTTCGCGGGGGCAGCTGTGCTTTGCCTGCCATGACCCAAACCGCATAACAACGGGACAAAACAATCCCCTCGGCGGCTGGTCCACAAGCATTCACGCCATCGCAGGGAATACGGTCGGGAGCACGCCATCTGTAGGGCCTTATCCTGATGTCGCCACAAATTCCTGCAGTTCCTGCCACCAGGTTCATAACGCCCCGGGCGCACAACGTCTTCTTCGCGGAGTCAACGAACAGGACTGCAGCAATTGTCACAATGGAGGGAACAATGTTGCGCCGCAGCTCCTAAACGTGTATGGGGAGTTCAACAAGATCGGCCACCCTTTTCCGTCGACAAAGAATGCGCATGACCCTTCGGAATCGAATGTTTTGAACAACAATCGGCACGCCACTTGTGCCGACTGTCATAACAGTCACGCCGCTAAGCAGACGGCAACATTCACAATCCCGCCCGGTATTCGGCCGTCTCAAACAGCGGTTCTTGGTGTGAGCAGCACGGACGGAATAACGGCTGTGAGTCCAGCTGTGAATGGATATGAAAATTGTCTGCGCTGCCATGGCACCAGTGCGGGTAAGGCTGTTAATCCGATCTATGGTTACCTGCCGGCTCGAGTCGTCTTTTCTGGTGACCTGCTGAACGTCATACCGCAATTTGCGTTGACCAGTACGTCCAGCCATCCGGTTCTGCATCCACGGACAAGCGCTCTACCTCAGCCCAGCCTGCGAACCAACATGCTGCAACTGGATGGCATTGCACCCGGCAGGGCGATGGGAACTCAGAATCTGTGTATCGATTGTCATAACAGCGATGACAACCGCGAATTCGGTGGCGCGGGACCCAATGGCCCGCACGGTTCGAGATGGACACACATCCTCGAGCGACGCTACGAAATCAGCAGCGCTTCCGCGCCCGGTGCATTGATCGGCAACCTCTTTCCGACTCCCGATCTCAGTGTGAGTGGCCCCTACGCAATGTGCGCCAAGTGCCACGATCTAAATAGTGTAGTGAGCAATACGAGTTTCACCGAGCATGCCCGGCACATTAATGATGGCTTTTCATGCTCGATATGTCATACCTCTCACGGCATGGGCGGTATCAGCGCAAGCATCACCGGAGAGCGCCTCGTCAATTTTGATGCCAATGTTGTGGGTATGAATGGAACGAATCCAATTTCATATAATCACGCCACAAATACATGTTCCCTGGTTTGCCACCAGCATACCCATTAGGCACGGTGTTCCAAGCTCTGCTAATCACTCACGTTTTTCGACGCCACATTTTGTGCGCCAGATTATGACCTAGGATTCAAATTCGAGCGTTCGTCGGACATCACTGGACTCGTGATATTCGCCGTCTTCGTTCACCGACCAGACGTCGTACTTGTTTTCGCCAGCCAGAATGTTACGCGCCGCCAGGAGCGCGGTTATCATCGCGTGGTCCTGATTGTTGTATTTGTGCAAGCCATTGCGGCCGACAAGATGCAAATTGTGGCAGTGCGCCTCCAGGGTTCGGCGAATTACGCCAATATGCTTCTGGTAATTGTCATCGTAGACCGGGTAGGCTTTAGGCTGGCGGATGACGCACGCATCTGCAACGTCAACCACGTTTCCGAGTCCAACCTCTTCGAGTTCTTTCGTTCCCAGGGCGATCAGATCGGAGTCCCGCATTGTCCAGAGCCCATCGCCTTCGAAACAAAAGTATTCCAAGCCGTAACAACAATAATCCGGGTCAGGAACCATCTCCGGAGACCAGGCTTTGTAATTCTGCACCCGTCCCATTTTTACGTTCGGATCGTGGATGTAGATCCAGTTGTCGTTGAAACGTTTGCGATCCCGGAGGATCAGCCCCACCGTCAGAAAATCCCGGTAGCGTAGGGAATTGGCTGAAGTCAACGCGATCTGAGGGAGCCGCGGCGCAATTCGTGAAACTAAATGCTGCATTGGCATGGAAGAAATCAAGTGATCGCCGAGAAATTCCTCAGGCCTGCCGTCGACCGTGCGAGCCATAATGGTCCAGCTGGAACTCGCTGCTTCGAAACGGCATCCGACAACACTTGCGCCCATTCTTATTTCCCCGCCCATCTCCCGAACCTTCTCTCCGCATTTCTCCCACATCATGCCCGGCCCGAACCGTGGATATCGGAAAGTATCTATCAAGCTCTTCACTAACTGAGAGCGATCTCGAGATGAACGATTCGGCCACAGCCCATTTCGGATTGCCCCGCCCAACGTGAGTCCCTTAATGCGTTGCGCGGCCCAATCGGCAGAAATCTCCTTGCAGCTCATGCCCCAGACTTTTTCCGTATAGGTCTTGAAGAAAATGCGGAACAAACGTTCGCCGAACTTATTGATAACCCACTCTTCGAAGGAATGGGGATGCCGCGTGGGATTGATCTTGGCCTTGAGAAAGGAGAGTACGCAGAGCGTGGATTCCAGGAGGCCAAGTTTCGAAAGGGCTTCGAAGGGCTTCAGTGGGTAAGTGTAAAATTGGCCGCGATAATAGATTTTCGAAGACCGCGGGCGTTGCAACATATCCGAACCAAGAATTTCCGTCCAAAGATCCTCGACTTCACGCGATTTGGAGAAGAAGCGATGGCCGCCGATGTCAAAGCGGTAGCCGTGATAAGTCACGGTGCGCGAGATGCCGCCCACGTATTGCGGATCGCTCTCGAGCACCAGCACCGGCTGGCCTTGTTTGCTTAATTCATAGGCGGCCGTGAGTCCTGCGGGGCCGGCTCCAACGATGATGGCCTTGAACTGCCGATCGCTCATGACAAGCCTTTTCGACAGGCGATGTTCCGCGAGATCTGTCAGTCGGACTACCGTTGCCGTTAATGCTGCTGCGCCTCGATCATCAAATGCAGAACTCCGTCCTTATTGGGGTAGCCCGGATTGGCGTCCAGGAGCTTTTGCCAGGCGACGACGGCGCCGGGCACGTCTTTCTTGCCCTGCCATTTTACGATGCCGAGGTTGAAGAGAGTGTCGGCTTTCGTTGGATCGTAGGAGAGCGCCTTATTAAATTCGGCGATGGCCGAATCGGCGTTACCCGTGTACCAATACGCCGTGCCCAGATCCGTGCGCACGGAAGTGTCAGTGGGCTGGGTTTTCAGGGAGCGTTTGTAATATTCGATAGCGGTGGGATATTCCTTGGCGTCGTAAT
This sequence comes from Candidatus Acidiferrum sp., assembly GCA_035262705.1. Lineage (GTDB taxonomy): Bacteria > Acidobacteriota > Terriglobia > Acidiferrales > UBA7541 > Acidiferrum. The sequence goes on along the minus strand of DATFSI010000188.1, from coordinate 675 downwards.
AGAGATTGCCTACGGTTGCCAACAATCCGGCATTGTTCGGATCTTTCTTCAGTTGTTCTAGGATCGGCGCTGCCTGAGAGTCAGCCGCTTGTTTCAATTGCTCATTGGAGGGAAGGGAACTCTTTAGTCCAAAATTGGGCGGGGCGGGCTGACTGGCGACCGGTACCGGTGCCGATGCGACTTCGGTTTGCGGTGCTCGAGGCGTTGGGCTCGAGCGCCGCAGCAGCCAGCCGCCTGCCGTTCCGGCGAGCAGGCAGACCACAACGAGGGTTGCAGCTTGCGCCCCGCTCCAGACTTCCGTCGAAGTTGTTTTCAATATGTCCGCCACGGTCTACACTCCTCTTTGAAATTCGATGCCGCTTAATTCCTTGCCGGAGACTTTTCTTTTGCCTTGGCAATCAGCTGTTCCACAGTCAGCTTGCGATCCAGGTCGGGGTGCGTTTTCAACAGTTGCTGCCAGGCGGCAATCGCGCCGGCAGCATCGTTCTTGCCCTTAAATCGAATCATCCCCAGGTTAAAAAGGGCATCGATATCGTTTGGATCTTTCTTGAGAACCTTGTCCAGTTCGTCCAAAGCATTGTCCGTGTCGCCGCTATAGTAAAGGTCGGAGGCGAGAGCGGTTCGCACACTGTTGTCGTTGGGGTTCCATTCCAGAGACTTTCGAAAATAATCTGC
>DATFSI010000187.1:0-5266 GCA_035262705.1 Candidatus Acidiferrum sp. | reverse complement strand
CTCCTTGGCGGTTTCCATCTTCAGGCGGCCCTGGGGATAGAGCGGCGTGAGGTTATCGAAAAAGATTTTGTTGCGGGCGACTTCGGGATCCTCGAAGTTGACGGCCTCGACCTTGATGAGGGCGAAGTAGCGCTCGCCGTCCTTGGGAGGACGCACCTGGCCGGAGACGGTGTCGCCGGTGCGCAGGTCGAACTTGCGGATCTGCGAGGGCGAGACGTAGATGTCGTCGGGGCCGGGGAGATAGTTGTATTCCGGGGCGCGGAGGAAGCCAAAGCCGTCGGGGAGGCATTCGAGGACGCCTTCCGAGAAGATCAGGCCGCTTTTCTCCGTCTGCGCCCGCAGGATCTGGAAGATCAGCTCCTGCTTGCGCATGCCGCTGGCGCCGGGAATGTTGAGTTCCTTGGCGATTTTAGCCAGATCGGTGATGTTTTTTTCTTTCAGCTCAGCCAGGCTGATGCTGATTTGATTATTTCCTTCTGTACTCGTTTCTTTTGCCATAGTTCCTAACTTTACGTTTTTGGTTGAGCTTTTCCTTGATCTGCAACCGGAATTGGACTGCGTGGTGGTGTACCTTCCGGCGAAAAGAACATTTCGCCAGGGCGGGCAACCAAACTTTCTGCAACCGGAAGCGGCTTGGAGTCTCCGGCACAAATTTTCGCTGCTTCAGGGCCTAAGCCCATTAATTGCAAGCGATTTACGCCGGGGCTGAAGCCCCGGCCTCCTAAAAGAAAGCCGGAACTTCCAGGACGCAACACTAGTTGGTCAAACTCTTGTCTTTATCGGCGCCAGTGGTAAACGACTCCGCGACGGGCGCAACCCCAGTGCCAACCAGTGGCACGATGGGCCGCTCCAGCGCAAGCTGCAACACTTCATCCATGGTTTCCACGAAGTGTATCTTTAGGCTGGAGAGGATCTCCTGGGGAATTTCCGCTAGGTCTTTCTCATTATCCTTCGGAAGGATGATGGTACGCAAGCCCATTCGGTGGGCGGCCAGAAGCTTCTCCTTGACGCCGCCGATAGGGAGAACTTTGCCGCGCAGGGTGATTTCGCCGGTCATGGCCACTTCGTGGCGCACGGGATTTTTGGTGAGCGCGCTGACGAGCGAAGTGGCGATGGTGATGCCGGCGGAAGGGCCGTCCTTGGGGATAGCGCCTTCGGGCACGTGCACGTGAATATCGAGTGTGCGGTAGAAATCCTTGTCGAGACCGAGCGCGGAAGTACGCGAGCGCACGTAGCTCATGGCGGCTTGCGCGGACTCCTGCATCACCTCGCCGAGCTTTCCGGTGGGCGTCAGGCGACCTTTGCCTTCCATGGTGGTGGCTTCGACGGCCAGCACGGAGCCGCCGACTTCGGTCCAGGCCAGGCCGGTGGCCAGGCCGACTTCGCTTTGCTTCTCGAGGCCGAATTCGCGGTATTTGAGGACACCGAGGAGATCGCCGAGATTCTCGGCTGTGATTTCGACGCTGGTGTCCGGACCGTCGGTAACGACACGGCGGGCCATCTTGCGAGCGATGTTCTGGATTTCGCGCTCGAGGTTGCGGACGCCGGCTTCGTGCGTGTAATGCCGGATGATGTGCAGCAAGCCCACTTCGGTGAAGGTGAGATTCTTTTCGCTAAGGCCAGTGGCTTCGCGCGCGCGTTTCACCAAGAAGCGCTTGGCGATTTCCAGTTTTTCCTGCTCCGTGTAGCCGGGCAGGCGGAGAATTTCCATGCGATCCTGCAACGGCTGCGGAATGGTATGCAGCACATTGGCGGTGCACACGAACATGACCTTGGAGAGGTCGTATTCAACGTCCAGGTAATGGTCGGTGAAAGCGTGATTGAGTTCGGGATCGAGAACTTCCATCAAGGCGGCCGACGGGTCGCCGCGGAAGTCGGTGGACATTTTGTCTACTTCATCGAGAACGAAGATCGGGTTGAGGGTGCCGGCCTTTTTCATCATCTGGATGATCTGGCCGGGCAACGCGCCGATATAGGTGCGGCGGTGGCCGCGGATTTCCGCCTCATCGCGCACGCCGCCAAGGGAGACGCGGACGAATTTGCGACCAGTGGCATGGCCGATGGACATGGCGAGCGAGGTTTTGCCGACGCCCGGAGGCCCGACGAAGCAAAGGATGGAGCCTTTGGGATTCTTGACGAGTTGGCGGACGGCGAGAAATTCGAGGATGCGATCTTTGACCTTTTCAAGGCCGTAGTGCTCCGCATTCAGAATGTTTTCGGCGGACTTGATATCGCGAATCTCTTTCGAACGCTTTTTCCAGGGCACGGCGAGCAGCCAGTCGATGTAATTGCGGCTGACGGTAGATTCGGCGGACATAGGCGGCATGAGCTCGAGGCGCTTGAGCTCTGTGGAGGCCTTTTCGTGGACGTCCTTGGGCATGCCGGCGGAATCGATCTTCTTTTTCAGTTCGTCGATTTCGTTTTTTTCGCCGCGCCCAAGTTCCTTTTGGATGGCCTTGAGCTTTTCGTTGAGGTAGTACTCTTTTTGCGCGCGTTCCATCTGTCGCTTGACGCGAGTATTGATGTTGCGGTCGACGTTGAGCTTTTCGAGCTCGATTTCGAGAATGTCGGAGATGCGCGTGAGGCGCTCGAGAGGGTCGGCGGTTTCGAGCAGGTCCTGCTTTTCGTCGACGGGAAGCTGAAGATTGGCGGCGATGGTGTCCGAGAGGCGCGAGGGATCGTCGACGCGCGCGGCGGCGATCATGGTGTCGTAATTCAGGCTCTGGGAGAGCTTGATGAACTGCTCGTAGAGGCCGGTGACCTTCTGGACGAGTTGTTCCACCTGCGGCGTGGTTTCGATTTTGGCGGAGAGCAGGCGAATGGTGGCGCGGAAGAAACCTTCCTCGGAGCTGACGGAGAGGGAACGCGCGCGCTCGACGCCTTCGACAAGAACCTTGATGTTGCCGTCAGGCAGCTTGACGCTCTGGACGATGTTGGCGAGGGTGCCGACGGCGTAGATTTCCTCGGGCTTGGGATCGTCGATAGAGGCGTCGTGCTGCGTGGACAAAAAGATCTTTTTGTCGCCGGCAAGAGCCTCTTCGAGGGCGCGGACACTGGCTTCGCGGCCGACGATAAATGGGGTCATCTGTTGCGGAAATATAACCATGTCGCGCACCGGCATCATCGGCACGCGCTTCATTTCTTGCTTTTCACGAGTGAACATTCAGGCCCCTGAACTTCCCAAACTGCCCGAGGGAGCCGTTATCCGGCCTTCTCGAGCAAACTCCAGTTGATTTCGCGGCCGCGGACCATGTCGGCGGTAACCACGAAATCGCGCACGCGCTTCTGCATCGGCAAGTGGTACATCAATTCCAGCATGAGGTCTTCGAGGATCATACGCAAGCCGCGCGCGCCAACCTTGCGCTGAAGAGCCAACTCGGCGACGGTCTCGAGGGCGTCGTCAGTAAAGCGGAGGCGGACATTTTCGAATTCAAACAGACGCTGGTACTGCTTGAGGAGCGCGTTTTTCGGCTCGGTCAGAATCTTTACCAGGGCGTTCTTGTCGAGGTCGCTCATGACGCCGGCGACGGGAAGGCGGCCGACAAACTCGGGAATCAGGCCGTAGCGGATCAGATCGCCGGGTTGCACCTGTTCGAGCAATTCCGTGTTGCGGCGCTGCGGCGAGGTGGTTGCGCCAACGTCCGTATGGAAGCCCAGGGAGCGGCGGCCGACGCGCTTCTCGAGAATCTTTTCCAGACCCACGAACGCGCCGCCGCAGATAAAGAGAATGTTCGTGGTGTCCACCGGGGTAAATTCCTGGTGGGGATGCTTGCGGCCGCCCTGGGGCGGCACATTGGCGACGGTCCCCTCGAGAATCTTGAGCAAGGCCTGCTGGACGCCCTCACCGCTGACGTCACGGGTGATGGAGGGGTTTTCGTCCTTCTTGGCGATCTTGTCGATCTCGTCGATATAGATGATGCCTTGCTGGGCTTTCTGGACGTCGCCGTCGGCGGCCTGCAGCAGCTTCAGAATAATGTTTTCGACGTCTTCGCCAACGTAGCCAGCTTCGGTGAGCGTGGTGGCGTCGACGATAGCAAAGGGCACATCGAGCATGCGGGAAAGGGTCTGCGCCAGCAGGGTTTTTCCGGTGCCCGTAGGGCCGATCAGAAGAATATTGGACTTGCTGAGCTCGACTTCGCCAGGCTGCTTGTTGAGGAAGATGCGTTTGTAGTGGTTGTAGACAGCGACGGCGAGCTTCTTCTTGGTGCGATCCTGGCCGATGACATAGCTGTCGAGAAACTGCTTGATTTCCGGAGGGCGAGGCAGGCGGCGCGCCGGGGCGGCGGCCTGTTCGCGCTTTTCGTCTTCGAGAATCGTCTGGCATACGCCGACACACTCGTTGCAGATGTACGCCCGGGGGTAGTCGGAAGGCGAACTGATGAGCTTCTCCACCTGTTCCTGCGTCTTGTGGCAGAAGGAACAGCGGAGCGGTTCGTCTGGGCTATATTTTTTCACGTGTGCGAGGGCCTCTCCCCGGCTCAGGCTCCGGTTAATCCCCATTCTAGGCCGAATTCTATCCGGCGCGAAAGAGAAAGTATGGCGTTTGCCGTCAAACGGCAACTTGGCGGAGACAGTATGTAAGCGACCTTAGGGTAATCCAATGAAATTCGATGCCGCCAAATGGTTTAAAGTGTCGGAACCCTTCAGGGGCTGAGCCCCAAAATTGCTTATCGCCTACTGGCACGACTAAAGTCGTGCCCTCCCACGAACCGAAGATGTTCACAGGCTATAGCCTGTGCTGCTTGTGCTACCGGTGTTTGAAGATGATCTCGTCGATCATCCCATAATCTTTGGCCTGCTCGGGATTCATGATGTAATCGCGCTCTACGTCCTTTTCGATGCGCTCGACGGGCTGGCCGGAATGCTTCGCGAGAATCGCGTTAATGGTGGAGCGCATGCGCAGGATTTCCTTGGCGTGCAAGTCAATATCGGTGGCCTGGCCGCCGAGACCGCTCATCCATGGCTGGTGGATCAAAATGCGCGCGTTGGGCAGGGCGAAGCGCTTTTTGGGTGAGCCGCCGGCCAGCAACACTGCGGCGATGGAGGCCGCCTGGCCGACGCAGGTGGTGACCACGTCCGGCTTCACGAACTGCATGGTGTCGTAAATGGCAAAGCCGGCGGTGATGGAACCGCCCGGGGAATTGATATAGAGCTGAATGTCTTTTTCCGGGTCCTCGGCCTGCAGGAAGAGCATCTGGGCAGTGGCCAGGTTGGCGACGTGGTCGTCAATCGGCGTGCCGATGAAGATTATGTGCTCCTTGAGGAG
>DATFSI010000186.1:0-8692 GCA_035262705.1 Candidatus Acidiferrum sp. | reverse complement strand
CATCTTCACCGCGCCCGTGTCGCTGACATCGCCTTCGAGAATCATGGCGATACCCGAGTCCTTGCCCACAGGCCATTTGCCGGTGATGCGCTTCCCCGCGACAGTCCCCTCCGCGTGAAAACAGCGCAAGGGCTCTCTGTTCGTCTCATGGAAGCAAATCTGCCCGCCATAAACTCCGTCGTAGGGACTCCCCGCCGCGGCCGTTTTTCCCGCTGGGCCTGCCGCAGGCGCCAGGGCTGTCTTTGCTGCTTTGTGAGTCGCCACCGCCGGCTTGTCACCTGCCGCAAGAGTAGCCGGTGCTCCCGAACTCGCAGCACCACCCGTAGAAGCAGAATCCGCCGCGGGGTGATCAGATTTTGGCGCTTCTCGGGAAGGCACACTGGCCGCCGCTTGCGGCACCGCCGAAGCGTGTGCGGGCTGCTCTGGGTTCGCGGCCTTACGTGTGTACTCCCAATAGCCTCCGCCCACAAGCAACGCCACCACCACCCCAGCCGCAACCGTGATCTTCGAAGAATTGCTGCGTAGGTCGACCGCTGCCGGCTTCACGCAAGGCAACGGAGCGCCATCTTCCGCTTCGGCAATACTGAATGTGCGGATGGGCTGCGCAATATTCTTGTAGGTCTTCTCGCCCAGCGAATGAAACGTCAGTGACAGCTTGTTGCGAATCTGGTCGTGCACGCTTCCGGAGATGCAAATGCCCCCGGGCTCCGCGGCGGTCTGCAATCGCGCGGCAACGTTCACGCCGTCACCCAGCAAGTCCTGTCCCTGGATCAGCACGTCGCCAATATTGACACCGATGCGGAAGCGCACTTGCCGGTTGGGCGGCAACTGGTCGTTGCGCGTGCGCAACGCGGACTGAATATCGGTGGCGCAGCGCACCGCTTCCACGGCGCTGCTGAACTCCGCAAGGATGGCGTCGCCGGCAGTGTTGAAGACCCGCCCGCGATGCGTGGCCACCAGGCCTTCGAAAATCTTCTTGTGGCCGCGAAACGTCCGCAGTGTCTGCTCTTCGTCCTCGCTCATCAAGCGACTGAACTCGGCCACGTCGGCCGAAAGGATCGTGGAGAGCTTGCGTTCGATGAACGCGGAACTCGGGCTATCGGGATTATCGCTGGGCACGGTGGCACTCCGGGCTCGGAAATGGGCACATCATAGCACCCGAATTCCTCGGCGCGGAACCCGTCTTGTAGGGCGGCTTTATGCCGCTATGTGTTGAACCTGTTCTGACCTAAAGCGAAGAGACCAGTTGCACCAGCGTGCGCAGCGCCACGCCGGTCGGGCCTTTCGCCAGCCACGGCTTGGGGTCGTCGTTCCACGCCGTTCCGGCGATGTCCAGGTGAATCCACGGAGTGTCGCCGGCAAATTCGCGGATGAACCACGCACCGGTAATCGAGCCGCCACCCTTGCCGCTGCCGATATTCTGAATATCCGCGAAGCTGCCCTTGATAAATTCGCGATACTCGTCGTCCATCGGGAGTTGCCACATCTTTTCGCCGGCCGCTTTGGCACTGGCCAGCAACTTGTCGGTCCACGCCTGGTCAGACCCGAACACGCCTACGTTCACGTTCGCAAGCGCCACCACGATGGCGCCCGTCAGCGTCGCGGCGTCGATCAGGTGGGTCGCGCCCAACTGCTTCGCGTAGTGCACCCCGTCGGCAAGAATCAGCCGTCCTTCCGCATCCGTATTCAGCACTTCAATCGTTTTGCCGGACATCGCCGTCTGAATATCGCCGGGTTTCTGTGCCTTTCCCCCGGGCATGTTTTCCGTCGACGGCACCACGCAAATCACCTTCACATTGGGTTTGAGCGCCGCCAGCGCCCGCATCACACCAATCATGGTGGCGCCGCCGGCCATGTCGTACTTCATTTTTTCCATGCCGTCGGCCGGCTTGATGGAAATGCCGCCGGTATCGAACGTCACCGCCTTGCCGACCAAGCCAATCACCGCACCGCCCGGCTTGGGATTCGCCGGCGTGTAGGTGATCACGATCATGCGTGGAGGCTCCACGCTGCCTTGCGCCACGCTCAACAGGGCGCCCATCTTCAGGTCGGCAATCTTCTTTTCGTCCAGAATTTCTACGGCAAGCCCGGCTTCTTTCGCCATAGCTTCCGCTTTTTCCGCTAGAATTTGCGGTGTCAGCTTGTTGGAAGGCTCATTCACCAAGTCGCGCGTGAAATTCTGTGCGTCGCCGATGGCGCGGCCGCGGGCGATGGCCGTTTCCGCGGCGGCTTTTTCCGTCGGTGCAAAGCCGGCGATTGTGAAAGTCTCAATAAATTTGTCGTTTTTCCTCTCGGTCTTGTACTTATCCGTCTCGAAATCGGCAACCATAGCGGCCTCGGTAATCGCCTGCACCGCTTCCGGGGTGGCGTCATTTTCGCGCACCAGGAAGACAACCCTGTGCACCCCTCGCGACTTCAAATAGCGCAGCGCCGCTCCCGCGACTTTTCGCAGCGTCGCCGGGTTGAATTGCTCGCGCTTCCCTGCCCCAACCACCAGCAAGCGCGCCGCCTTCAGGCCGGTGGGCGCGTGGAGCAAGGTGGTCTCCAGCGATTTGCCCGCGATTTCACCGCTTTTCGCAAGGCGAGCCAGCAAGCCGCCGGCGAGTTGATCGAGTTCAACGGCGCGTCCTTGGATGGGTTCGTTCTCGTCGAAAATGTAAGTGACGAGCGCGTCGCCTTCTAGCGCGGCATACGGTTTGGTATCGAGATGAATTTGCATGGTGAGTTTATCGCCTCCGATTGCGATAGAGAGCTTGTTCCGCTTCGCGGCGCGCTTCCTTTGTGCGTTCGTCCTGGCGGCGGTCCCAGGACTTCTTGCCCTGGGCCAGGGCGATTTCCACTTTGGCGATGCCGTCGCGGAAATAGATGCGCAGCGGTATAACGGTTAATCCCTTGGCCTCGGTACGGCCGGAAAGTTTATGAATCTCACGTTTGTGCAAAAGCAGCTTTCGTTCGCCGAGAGGCTCGTGGTTCCAAGGCCCGCCAGGCATGTACTGCGCGATGTGCGCGTTCACCAGGAACGCCCCGCTGGGTTTGAAATCCACGTAGGCATCACGGATGTTGGCCTTGCCTTCCCGCAGAGCCTTCACTTCCGTGCCGTGCAACACCAATCCGGCTTCCAACCTGTCCAGAAGATGATAATTGTAGGAGGCCGCGCGGTTCTGCGCGACGATCTGCTCGCGCTGTCCCTTAGCCTGTTTGGCCTTCTCCGGCTTCTTGGTCGCTTTAGTCACAATCTTTCATTTTACCTGATGACACGTCTAATCAGGATGCCCGGAACAGCTGCCGCTCCCGGCCTTTCTCTCCCCGGCTGCCGGTCATTCGCCCAAGGAAAGGCTGCGCAACTCGCACATGGGACCGTTTGAGCCCCCCGATGATCACCGCATGCCCCCGGCTTGCCGGGTCATAAAGCCCGATGCTAGACTCCATGGGCAAGCCAAGCCACGGGGTGTCCCCACTCGAGGTTCCGGAGAGTTCATGCGCAGATGGTTTCAAATAGGTGTAGTTGTCGCCGCCGGAGTGTTTGCGGCGGGCTGCCCGCACGGCAACCATGATTACAAGGCCGCGCGGCATGCGGTCGATCTCCAGGATTATGACGCGGCCGTGGATTATTACTTGAAGGCGCTCAAAGCCGACCCGCATAACGTCAATTACAAAATTGGTCTCGATCAGGCCCGTTTTGAGGCTGGACAACATCATGTCCACGAAGGACTTAAGCTGCGCGAAAAGGGCGATTTGCAAGGCGCCGTCTCGGAGTTTCAGCGGGCCCAGGTGCTGGATCCCTCCAGTACCGCCGCCGACCAGGAACTGAAGCGCACCCTGCAGATGATCGCCGAACGCGCCCAGGCGGCACAAACCGACGAGCAAGGCGTGAATGAGAATGCCCAGCCCGGCTTGGCCTCCGCACCCCCCGAGCTAAAGCCGCTATCCCGCGCGCCCATCAATCTGCGCATGTCCAACGACCTGAAAGTGGTCTACGACACGATCGGGAAGCTCGCGGGCATTACCGTCATTTACGATCCGGACTTGCAGGCGCGCCGCATCCCGGTGGACTTGAACAACGTCACCCTGGAACAGGCGCTAGACATCGTCTCGCTCGAAAGCAAGGCCTTCTGGAAACCGGTAACGGAAAACATCATCCTGATTGCTCCCGACAACACCCAGAAACGCCGCGACTATGAAGAGCAGATCGTCCGCACCTTTTATCTCAACAACGTCGCCATTGCCCAGGACCTGACGGAAATCACCACCGGTCTGCGTCAGTTGCTCGACCTGAAGCGCATCCAGCAGGTTAACGCGCAGAACGCCATCATCATCCGGGATACCCCGGACAAAATCGCCCTCGCCGAAAAAATTATCCGCGACATTGATAAGGCCAAGCCCGAAATCCTTGTGCAGATGGAAGTCCTGCAGGCGCGCACTGACAGGATGCGCAACCTTGGCATCACCCCGGGGCAGAGCGCTTCGATCGCCATCAATCCGAACAGCACCACGAACAGCAATAGCAGCAACGGCAGCAGCAGCACTTCGAGCTCCGCCCCGGGAACCACCACGCTCCATCAGTTGACCCATCTTACTCAGAATGATGTGGTGCTCACACTTCCCGGCGCCACCGCGAACTTCGCGCTCACCGACAGCGCCACGAAAATCATCGACAACCCAGAAATTCGTGCGATTGACGGACAGCCTGCCAAGCTGCGCGTTGGCGACCGCGTCCCGGTGGCTACCGGCAGCTTCCAGGCTGGCGTCGGCGTCGGTTCGACCGCGGGCGCGGGCTTCGTCAACCCGTTGGTCAACACCCAGTTTCAATACATCGACGTCGGCGTAAACGTGGACATCACGCCCCATGTTCACGCAAACCGCGATATCAGCTTGAAGGTTTCCGCGGAAGTCTCCTCGGTCACCAGCCAGGTGAGCATCGGGGGAATTCAACAGCCCATCATCAGCCAGCGCAAAATCGAACACGAAATCCGATTGAAGGAAGGCGAAGTCAGCATCCTTGGAGGTTTGTTTGAGCGCGTGGACAGCAAAACGCTCAATGGCTGGCCGGGACTCGGCAACATCCCCATCATCCGTTATTTGTTTTCGTCGGAAAACGTCGAGCATCAGGAAACGGAAACCTTGATCGTCTTGATTCCGCACATCGTCCGCATGCCCGATTGGACGCGCGCCAATCTGCGGGCCTTGTACTCCGGCACGGAAACCAACCCCTCCGTAAAGCGCGAAATGGATATCAAGAGCCCGGTGGGCAACGCTACTCCAGCGCCACAAGCCCCAACGCCGGCCGCGCCTGTGCCCGCAGGGCCGGCTGCCGCGCCCCCCGGCACGCAACCCGCTCCCGAGAGCACACCGGCGGTCCCGCAAGCGCAAGTTAATGGCCCACGCATTCGCTTCGAACCCGCCGCTCTGAACCTTACCGCAGGGCAGACCGCCACCCTCGGCGTGGTGGTCGAAAACGTCACCGACCTGTTTTCCGTTCCCATGCTCCTGCAATACAACCCCGCGATTATCAGCGTCGAGGAAGTTCGCCACGGCGGTTTCCTCTCCGGTGGAACGCAGGAGATTGCCCTCGTACAGCGCGTCGATAAGGAACACGGACAGGCGATTATTTCCGCCACTCGGCAGCCAAACACTCCGGGGGTGAACGGCACCGGAACCCTGCTCGGCGTGGTGGTCAAGGCGCTGGCCCCCGGTGCCACTAATCTCTCGATCGTGCAGGTCAACGCCAAGGATTCCCAGCAGAGACCTATTCAACTTGTCACCAGCGAAGCCGCGCTCCGCGTGCAATAATAGTTCAGGCGGTGCTAGGTGCTTTTCATGCCATACAAGCCCAGAAAAAGCCGGCAAGCGGGCATGACCTTGTTAGAGTTGATTATTGCCTGCGCCATTCTGATGATCCTTTCTTCCATGGCGCTGCCCATAGCGCGCTTCACGGTAATGCGCGAACGCGAGAAGGAATTGCGCCTGGATTTGCGAGAGATGCGCAACGCCATTGATAAGTACAAGGACCTGGCGGATCAACAGAAGATTCGCGTCGAGGTGGGCAGTGAAGGCTACCCGCCCGACCTGGAAACCCTGGTGAAGGGCGTGGCTATTGGCGGCGGCGGAGCGTCGGGAAAAAACATACGCTTTTTGCGCCGCATCCCCGTGGATCCCATGACCGGGCGAGCGGATTGGGGTTTGCGTTCCGTGCAAGATGACCCAGACTCTACCAGTTGGGGCGGCAACAACGTGTTTGACGTGTATTCGAAATCAACGGCTACGGCGCTCGACGGGACGCAGTATTCCTCGTGGTAGGTAATCCGATGACCAAAGACACCAGCATCCGGAAATCGCAAATCCGCAGCGCCAGTCGGCGCCGCACCCGGGGCTTCACGATGATCGAGTTGATGATCGTCATGGCTATCCTTTCGATCCTCGTCGGCATGGCCGCCTTGATCTACGACAAAGTCATCCGGCACGCGCGCGAAGCAGCCCTGAAGCAGGACCTGCAGACCATGCGCCATGCCATTGATAATTACACCCTCGATAAGCAACAGGCGCCGCAATCCTTGCAGGACCTAGTGGACGCACACTATTTGCGCGAAGTTCCGAACGACCCCGTCTGCCGCACTAACGACTGGGAAGTGCACATCGGCGACACCGTCCTCAGCCCGGACCAGACCAGCACCGGCGTGGACGACGTTCACTCCGGATGCCAGCAAACCGCCATGGACGGCACCCCCTACGCCACCTGGTAGAGCTCCGAACGTCCAGCTGCCAGGCGTGGCCGTTGATCGCCCTTACCTGAACGGCTACGTGCCCACTCCTCTGACCAGATGCGATGATGTCATACTGTGGGACGAATTCACGAGCCGCGCCCGTCAATTCAGTTTGCTAGCTCGACCTGTTGCCTTGCTTGAGTCGTAAACCAGCACTGAAACAATGTGTCTGCTCTTCAAGCCAGTGCTTATGATTGTGTGTACCTGGCCAGTTCATGGCGGTTGACGTGGCACTATGGGTGGGCCTAACATGCGCCCAATCGTTCCCCTCTCGTTTCGCGAAACTTCTTATTCCGGAGGCCCTATGGTTTCTGACTCCGCGATTCAAAGACTCAAGAAGAATCTTCGAGGCGAGTTGATTCTCCGCGGGGAAGCTGTTTTCGACACGGCGCGAAAGGTCTGGAACAGAATGATCGACAAGCGCCCCACACTCATTGCTCGCTGCTTGGGCACCACCGATGTCCTGCGATGCGTGGAATTTGCCCGCGAGCAGAATTTGCCTGTTGCCGTCCGCGGCGGCGGCCACAATATCGCCGGCAAATCATTGTGCGACGACGGACTTCTCATCGACCTATCGTTCATGAAAGGAATGCACGTCGATCCTGTCCGAAAAACCGCCCGCGCGCAAGCGGGTTTGAAGCTTGGCGAGTTCGACGGCGAAACACAACTATTTGGACTAGCAACCACTATGGGGGTAGCTACCGATACAGGAGTTGCCGGAATTACGCTGGGGGGCGGCTACGGATGGCTCGATGGCAAATTTGGGCTGGCCTGTGACAATTTGATTTCCGCCGAAGTGGTCACTGCCGATGGTAAGGTCCTGACCGCGAGCGCGAGTGAACATGCAGACTTGTTTTGGGGCTTGCGAGGCGGCAGCGGCAACTTTGGAATCGTTACCTCGTTTGAGTTTCAGTTGCATCCAGTAGGCCCCATCCTGGGCGGAGCTTTCTTCTATTCCATTGCTGTTGCCAAACAGGCGTTCCGCTTTTTCGATGAGTTTTCCCGTGCGTGTCCTGATGAGCTCTCGACTTTCATTGCAGGTGCTCCGGCTCCCGATGGAACTCCGTGCGTAGGGATCGCGCTTTGCTACTGTGGAAATATCGAGAAGGGAGAGGAACTCGTGAAGCCTTTGCGACAGTTTGCTCCTCCGATTGCGGATATGGTGGGCACGCGAAGTTATGTCGAAATGCAAAGCCTGTTCGATGAGGCGTTCGCTCCTGGGCGACTTTACTACTGGAAATCCAGCCTGCTCCGCCAAGTGAACGACAACGCGGCGGAAGTCCTAACGGAATGCACAAAGAAGATGCCCATGACCCCTGGCAGTTTCTTTTACCTGCAGCAATTGCATGGCGCCGCGAGCCGTGTAAAGCCAGCGGATACGGCCTTTCCGCATCGTTATGACCACTATAATTGCGGAGCTATGGCTGGTTGGGACGATCCCGCACATACGAACAATAACCTTCGCTGGTCGCGCGAATCCTGGAGCGCGATGCAGCCTTTCTGTGAACACGACGCCTATGTGAACGACCTGGGAGAGGAGGGGGAGCAGCGGGTTCGCGAAGCTTACGGACAGAATTATGACCGCCTAATGCTCGTGAAGCGGAAATACGATCCTACGAACTTCTTTCGATTGAATCAGAATATCTGGCCTGTAGCTGTTGGAGGTCACGCCGGGATCTCATCCTAGACCCAAGCCTGGTTATAGGTATCTGGGCATCTAAGCGTTGTCAGATTAGAGCAGCGCTCTACCCCCCCTTCAAAAACAGACAATTCGCTGCCTACAGGATAACAGGAAGCTAGTTACCGGAAATGATGAGTTGAGCGTCGGCGTTGCCGCACATCCCGTAGACCGTACCGGGAGTGCAAGCGCCGATGGAATAGGTGTAGCAACCAGGATGTTTGGCCGTGACGGTTATGGGGCGATCCGCACC
>DATFSI010000185.1:0-30037 GCA_035262705.1 Candidatus Acidiferrum sp. | reverse complement strand
GGGGGTGGCTCTTCTCTACGCGCCACAATCGGGTGAGGAGACGCGGGAGTGGATTTCCGATAACGCCGAGCACGGATGGAGAACTCTCCGACGCACCGGCCGGCGTTCCATGAGACAGCTACAACACACCGTGGGAAAAGGGGAGGAAGCACTCACAGACCTCGTGCGGGGCGGCAAGGAAGCGCTGGAAAACGTGGCGGCAAAGCTTACTTAACGAAGGCAGCCGAACGGAAAGAAACAGGTGGCAAAAGGACACTTGCTGCCCGGCGCGCGTGTCCATGTGTCGGTAGATGAGATTACCCGGAGTTCTTGAAGGAACGGACCTGAAGCTGCGAAAATCAAAATAAGACCGCACCCACCGGCTTTAAGACAGACCTCAGGGCCTAGAGCCCCAAATCATCGCAGATCCAGTTTCGCACCGCTGGAAGCTGTGCCCTCGCCTTCGGAAAACGCCATCTCCCCTTTTGGCTTCGACGAGTTAGAGCTAAGGTACAATTCAATAAGACTGGCCGCCCGAGATATGGAAACCATTCAGAGCGCTATTGAAAGCCTATACAAAGTTTTATCCTCTTTTCCGTTGCGGGACCGGATAGACGCCTGCAGCCATTGTCACGACAGGCCCTTTGGGAATTGAAAATAAACCATGGGTTTCCGCGGGAAGAGTATCGTTCCTCGCTAATCGAAGATTGGCTGTGTGCAATTGCGCAGGCGGAAGACGACTTGAATCCGTATGTGGCGCGACGCACCGAAAGCAAATCGCCCGCGGCGATTGGAAATTTGCGCCATTTTGTT
This sequence comes from Candidatus Acidiferrum sp., assembly GCA_035262705.1. Lineage (GTDB taxonomy): Bacteria > Acidobacteriota > Terriglobia > Acidiferrales > UBA7541 > Acidiferrum. The sequence goes on along the minus strand of DATFSI010000185.1, from coordinate 29,245 downwards.
TTTTTCTGCTGAAGAGCACCGGCACAAAGGAAAGCTCATGAACACCTTCTGGCCCCGAAGAAAAAAGCAACGTTCGCAGGTGGTGCAGTGGCTCCTAGGGGCGAGAGTGGTAGCAGCGCTTCAGGATGCACCCTCGGAGAACATCGCGCCGGCGGTGCTGGGTTGATCGAGCGCGTGCGGTTCGGTTGTTAGACTAGAGCGTTGAACCCGTTCTGCCCGCTTGCTGTTCCCTTTCTGGTTGAGATTCCATGGTATTCTTTCGAAATTCCCGTAAATGAGTCGAGGCAATGATGGCGACCCCTGACGGTCCCGATGACCGCACTTTAGACCCTTCCGAAAAACCACAATCTGACGCAGGAAAAACGAACCCATCCCCGTTGGACTCCAGTGAGACTTTGCACACTTCCGAATCCGCATCCTACACGCCAGAGGCGGATGCGACGTTTGCCTCGCCCGGTCCTATCGGCCCGTACCGCCTGGTGCGGAAACTCGGGGAAGGAGGCATGGGGCAGGTGTGGCTGGCGGAACAGACCGCGCCGCTACAGCGCCTGGTGGCTATCAAACTGATTCGCGCGGGCGTTTCGGACAACGTCCTGCTCGAACGATTCGAGTCCGAACGCCAATCTTTGGCACGCATGAATCATCCGGCGATCGCCAAGGTATTCGACGCGGGTACGACCGCGGACGGCACGCCCTACTTCGTGATGGAGTATGTCTCCGGGATCCCCCTCACGGTGTATTGCGATCAGAAACGGCTCTCCATCCGGCAACGCCTGGAGCTGTTCCTAAAAGTGTGTGAAGGCGTGCAGCACGCGCACCAGAAGGCCATCCTGCACCGTGATTTGAAGCCCGCGAATATCCTGGTGAACGAAATCGACGGCAAGCCCGCGCCACACATCATTGATTTCGGCATCGCCAAGGCCATCGGCGACCGCGATCCGCTGCTCACCATGTTCACGCGTGCGGGAAACTTCATCGGCACGCCTGTGTACATGAGCCCGGAGCAGGCGGACCCGGACATTCGTGACGTGGACACGCGCTCGGACGTTTACTCGCTCGCGGTGATTCTCTACGAGCTTCTTACCGGGGCGCTGCCGTTCGATCCGACGAAATGGCGGAACGAATTGCGGCAAGACCAGGTGCGGAAGCTCTACGAACAGGATCCACAAGCTCCGAGCATTCAGTTTCACAAGAAGACGACGACCCAGACGCAGACCGCAACGCAAACCGCGAAGCTGCGGGCGACCGAGCCACAGCAACTGGTGAGCGAACTGAAAGGCGACCTGGACTGGATCACGCTGAAAGCGCTGGAGCGCGACCGTGCGCGTCGTTACGGGACGCCCAACGAATTCGCCGCGGATATCCAACACTTCTTGAACAACGAGCCGGTCACGGCACGCCCCGCCAGCGCTGCATACCGTTTGCAGAAATATGTGCGCCGCCATCGCCTTGGAGTTTCGCTCGCGGCGGCAGGCGTTCTGCTGCTGATTGCGTTTTCAGTGATGGAAGCCATTCAGCTCCGACGCATCACCCGAGAACGCGATCGCGCCAACCGTATCAGCGACTTCATGACGAAAATGTTCAAGGTTTCCGACCCCAGCCAGGCGCGCGGCAACTCCATCACGGCGCGCGAAGTGCTCGACAAAGCCTCGAAAGAGATCGACGCCGGCCTGGCCAAAGATCCCGAAACGCAGGCGCAGATGATGCACACGATGGGCGAGGTCTATTACAACCTGGGGTTGTATAAAGAGGGGGAGTCGCTGCTGCGCCGCGCCCTCGAGATTCGCACGCGGGTCCTCAGGCCGGGGAGCCGCGATACCCTTTCCTCAATGGGTTCGCTTTCGCAAGTCCTGACCGACGAATCGAACTTTCCCGAAGCAGAAAAATATGCGCGGGAATCGTTTGAAGCCGGACGCAAGTCGCTGGGGCCGAGCGATCCGGACACGCTTCTGAATGGCCTGTCCCTTAGCGTGGTGCTGCTGGACTTGAGCCGCTTCCCGGAATGTGAAGCAGTGCTGCGCGAACTGGAAGCCAATGTCGGCAAGGTGAAAGATCCCGAGGTACGCGAAAGCATCGCACAACGCATTCAGACGAACTTCGCGATTGCGTATGCGTATCAGGGCAAATTCGCGGATGCCGAAAAATCTTTCCGCACGGTGTATGACCTGACGTTGAAGAAATATGGGCCCGATCATCCCGCTTCCTTCAATGCGCTGATGAACGTCGGCAACACCGTGTTGCAGCAAGACAGGTTTGCGGAGGCGGAAACGATCTATAAGCAAGTGCTGGAGGGCGACCGGCGGGTGTACGGCCCCGAACATCCGCGCACGTTGTTGGTCATGGGGAATCTCGGCTTGGTTTATCTCAACCAGAAGCGGTATCCCGAAGCGGAAGCGCTTTACCGGCAGCTTGTCGATGTGAAAACCCGCGTGGTGGGCGCAGACAACCGGCAAACCCTAGTGGTGAAAGCCGCGTTGGCCGATGTGCTGCGCATGGAAGATAAATTGCCGGAGGCCGAAAGAATCGCCCGCGAGTCGCTGGAGGCGGAACGCCGCGTGATGGGATCGGATCATTCGGATACTTTGGTGACAGAGAACATGGTCGGTCAGGTCTTGCGGGAGGAGCATCGCTATCCGGAAGCGGAGTCGGTGATGCTGGACACGCTGGCGCGGCGCACAAAAGCTTTCGGTGCGAAACATCCGGACGTGGCAGAAACAGAGTACAATCTCGCGGCTCTCTATGCGCTGGAAGGCAAGAAAGATGATGCCTTTCTGCACCTCAACCGCAGCCTGGAGGCTTCGCCGAAGCCGGAACTGTACAAAGAAATACTGGAGTACACCGACTTAAGCTCCTTGCGGTCCGACCCGCGGTTTGCAGAGTTTGTGGCGAAGACGAAGAAACTCTTGGAGACGCCGGCAAAGTAGGGGATGGGGAAGACCAGAAGTTCAAGAGTTCAAAGTTTAGAGTTGGGTTGGATGTCTAAACGTTCAGGCGCTCTTCAAGAATTCCACGCCGTATCTCCACATCTCGTCCATTTTTCGCACGTTCGCGATGCGGCCTGAAACGAAGATGGCCGGTGCATCTTTCACTTCGGGCGAATAAGGCACGGCGATTTGAATGCGCATCTCTTGTCTATATTGATGGCGGCTGCGGAAACCAACCCCGCCCTTCGACATGTCCAGGCAAGTTACGATGTCGAGGCCGAATTGCGGCGTTTTCACGCAAGCAAAGAAGTTCACCTTGGCACGTGCGCGATGCCTGCGCTCGACTCCCGGGTCGCGAGCGGGCTCCGGAGTTGGCGCGGCTACAGGCTGTTCTTCAACTTCTTCGAGCGTGGGTTCCACCATGCGCTCGGGGGTTTGGACTCCCTCTTCTTGTGCCAGGCCGGAGAAGTTTGGCCCCTCGCGGGGAATGCCGTCGGCCGGGCCAGCGATCTCCTCCGGCGGGCGGTCGTCTCGCCATCCGGGCTTGGTCGCATCCATGGCCGATTTGCCTTGCCGGAGGAAGGGATCGTTGAAGTGAGTGGAACGCCGGGAGGCCGAAGAGCGAATTTCGGAAGCGGCAAATCGCCTCTCCTGAGCGAGAATGCCGCCCTCGCGCACGACTTGAGGCTTCGGGGGCTTGTCTTCGGGAATGGCATCCTCAGCGAAGGCCGGCCCTTTGCTATCGACGCGGCGCCACACTGTTAAAGTGCCACATTGGGAACAATGCCGCGTCAGACCTCCATGGATCTGGCCAATGTCGTACTCAAATTCGCCGTGGGCTACTTCTATTCGCCGGCCGCAAGCACCGCATTCCAACGGCAGCACACTCGACTGCCCATCCGGCATCGGCTGCTGCGGAAATTCCAATTGCCAGAGATCCGGGCATTTGTTGAGAAAAGCCACGCCGTAAGTGTGCAGATTTCCGTCGGTGGCAATTTCGCCCACCACGCGCACTTCGGCTTCGCGGTTGGTCTCTTCCACGCGCAGGATCAACTCCTGTTCGGGCGTGAATCTGTGGCTGGAGAGAATGCCTGCACCGTGGAGACTTAACACAACGGTGTGGGTATGCTCGGAGAAAGTGTGACCTTCTTCGTCGTGTCCGAACAGAAGGATGGCGACCCGGCGGGTGATGCGGCCGCTGCGTCTTGCGGGCTGATACTCAGGGGTGGGGTCGCCGGGGTGCATTCCCAGCCTTTCTTGTTGCTCCGGGACCAAGCCTCTCTCCGTCTTCTTTTCGGCTCCCGAGGAAAGGGCCAAGCCTTGTTGCTTTTATCGTAAGTCCGAGGACGGCCGGGCGGGCGGGCGTTTTCCTGACGTGTTGCTTTGTGCGTACTACACGCTTTTGTGAGGGTATTACTAGCGCGCCACCGAAAATAGCTGTGATGACTCGACCTTCCCAACTATTGGCTGAGCCAAAACTCATTGCATTTTCCTGGTTGAAGATACTTGTGGGACACGACACGAGTAGGACGCTTTCCGCTGATTCGTTCCGTCCGCGTCCATGAAGAAGATTTCGCTTTGGTCTTCCCGGCGAAATGTGAAGACAATGGTCTTCTCATCGGGCGACCAGAATGGCGTTCCCAGCGCGTTGGTTGTCAGTTGCCTGGTCTCACCCGTTTTCAAATCGGATGTGTATATGTCCATGCCGTGGCCGGCGTCCGCCGTAAATACGATTCGCTGTCCATCGTGAGACCAGGATGCAGAATGGTCTTCGCGGGAACTGGTTAGCAGAGGTTGCCAGTCCGAGCCGTCGGGCCGCATGGTGTAGAGCTGATTTCGCCCGGTTTTGTCGGAGAAAAACAGGATTCTTGAGCCGTCAGGGGACCACTTCGCAACCTGGTCGTTATAGTCGTCATGCGTGATTTGCTTAAGTCCGCTGCCATCGGCGTTCATCTCGAATATCTGCCAGTGCGACGGTTGCAGATTTGGATTCAAGTTGCTTTGAAAAACAATTTTCTTGTCATCAAGGCGACCAATCAGGAACTCCAGTGAATCCAGGGAGATTCGTTAGCCTGGTTTGCCGGGATCCGTTTGCATTCATCACCTAGATCTGCGGCTGCACGTTTCCGCGGGGCGACTGGAAGGCGATTTTCCTGCCGTCGCGCGAAAAAGCGGGATGAGCGTCGCGTCCCGGCGCGTGTGTCAACCGGTTGAGATGTGTGCCGTCAGCATTAATAACGTAAATCTCGATGTCGCCATCGCGATCCGACATAAAGACTATTTTCTTGCCGTCCGGGGACCATGCTGGAAAGTCGTCATTGCCAACCAGACGAGGAGGCACCAGGTAAAGCAGACACAAAACCACTATCATCGCTTTTCGATCGATGAGCAATCAGTTCCTCCTGCCAGTTGCCGCTAGCCTCAACCGGGAACAGGCTTTGGGCTAAGTCGTGGCTCTCAGTTTCTAATGACGTGGGGATGAGCTGGCTAGTGAGCAGGGTTGGTGAACTTGGAGCCATAACAGTATTCTTGAAAGCTGCGCCTGGATCAGGGACTAACCCAGGCACGCTTAAAATCAAGCTGACTTGACCGGAGTACTTGCTGAGGCACAGCTCTCGCCTGAGCTCCCCGAAGTTTTGCACGGTTCTGCGACTGGTTAATCGAACTGGAGACCGCCGCCAGCGGCTCCTGCATTCTTTTCCAGAACACACAATCAGTAAAGTAAGGCAGCAGCGGTAGGCTGCTTTGCCGACTCGGCGAGCAGCCGCACGCGCGCCTTCGCTCGTCGAATCGCGTCAAATGGTAGTTGGCGTTCGATCTCCGCGAGCGATGGCGAATCTTCAATATGCGGTTCTCCCTCTGACTGCGCGGCGCCGATCCAGGCGTAGGCCGATTCAAGGTCCCTGGGCGTGCCCCGTCCGACCGCGCACATATAGCCCACCAGGGCTTGGGCTCTGCGATGCCCTTGCTGTGCGGCTTTCTGGAACCACGCAAAGGCGATCCTGTCGCTTTGTGCCACTCCATCTCCGCGGAAGTACAAATCACCAAGATTGAATTCTCCGGCTGGCTCTCCGGCCTCTGCTGCTTTCCGGTACCACTCTGCAGCCACGCCCCGGTCGCACGGCACGCCTAACCCATCGTCATAGATGAAGCCAATGTTGACTTCAGCCGCTGCATTCCCCTTCCGTGCCGATTCCTGGAAAAGTCGAAGGGCTTCCGCATAGTCCTGACGCACGCCGCACCCCTTAAAGTAAAGCTGGCCGAGATCAAACAGCCCCACGGGGTGTCCCTGTTGTGCCGCAAGCGTGAGCCAGTAGAGTGCTGCGCCGTCATTGCGCGTTATTCCCCATCCTTGCAGATACATCATCGCCAAGTTGACCTGCGCCGGGGCATAGCCTCTGCGTGCTGCTTTTTCAAACCATCGCTCTGCCTTCTTCAAATCGCCCGGTGCCGCCATGATCGCAGCGATGCCCTGTTTGTTCTCGGAGTACGCCGCCCCACTTCCCTTATCCGTCGGCTGTTTGGTATCCGAAGTCTCTGATTGCAGGGCGCTCCGGGAGACATCCGCAATGAGGCAGGGTGCGGAGTCGTTGACCTGCTTCTGTGGCGCTGGCGTCGCCAAATTGCTGAGCGGCGAGACCAAAAGTAATGCAACTCCGAATGCTGTTTTCATGGTTAAACCCTCCTCAGCGAGCCGACGTGATCGGCCTGTTCCTTACTTGTTAAAGTGCAATTCGGTGCTAAATTGGCTCACACGCGGAAACCAGCTCGGGTTAGGGGCATGCAGCCCGGGAAGTCCCGGGGGGTGGGGCGACTCTAACCTGGTTCCTTTCAATTAGTTGACTTAGAGAGTGCGAGCCGCTAATGTAGCCACAGAAGCTCGCGCCGCAGAGGGCCTTTTCATGCCACAACTGCCAGCACAGCCTGTCAGTGAATTACTGGCCAAATGGCGGGCAGGCGACGAGGAGTCTTTGCGCCGTTTGGTACCGCTGGTGTACGGCGAGCTGCGCCGAATCGCTCACTGCCACTTTCGTAAAGAGCGCCTCGATCACACTTTGCAAACAACCGCCCTGGTGCATGAGGCCTACCTCTGCCTGATGAAACAGCAGCCGATGGACTTTCAGAACCGGGAGCATTTCTTCGCCATCAGCGCCAACTTGATGCGGCAGATTCTGGTTCAATACGCCAGGCGGCGAAATGCAGCCAAGCGGGACGCAAGGAACAAAGTCACGTTGGATAACGTCATGACTTTGTTGCCAATGCAGACCGTGGATTTAATCGCCCTCGACAACGCATTGAATGCCTTGGCCAGACTCGACGCTCAGCAAAGCAGGATTGTCGAGCTACGTTTCTTTGCCGGTTTGTCCATCGAGGAAACTTCACGCGTGTTGGGAGTCTCTCCGGCAACTGTCAAAAGAGACTGGACCACGGCCAGAATCTGGCTATCCCGCGAGATGCGCGGCAAACCTACCCATGACGCCTGAGCGCTGGCAAAAGTTAAGCAACGTGCTCTATCAGGCGTTAGAGCTTGCGCCCGGAGACCGGTCCGCGTTCCTGGATCGTGCCTGTGCCTCTGACACCGCACTCCGCCGGGAGCTCGAGTCGCTCCTCTCGGCTAGCGACGAAATGAAGTCGAGCTTCCTCAAGTCCTCATCGCTGGCTATGGCAATCAAGCCCGGAACCAGGCTCGATGATTACGAAGTTGAGACGCTGCTCGGGTCTGGCGGCATGGGCGAGGTTTATCGGGCGCGCGACACCCGCCTCAAACGGGTCGTCGCCATCAAAGTTCTACCGCGGTTTGTCGCGAACGATCCGGTCCGCCTGCGTCGTTTCGAGCAGGAGGCGCAGGCCGCGGCCGCGCTGAACCATCCCAACATCGTAGCCGTGTTCCAGTTGGGCACCTACCAGGGCACGCCATACATGGTTTTGGAACTGCTGGAAGGGCAGAACCTCCGAGAACAGCTTAGCGCTGGGGCGTTGTCCGCCAGTAAAGTTGTGCAGTATGGCGTGCAGATCTCGCGCGGCTTGGCGGCTGCTCACGAAAAAGGAATTGTGCACCGTGATTTGAAGCCGGAGAACCTGTTCCTGACCAAGGATGGGCGCGCCAAGATTCTCGATTTTGGTTTGGCGAAACTCACGCAAGATCAGCCGGCCGTGGACGGCGATATCCCCACCCTGACCGAAAGAACGGAGCCCGGCATGGTGATGGGCACTGCCGGCTATATGGCGCCGGAACAAGTGCGCGGAAGAAAGGCGGATCATCGCAGCGACATTTTTGCGTTCGGAGCAATTCTGTACGAGATGCTTACGGGCAGGCGCGCGTTCCGCAAGGCAACGTCCGCCGAAACCATGAGCTCCATCCTGAACGAAGAGCCTCAGCGCATCTCGCAGATTGCGCCAAATCTTCCGGCGTCGTTCGAGAGAGTAGTGCAGCGCTGCCTGGAGAAAAACCCGGAGTACCGTTTCCAATCGGTTTCTGACTTGGGCTTCGCCCTGGAAGCATTGTCGGATTTCCGAGAGGTGGCTCCTCCGGAGCCGAAGCTAATGGAGGTTCAGGCGCCGCGGAAAACCGTGAAGCTGTCCCGGATGGGCGCTGTGATAGCCGCTGTCCTTATCGCTCTGGCTGCGGGAATCTGGTATTTGGCCGAGCCGTCGCTGCCGCCTCGTGTCGCGGAATACGCCCAGATTACCCACAACGGCCACATCGGGGGTCTCGCGGGAACCGACGGAAGGAGGCTCTTTTTCAATTTCTATCCGTGGGGACCAGTGGGGCAGGTCGGGATCACCGGAGGGGATATCGCCACCATATCCGCGGGTTCGGACACCCCCATTGCTACGGACGTGTCCTCAAATGGAGCGAATCTTCTTTTCTCGTCGACCACCGGTATTTTCACAATAGGAACGGCCGGGGGCCCGCCAAGCTTCATTACAAAGAGGACGGGAGTCTTTTCTCCGGCCTGGTCGCCGGACGCAAAGTCCATAGCGTATTCGGGCCCGGACGATAGTCTCTATTCGATGAAGATTGACGGCACCGCCGACAAAGAACTGGCGACGGGCGAAGGCGCGATTTCGGACGCCGCCTGGAGTCCGGACGGCGGCCGTATTCGCTTTACACGGAATAGCACGCTCTGGGAGATTTCTTCTACCGGCGGAAACCTTCACCGCGTGTTTCCCTACTGGCAGGGGCCCGAGGGACAGTGCTGCGGACGATGGACTCGCGATGGGGATTTCTACCTGTTTCTCGCCGGAGGCAACAACGCAAATGGGCCCAATGTCGGAGGCTTCGAGCAGATCTGGGCCCTCGACGAGCGCCATAGTTTCTTCGGGCGAGCTCCCTCCGCTCCGTTCCAGCTGACCTCCGGCCCTATCCACTGGGGCACCCCCATCCCGAGCCGGGACGCCAAGAAGATTTTTGCCGTGGGTACCACGTCCCGCGTAGAACTGGTTCGCTTCGATGCGGAGGCCAAACGGATTGAACCGTACCTTGGAGGAATTTCCGCCGAGTTTTTGTCCTTCTCGAGTGATGGAAGCCAGATCGCCTACGTCACCTATCCCGACGGCATTCTGTGGCGGGCGAAGGCGGACGGAAGCGAGCGCGTGCAACTTACGAGCCCGCCTTTGCGACCCGCCGTTTGCCGCTGGTCGCCCGACGGAACACAGATTCTCTTTACAGCTAAGCGAGATTCGCGGCTCGCTGAGCTTTACACCGTTGCTAGCCAGAGTGGAAGCCCGCGACAACTCCTCCCTTCGCTGGATGACACGGGCCGGGAAGACGGCGTCTGGTCCCCCGATGGCCGCAAAATCGTGTTTGCGGTCTTTGATCCGAAGGCATCCCTGGCAATTCTCGACGTCGCCAGCGGCAAAGTGCAAAGGATACCCGGCTCGGATGAATTGTTTTCGGCTCGCTGGTCGCCGGATGGGCGATTCATCGCGGCCATGACCATTCCGGAGACGACCGAAATCAAACTCTACGACGTGCAGAATCGGCAATGGTCCACCCTGGCACGACACCAAGGGTCATGGGGCTTCCCCACCTGGTCGCGCGACGGAAGGTTCATTTACGCGCTTCGCGGACCGGAACCATGGTCGATTGATCGCATTTCAGTTCCGGACGGCAAGCAAGAGCGGGTCGTCGATCTGACCGGCACTTATCTCACGGGGGCCGTGGGATTCTGGTTTGGATTGGACCCCAATGATGCTCCCCTTCTGCTTCGCGACAACGGGTCTAGCGACATCTACGCCTTGACCCTGGACCGGAGATAAGTGGATGGCATTCAATCGCTTTCCGCGCATTTGGGTACCGCGTCCAGAGAATCGAGATCTACGACAATTCCTGTGGCACCGGCATCGGTTAATGCAGATGCGCACACGAATAATGAATCAACTTCACGCATTGATCATGAACGAGGCAAGCGCTCGAAGATGAAGCTGTGGAGTGAACAAGGACGAGTGGAACTCGAGAAGTTGGCGCTGGCTCCCTGGACCAGTCGACGCCGGCAAGAATTATTGGAGCTACTGGACCGAATCGACCCCAACATCCAGGAATCAACCGCCGCCGCCGAGCAGGACGCTAGGAAACGGCCCGAGGTTTCGCGACTGATGACACATCCAGCAAAACAACAACAGATGCAAATAGCCAAGGCGATACAAATGTACTTCCTTCTTTTAGACGTGTAAGGCGCGCACGATGTCGTTGTACATGACGTAGGCGAATAGGACCAGAAGGAAGACGAGGCCGACCTGGATAAAACGCTCCTTGAAGGTGAGGCTGAAATCGCGGCGGCGAATGCCTTCCATGGTGAGGAGGAGGATGTTGCCTCCATCGAGAATGGGAATGGGGAAGAGATTCAGGATGCCGAGGTTGACGCTGAGAATGGCCATCAAGCGGATGACGGCATAAGAGCCTTCTTCCACGGCTTTGCCTGCCAGGGAGGCGATTCCGATAAAGCTTTGCAGTTGCTTGGGCGAAGTTTTGCCGGAGACGAGACGGCCGACGACGTCGAGGATCATGCGCGTATCTTGCGACGTGTACTGCCCGGATTGAACGACGGCTTGCGAGAGGCTGACCCTGCGAAAAACGACGTCGGGCGGGGTGGCCTGGCGGACGATGCCCACCATCCAGGCGGAATCTCCCATTTCGTTCTTGCCGCGCTGCGGCGTGATCTGAGCGCTGACGGGTTGGCCCTTGCGCAGGACCGTAAGCATAAAGGGATGGCCTTCGGTGCGCTGGACGGTGTCCACGAAAGCGGACCAACTGTGAAGCTTCTGGCCGTCGATGGCGTCGACGACGTCGCCGGGAAGGATCCCCGCGCTCATGGCGGGAAGGTTTGCGGGAACTTCGCTGACGACGATGGGCGCGTCCGGGGGAAAGCCGAAGAGGATTTCGTTGGGTGGAATGTCGGAGGCGTTGACGGTGATGTTACGGGTTTCGCCCTGGTGATCAACGGTGAGCTGTACGGTCTGCCCGGGAACGAGCCTTTCGAGCGTTTTTAGAGCGAAGCCCCAGGTGGGGTTTTCCTTGCCGTCGAGCGAGACAATGCGGTCGCCCGGAACGACGCCGTCCTTGGCGAGCGGCGAATCCTTCTGGAGATTGGCGATGGTGATGGATTTGTCTTCGAACTTGGAGTACGGCTGGCCTTTGAGCGCAAAGTAGCCGGTGAGGAGAATGAGCGGGAACAAAAGATTGATGAGCGGGCCGGCAAAAGAGATGAGCGCGCGCTGCCAGCGAGGCTTGGACATGAGTTCGTCGGGGGCGCCGGTGGGGAGCTTGTCGCCGGAGTCGATTTCGGTGATGTCCTGGCCTGCCATGCGGACGTAGCCGCCGAGCGGAAAGGCGCTGATACGCCAGTCGGTCTGGCCCCACTTGAAGCCGAAGAGCCGCGGACCAAAGCCAATGGAAAAGACGTCGACACGCACGCCGAAAAAGCGGGCGACGATAAAGTGCCCCCACTCGTGAACGAGAATGAGAACGCCGAGGACAAGGACGAAGCCGAGTGCAATGTGCATGCCGAATTAATTCCCTTTCGTGACGTCTTATGATTTTCGCATAAAGCCGCGCGGAAAGCTTCCGTCGGAAATGGGGCCGGGAGTCAAAGGTGTACCGGGGTTCACGAGGATTGGATGCGGGAGAGGGGCGGAGGGTTTGGCAGGGCTTGGTGATTGGTGACTGGTGGGAGCTTCCGCGAAAATGGAAAATAGAAATGGGAAGGAAAGAGTTGCCGACAGGTGGGGGTGGCTAGCAAGACCCAACGGTTAAGATCCTTCACCCGCAAACAGCGCGGGTTCAGGATGACAGAGCCCCGCCTTAGAGGTGCGCTGCTCATTTGCACAAAGACCCCACGCGCAAAGTCGCCGTGTGCGGCACCCTGCGGACCGCCTCAGAATGCGGTCCCTACATGGTGTATGATTTGGTGTCCCGGGAAGAGTGGGGACGCACATCCATGATGACAGACGAAGAGCGAAAGGCCGCACTCGAAGCGATTATTTACGCCGCGGATGAGCCGGCGACCATCGAGCAACTGGCGGCGGCGCTGGGCGAAGAAAAGCTGGCGGTGCAATCGGCGTTGGAGGAGCTCGTGGCGAGCTATGCCGCGGAAGAGCGCGGGATCGAGGTCCGCGTGGTGGCGGGCGGCTACAAGATGTACACGAAGCCGCAGCACCATGACGCGGTGCGGAGATTCATCAAGTCGCTGCGGCCTCCGCTGCGGCTTTCGATGCCGGCGCTGGAGACGCTGGCGGTGATTGCGTACAAGCAGCCGGTAACGGCGCCGGAGATTTCCGATATTCGCGGCGTGAATACCGCGGGCGTGATTTCAACCTTGCTGGACAAGAAGCTGATTACGACGGCAGGGCGCAAGGAAGTGATGGGGCGGCCGATCCTGTACAAGACTTCGAAGGAATTTTTGATGCGGTTCGGGTTGAGTGATCTGGATGAGCTGCCGAGCTTGAAGGAGTTTGAAGCGCTGGCACGGGAAGCGCTGGGGACGGATGAAGGGATCGTGGGGGCGGATGTGAGCGAAGAACAGGTGGCGGAATTGCATCCGGAGGTGGATACGGCGCATGGGCACACGACGCCCGCGGAAGCGATTGCGCATGTTAAGGAAGTGCTGACCGAGGCGGAAGAGTTTCGGGAGCACGAGGCGCTGGCTACGGCGGAAGGGATGCCGAGTGGAGAGTTGGATGAAGATGCGCCACCTCCCACGGCAAAGAAGACCGCGGCCGGGGAATAGAAAATAGAAAATGGGGTTTTCTTCGAATATAGTTCCTGCCTGTTTGGAAGTTGGTTTAAGACAAAGAAGAAGGTTGTGGCGTTAGATCGTAAAACCGACCCTTGAACACCAAGGGTGAGGCACCCTTCGGGCTCAGGGTCAACCCCCAAGTTCATTTGTTGCGAGACGTAAGGTCGGGTGCCAACAGGCAAGCGGAAGCCTGTGGTACTAAGGTCGATCTAAAGACCGACCACTATAAGGGAGGAGAAGGCGGCGTAAAACCGCCCTACAAATGCAGGAACGCTTGCAGAAGATCATTGCTCGGGCGGGGATTGCTTCGCGAAGACATGCGGAGGAGCTGATCCTTTCCGGACAGGTGTCGGTGAACGGAAAGGTGGTGACGGAGCTGGGCAGCAAGGCGGACCCGGAAAAAGACAAGATTGTGGCTGCGGGGCGGGCGGTGAAGGCGGAGGAACGGAGGATTTATATGCTGCTGCATAAGCCGGCGGAGGTGGTGTCGTCGCTGGCGGATCCCGAGGGACGGAAGACGCTGCGAAATTTGCTGCGGGGATTCCCCGAGCGCGTGTACCCGGTGGGGAATTTGGAGTATGCGGCGACGGGGCTAGTGTTTTTGACGAACGACGGGGAGCTGGCGGCGCGGCTGCTGAAGGAGTGGGATGAGCTGGAGCAGGTCTATCACGTGAAGATCAAGGGGATGCTGACGCGGGACGATCTGGAGCGGTATGGAAAAGAGATTGGGGTCCGGATGCAGACCTTGCGGCAGCCGGATGCCAGCCGGGGTCATGCGGCGAATTACTGGTATGAGGTGAAGACGCGCGGGGGGAAGCTGGAGCGCATGCGGAATGTGATGTTCCGAGAACACCATCCGGTGGAGAAAGTGATGCGCGTGGGATTGGGAAGTCTGTCGATCGAGGGAGTGCCGCGGGGACGATATCGGTTGTTGGGGGAGAGGGAATTGGAGGGATTACACGTGAGAAGAAAAAATTCGAAAAGCGAAAATAGAAAATAGAAAAATAGGAAGAGCATCAGAGGGCCACAGAGGAAGCGAAGAAGAGAGTTCGCGGCGCAACATCGTAAGACCCACCCTTACAAACCAACGGTGGGGCACCCTTCGAGACGCAGGGTAAACCCTCAAGTTCAGTTGGCAGCGAGGTTTCGAAAATGGAATTGGGGTTGAAGGATCACCAGAGGCTGATACGGGATACGGTGCGAGAGTTCATGGAGGCGGAGGTGCGCCCGCACGTGAAAGAGTGGGAGCGCGCAGAGCACTTCCCTGCCGAGGCGATCCACAAGCTGGCGGAGATGGGTTGTTGCGGGATGCTGATGCCGGAGGAGTGGGGCGGGCCGGGGCTGGACACGATTTCCTATGTGCTGATGCTGGAGGAAGTGGCGCGGGTGCACGCGGCGATGTCCACGGCGCTGGGCGTGACGAATTCGGCCGTGCAGGTGCCATTGCTGGGCTTTGGAAACGAAGAACAGAAAAAGAAATATCTGAAACGGCTGGCGGCGGGCGAGATTTTGGGCGCGTTTTGCCTAACGGAGCCGGCGGCGGGATCGGATGCGGCGGGGATTCAGGCCACGGCCGTGCGCGAAGGCGAGTGTTACAAGATTAACGGAACGAAGACGTGGGTGACCAACGGGTCGGCAGCGGGTGTGTTTATTGTATTCGCGAAGACGGACCCGGCGGCGGGTGGAAAAGGGGTCAGCGCATTTCTGGTGGAGCCAGGGACACCGGGATTCAAGGTAGGACGGCACGAAGACAAGATGGGGCAAAGGTCGTCGCCGTCGGTGGAGTTGACGTTCAACGACTGCAGGGTGCCAGGGAGCGCTCGCGTGGGACAAGAGGGACAAGGACTGCGCATTGCGTTGAGCGCGCTGGACGGCGGTCGAATTGGGATTGCGGCGCAAGCGGTGGGATTGGCGCAAGGGGCGCTCGAAGAGTCGGTGAAGTTTGCGAAGGCGCGAAAGGCGTTTGGGAAAGCAATTGGGGAGTTTCAGGCGATTCAGTGGATGCTCGCGGACATGCACACGGAGATTGAGGCCGCGCGGGGGTTGCTGTACCAGGCGGCGCACTTGAAGGATGCGGGTGGGAAGATGGGGTCGGCGGCTTCGCGGGCGAAACTGTATGCGAGCGAGATGGTGAATCGCGTGGTGGCGAAGGCGGTGCAGATTCATGGGAGCCAGGGATATTCGCGGGAGTCGGAAGTGGAACGGATGTATCGCGACGCGCGGGTGATTACGATTTATGAGGGGACGAGTGAGGTGCAACGCCTGATTATTGCGCGGGATATATTGGGGGCGTAAGACGAAAATTGAAAATGGAAAATAGGAAACGCGGAGAAGATCAGAGAGTTGGTGGCGTTCGATCGTAAGCCCCCCCTAAAAAACTAGGGTGCCACACCCTCTAGTTCATTTGGACAAAGACGTAAGATCGGCCGAGGCGAGAGTTCGGCCGTCATTTTTTGGAGGAGAAGTGTTTGAGTTGGGCTACTTCGCGGATAGTTAGGGAGCGGAACTGGCCGGGAGGGATGTCGAGTTTCAGGGGGCCGAGCTGGATGCGCTTGATTTTTTCGACGAGGAAACCGACGGCCTGGAACATGCGGCGGATTTGGCGATTGCGGCCTTCGATGAGCGTGACTTCATACCAGGGATTGCGGGCGTCTTCGTGGAGACGGATTTTGGCGGGAGAGGTTTTGACGCGGCGGTTGTCGTCGAGGGTGATGGTGACGCCGTTGCGGAGGCGCTGGAGAGCTGATTCGTCGGGGCGGCCGTTGATTTTGACGAGATAGGTTTTGGGGACGTGCGAGGCGGCTTTGGTGAGTTGCTGGGCGAGCGCACCGTCGTTGGTGAGGAGAAGAAGGCCTTCGCTGGCGTAGTCGAGGCGGCCGACGGGATAGACGCGGGCGGAGAGATTGCCGAGGAGTTGCATGACGGTGGCGCGGCCTTCGGGGTCGCTGGTGGTAGTGAGGTAGCCTTTCGGTTTGTTCAGCATGAGATAGATGGGACGTTGCGCGGATTGCATGGGTTTGCCGTCGACGGTGATGCTGTCGGTCGAGAGATCGGCCTTGGTGCCGAGTTCGGTGACGACTTTGCCGTTGACGGAGACGCGGCCGGAGGTGATGAGTTCTTCGGATTTGCGGCGAGAGGCGATGCCGGCGGAGGCGAGAAGTTTTTGGAGGCGGTCGGGCATTTGTGGTGGGACCAATAACCAGTAATCGGAAAGAGGATAACAGATAGCAGAAAACAGCGAGTAAGGAGGGGAGCGTTAAGAGGCAAGGCGCAGTGGTTGCCGAGGCAGAAGTGCCCGTGCAACAAGGGCAGAAGAGCAAAACCGGCACCTACATTACGCTCGAAGGCAGAAGGAAAAGCTTGCGCTGAGCCTTTACCACTCAGCAGCGCACCCCTTCACCCAGGGAATGAGTCCATTTCTTGTGAAGCTAGAGTTTGAAGAGTTCGCGGAGGCGCTTGGTTTGCTGCCGGGACACGGGGATTTCGGAGGACTTTTTGTCGTTCATTTTGAGCATGAAGCTGGACTTGAACCAGGGCACCACTTCCTTGATGTGGTGAATGTTGACAAGATAGGAGCGGTGCGGGCGCCAGAAAGAGTCGGAGTCGAGCGCCGCATGAAGTTCCTCGAGGGTGCGGTAGTTGGAGGAGCCTTCGAGTTCCTTGGCGGTGACGGAGATGAGGCCGCCTTCGATGGAGGCGAAGATGAGATCTTCGGCGTCGACAAGGAGCATGCGCTGCTGCGAGCGAACGAGGATTTTGGTGGGTTGTGTGGAGGCGGGCTTGGGAGCGGCAAGCTGGGAAACCAGCTGCTCGAGGCGCTCGGCGGGGCTAGTGTGGGCTTCGATTTCTTTTTTGGCTTTCTGGATGGCTTTGGAGATGCGCGCCTTGTCGAAAGGCTTTAGCACGTAATCGACGGCGTTCACGTCGAAGGCTTGGACCGCGTAGTGGTCGAAGGCAGTGGCGAAGACGACGTGGGGCACCTTGACCTTGCGCTCGACGAGTTTTTGTAGGACGCCGAAGCCATCAAGGCCGGGCATCTGGACGTCGAGGAAGACGAGGTCGGGGGCGTGTTCCCTGATGAGGTTTACGGCTTCGAGGCCGTTTTTCCCCTGGCCGATGAGGGAGATTTCGGGGAAACCCTTGAGCAGGTAGGCGAGCTCCTCGCGGGCGGGCTTTTCGTCGTCGACGATAATGGTTTGGATGGGCATTGGTTGGAAATTTCAAGTATAGCGTGAGGGGTGAAGGGGTGACTAGTGACTGGTGATTAATCACCAGCTTGCCCCGAGCGAAGGTGAGGGTCACTTAGAGAAGAGAAACCCGCACCCCGAAAAATCTCACAGGGCCGCAGCCAAGTTTGTGACAAGGTATGATGCGAGGGCAGCAAGCGGAGAGGATATCCGAATGGCGAGCGGGAAGGCGACAATTTTGGGCAGCGAGATGATTTATGAGGGGCGGGTGTTTGGGCTGCGGCGGGATATGGTGATTGAGCCGACGGGAGTGCGGGCGACGCGCGAGGTGGTGACGCATCCAGGGTCGGTTGTGGTGCTACCGGTACTCGAGGACGGACGGATCGTGATGGTGCGGCAATATCGGCACGCGACGCGGCGGTATCTGTGGGAGTTGGTAGCAGGGCGCAAGGAGCCGCACGAGACGCCGAAGCAGGGAGCGGGGCGGGAACTGCTGGAGGAGACCGGATATCGAGCCAAGCGGATGAAAGTATTTATGGACTTCTTCCCTACCCCCGGGTTTCTGGAGGAGCGGATGTACGTGGTGCTGGCGCAAGGGTTGCAGGCGGGCGAGGCACGGCCGGAAGAGGATGAGAAGATTGAAGTACGCGCGTACAAGGTGAAAGAACTTACAGAAATGATGAAAAAGGGGCAGCTAAAGGACGCAAAATCGATTGTGGGGATACTGTATTACCTTACTTTTTTGCGGTAGGCTTGGCCGATTAGACGAATTCAATCGATTCAAATGTGTATAAATATGCACAGGCCGGAAAGAAAAGTAGGACTGCGGTCTTGACTCATGATTCCATTTTGATACACTCCGCGCAATTCGTGCTCTTGGCGGCGCCTTGCAGTCTCCGCCCCCAGAGTCACCGTCCAAAGGAGACACGAAGTGCACGGAACAGTAAAGTGGTTCAATAATTCGAAAGGATACGGATTCATTGGCCGCGAGGATGGGCCGGATGTTTTCGTACACTACTCGGCGATAACCGGGGACGGCTACCGGACATTGCAGGAGGGTGATCCAGTCGAATTTGAAATAGTCCAGGGACCCAAAGGACCGCAGGCAGCCGAGGTAAAGAAAACCGCCTGAGAGAGAATTTGGATCTGAGAAAGGCCGGCGGGAGCGAGAGCTCTCGCCGGTTTTTTTTTGTGGACTGGGATTGCGGTTTGGGAGATGAGATATGCGCGATATGAGGAAGACAGGAACTAATGCAGAGGCCGCCGAGGTGCGCAGAGGGCGTTGCGAGGCGCGGCGGGAGATGACTGGCTGCGGTTGCCGATGTAAAGATCGGCCACTACACACGGCCCGCAAATGCGCGTGCGAATGGTTTGGTTGCTGATAACTGATTATGGATATCTGGTATCCTCTTGAGACATGGCTTCTCCCTATAAGATAAATATTCCCCTGTTTGAAGGGCCGCTGGATCTGCTGCTGGACCTGATCAAAAAGCAGGAGATGAACATCCACGACATCCAGATTGCGAAGATCACTTCGCAGTATCTGGAGTACCTGCACCAACTGGAAGTGCAGAACATTGATGTGTCGGCGGAGTTCATTTACATGGCGGCGACGCTGATTTATATCAAGTCGAAGATGCTGCTGCCGCCGGACCCGCTGGCGTCTCCCGAGGAACAGGCGGCGGATCCGCGCGAGGAGTTGGTGCAGCGGCTGCTGGAGCACGAGAAATTCAAAAATGCCGCGCAGTTGCTCTACCAGAAGCAGCAGATTGAAGAGCACGTGTGGTCGAAGCCGGACAAATCGCTTTACAACGACGAAGGAACCGAGAGCGAGCTGGTGGTTTCGCTGGTGGATTTGGTGCGCGTGTTCCAGCAAGTGCTGGAGCGGAAGAAAGAGGTGGCGCGGATCGAGCTGCAGCACGACGTGTTCACCGTGGCGCAGATGATTACGCAACTGCACAGCCGGATCCTGGCGAGCGACACGGGCGTGGTGAGCCTGATTGAGTTTTTTGAGGCGTGTCCTTCGCGGCATGCGATGATTGTGGCATTTCTGGCGGTTCTGGAAATGGTGAAGCTGCAAGCGGTAGCGCTGGCGCAGGAGAAGCAGTTTGCGGATATCGTGGTGAAGAAGGCGAAAGCGTTTGACGTAGCGTTTGATGAGAATGGCGCGATTTTGACGATTGATCAGGAATATCAGTAGGTGAAGTATAAGGACGTAAAGTGAGGTTAAGGAGGTAAGGAAAAAATCAGGCGCCTTGTTTCTTTACTTCGCGGGTTCGTAGTTTTTCTGCCTCTTCGGCGGCCATTCTTCTGGCTTCAACATCCGCCGCCAACACTTCATCCATTTTTGTAAATTTTAGGCGGGGTGTTTTTTCGAGGACGCGTTCAATCACTTCGGGGATGCCGAGGAACGGCAGACGGCCTTCGAGGAAGGCGGCGACGGCGACTTCGTCGGCAGCATTGAGCGCGCACGGCAATGCTCCGCCCTTCTTCATAGCTTCGCGGGCCAGTCGCAGGCACGGGAAGCGACGCGTGGAGGCTTTTTCAAAGTCGAGGCGCTTTAGTTTTCCCCAATCGAGTTGGACTTCCGCGGCTTTCACGCGCGCGGGATACGTGAGCGCGTATTGAATGGGCATGCGCATATCGGTGGGGCCGAGTTGCGCGAGGACGGAGCCATCCACATATTCGACCATGGAATGAATGGTGGATTGCGGGTGGATCACAACCTCGATTTGTTCGGGTTTCATGCCGAAGAGCCAGCGCGCTTCGATGACCTCGAAGCCTTTGTTCATCATGGTGGCGGAATCGATGGTGATGCGATTGCCCATGCGCCAGTTGGGGTGGGCGAGGGCCTGCTCGACGGTGACGTTGGTGAGGTCTTTTAGAGGCGTTTTGCGGAACGGGCCGCCGGATGCGGTGAGGATGATGCGCAGGACTTCGGGGTGCGTGCCTCCGCGCAGGCACTGGTGGACGGCGTTGTGTTCGCTGTCCACGGGGAGAAGCTCCTTGCCGGATTTTTCGACGGCAGCCATGACAAGTTCACCGGCCGCGACGAGGACTTCCTTATTGGAAAGCGCGATGACTTTGCCGAGCTTGATGGCTTCGTAGGTGGCTTCGAGGCCTACGACTCCAACGGCGGCAGAGACAAAGATTTCGGCGGCTGGGTGGGTGCCAACGGCGAGCATGCCTTCACGGCCGTGGTGGATGGAGGGCATCGGGGCAATTCCCTTTTCGCGCAAGCGTGTGGCGAGTGCATCGGCGCGTTCGGGAGTGGCGACGGAGACGAGTTCCGGTTTATGGCGCTCAATTTGGTCGAGCAGTTCTTCGAGGTTGGAGCCGGCGGCGAGGGCCACGACTTTGCATTGGTCGGCCAGTGCCTCGACGACGGCGAGCGTCTGGCGGCCGATGGAGCCGGTGGAGCCGAGTATCGAGATAGGTTTCATAAGGGGAGATTAGGTTTTCAGGATAACAGAGAGCGGCGAGCAGAGAACAGGAAGCAAACCTTTGCACTGAACTCTCTGTTGGTTTACGCGATCCTCACGAGATGGGCGGATTCACCAAGACCAAGTAATACCAAACTACCGGGATGCACAAGATCAGGGCGTCGATGCGGTCTAAGACGCCTCCATGGCCGGGGAGCAGCCCGCCGGAATCCTTGACGCCCGCGGAGCGTTTGTAGGCCGACTCGAGGAGGTCGCCCATTTGTCCGGCGATATTGCCCACGACTGCCATGGCCAGTAAATGCACCAGCGGAATCCTGAGCCAAAAACTGAAGACGTAGGCGACGATCAGCGAGCCGATCATGCTGCCAACCGTGCCTTCCCATGTCTTTTTGGGGGAAAGATGCGGCGCCAACGCGTGTTTTCCAAGGGAACGACCTACAAAGTACGCCGTGGTATCCCCCGCCCAAGTGAGAACAAGGGCAAACAGCAGCAACTTCGGCCCGTCGTTGCGCAGGCCATGCAATCGCACCCCGTACGATAACGGAAACGCCACGAGCAAGAAGGCGCTCGACGATATTCCTGCGGCCGGAAGGGCTTCCACGATTGGCCGTCGCGTCCACAAAATGAAAACCATCAAGCCTAAAACGAAGAGAAAAAAGATGGCTCCCACAGAGTACATAGCCGAAAGGCTGTTAATCCCGGGAGTGAAATCCGGCCGCGTCCCCCCCGTTACGCTAACGGGACTTAGGGCCACATAAGGGAAAGGCCGCAATACTCTCCACTGCAAATAAATCATCAATAGTGAGCAAGCCACGGTCAGCAGGCGATAGGCCCGGTGGCCTATGGCGTCGCCGAGGGCGAAATATTCCCAGAGCGCGAGGACGGTGATTGCGGCGGTGGCGATGGCGACGACCCAGGTGGGCGTGAACAATACGAGGCCTACAACTACAGGGATCAACACCAGCGCTGTTGCCACGCGTTTCCAGGTCATGAACCGGAATTCCTCGAGAATTTGCCCAGACCAAGGGGCAGACGGAACCAACAACCGGATTTCATTATAGCGGTCGACGTTTAAATAGCACAAAGGGTAGGAGGCAGAGAAGATCGGAGCATCCAAAAAGAGAGCGTTAGCGGGCGGCGGATTTGGGGGTGTCGATGCCCCCGTAGCGGCGTTCGCGCTTCTGGAAGTCGAGGAGGGCTTGCAGGAGGCGGGCGCGGTTGAAATCGGGCCAGAGGGTTTCGGTGACGAAGATTTCCGCGTAGGCGATTTGCCAGAGGAGGAAATTGCTGACACGCATTTCGCCGCTGGTGCGAATCAGCAGATCAGGATCGGGCAAGCTGGCGGTGTAGAGATGCTTGGTTAGCTCGTCTTCGGTGATGGCGGACTTGTTGCCGTTGCGTTCGGCTAGGATGGCGTTCATGGCGTCGACGATTTCAGCTCGGCCACCGTAATTGAGCGCGATGGAGAGAACCATGCCGCTGTTGCCGGCCGTGGCTTCCGTGGCTTCGCGGGTATCTTTCTGAACGCCTTCTGGCAATTCGTCGGGGCGTCCGAGAAAGCGCATACGGATATTGTTTCTCTGGATGAGCGGCATCTCCTTACGCAGATATTCGCGCAGGAGCTGCATGAGGAATTCAATTTCGGCTTTGGGGCGGCGCCAGTTTTCCACAGAAAAGGCGTAGAGGGTGAGGGCCTCGACGTGCAGGCGGGCGCAGGTTTCGATAGTGGTGCGCGCGGATTGCGTGCCGGCACGATGGCCGGCTACGCGGGGCAGATGGCGTTTCTGGGCCCAGCGGCCGTTGCCGTCCATGATGACGGCGATGTGGCGGGGGAGGCGCTCGAGATCGAGCTTTTCGAGGAGGTGCGCCTCTTCGGAAGTCACGGGACCGAGGGAGGCAGCGGTAAGTGAGCGAGAGTCAGCCACAATCGTGTTCAGACGAAACTTCCTTTATGCCGCAAAGTTAACATACCGGTTTGTATGGGCGCAATGCGGTTGTGGAGTTTGTTAGTCGTAAGTCGTAAGCCGTAAGTCGTAAGCTTAAGTCTTAAGCCGTAAGTCTTGAGTTCAAAGAAAAGAAAAAATCAATTCCTCAGAGGCTCAAGCCTGAATGTTTCGGAGGCGTTACGGCACGGCGAAAGCCCGGCTATCTAAGGAAGGCGCCCCTACATGTCCCACGGGCAAAATTGTGCTTGCAGTGGACGGTGCACAGGCAGGCGTGCCTGTGCCACGCGAGTGCCCTAGCCGGGGGAACCTTTCACCCATTGCAGGACGCCCTGGCCGACGAGGACAAAGGTCAGGACGATCATGGCTACCGCGGTAATCCAGGCGATGATGTTAAAGGTCAGCGTGTTGGTGTAGTCGCCCATCAAGTCTTTGCGGTTGACAAGGAGCAGAATGAAGATGGTGACGATGGGAAGCCAAATGCCGTTTCCGACCTGGGAAAAGATGAAGATTTTCCAGAGGGGCGCGTTCGGAAGGAGCACGATGCCGCCGCCGACGAGAATCAAAATCGTGTAGAGCCAATAGAAGGCGGGGGCTTCGCGGAATTTGTGGTCGATGCCTGCTTCGAAGCCCATGCCTTCGCAAATCACGTGGGCGGTGGAGAGCGGGAGGATGGTGGCCGCGAAAAGGGAGGCATTGAGCAGGCCGAAAGCAAATGTAAGCGCGGCCCACTTCCCTGCCAAGGGAGCCAGGGCCTTGGCGGCTTCGCCGGCGTCGGAAATGCTGGTAAGCCCGGAGGCATGGAGTGTTGCGGCGGTGCAGATGATGATGAAGAAAACGATGACCATACAACTGATGCTGCCAAACAAGACGTCGAGACGCGCCTGGGGATACTGGCGCGGGCCGACCTTTTTCTCGACAAAGCCGGCTTGCAGATAAAAGAACTGCCAGGGAGCGATGGTGGTGCCGACAAGAGCCGTGAGCGTGATCAGGTAACCGGTGTCCAAGTGAATAGATGGGATGACGGTCATGCGCGTGGCCAGGAGCCAATCCGGACGGGAGAAGATGGCGGAAAAGAGATAGGTGAGATAGAAAATGCAGGCGATGAGGAAGACAAGCTCCACCTGGCGGTAGGAACCCTTCAACACCAACACCCACACGAGCACAGCAGCCAGCGGTACGGCGATGTATTTGCTGACGCCGAAGATTTCGGCTGAGGCGGCAACGCCCGCAAATTCGGCCACCACGTTACCTAAATCGACGAGAAAACCAACAATCATCACGAAAAAAGTCGAGCGGAAACCGAATTCTTCGCGGATGAGGTCGGAAAGGCCCTTACCGGTGATGACACCCATGCGGGCGCACATTTCCATGGTGACGTAGAGGGCGATGGTCATAGGCACGAGCGACCAAAGCATGGTGTAGCCATAGGCGCTGCCGGCCTGGGTGTAGGTGGCGATACCACCAGCGTCGTTGTCGACGTTGGAGGTGATGATGCCGGGGCCGACGACCGCGAAGAAGAGGGCTATGCGGCGCCAAAGCTGATTGCCTGTGGAGAAGAAGGCCAGTGTCCGGCCGCGGATGCGGTCGATGACATTGTTGATTGTGGCCAAGATCATGCGTTCACGAGCCGGGAAACCACGTCATCCACGGTGACGGTGCCGATGGGGCGCTTGTCTTCGTCAATGACCGTGAGCATGCGCAGGTTGTATTTGTCGAACAATTCGAAAACGTCCTTCTCGCTGGCGTCCGGAGTGATGCTGACGAGCGGGTCGGTTTTGAGGTCGGACATCAACTGATCGGTGGCTGCGAGGAGCATGCGGGCAATGGAGACGGTGCCGGAGAATTGCGCGTGGGGGTCGACCAGGACGATGGTGTCGAGCTGGTCGAGATTGAAATCCTGCTTGCGGAGCCAGTCGAGAACTTCTTCGCGGGGAGAGGCTTCGCTGACATAGGCGAATTCGGTGTTCATCATGCCGCCCGCGGTGGAGGGAGAATAGCTGAGCAGTTCGCGGACTTCTTCCGCTTCGAGGTTGGGCATCTCTTCGAGGAGTTCCTCGGAGGTTTCCTTGGGCAGGTCGGCGAGCAAATCGGCGGCGGCGTCCGGAGGCATTTCCTCGAGAATGTCGGCGGCTTTTTCGGGGTCGAGCTTTTCGACGATTTGCGTGGTGAGGCGTTCGTCGAGTTCGGCGAGGACTTGCGCGGCGGTTTCTTCGTCCAGCGAGGCGATGATGCCCTGGCGCTCGGCGGCGGAGAGTTCTTCCATCATTTCCGCGAGGTCAGCGGGGTGGAGATCCTCGAGTTTTTCGTGGGTGATGCGGAGCTTCACGCGGCGCAAAGGGTCCGGCTCAATGAGATTGACGAATTCCCAGCGAATAGAGCGCTGCGGGAGTTTGCCCTGCAACTTGTGGATCAGAGCAGAGGGAGCGATTCCTTGCAGGAGACGGCGCATGGCGCCGGGAAGGCCGACGTCAACCTGGGCAATGCGGAGTTCGACGTGCGAGTTGGCACGCAACTCGGCAAGGTCAACGTCATTGACACGAACGACTTTGCGGCCGGCGGTGTCAATGATTTGCTGGTCGAGGAGGTCTTTCTGGACGGCGAGCCAGGCTTCGTTGGGCTTGTAGGCGTCGAGGGCACGCTCGCTGACGTTCAGGTCAATGCGGCCGGGGGCGATTTTGGTGACCTGGTCATAGCGGGCTACCAGGGGCTGAAAGCGCCCGCGGGAAATCAGAAAATGGGAAATGCGGTTGGGCTGCTCGGCGGGCTCGACAAAAAACTCGCGGACGCGGCCGACAAAATGGCTTTGCGCGTCGTAAGCGGCGGCACCGACCAATTCGGTAGCAAAGAGCATGTTCTTTCCTCCTTTCCTTGCAAGGTGACAGCACGAGGCGGCGTGACCCTTCGCAAGGCTCAGGGCAAGAAGCCGGCCCTACAAAAGAAAAAACCCGCGAACCGTTCCGGTTGCGGGCAAGTGCAAGGCGCAACTGCACATGCTTCAACCGGGGGTGAATCCTCCCCGCCGCGGCGCCCGGACCGGCAGCGAAGTGTCTTGGCCAACCGGACGGACAGCCGTGGCACAGCTAGCATCGCTCGCGGGTATCGCGGTCAACTGTCGGTACCTCACACGGGGGCGACTAGGGTGAGGTTCGAGTTCGCTGGTCGCGCTCATCGGCGAAAAGATTCACTCCGAAGTTAGAGATAAGCCCGGACTTACTTCTTGTCAAGAAAGAAATGACTATTTTGGAGATTTTTTTGAAAGAAATTTGAGCCGGAGGGACTTTTTGCGGTTTCGAGGGAATGCAAGCCGAAGCTAAGCAAGATTTTTGGAGTCGAACAGCATGTGAGTGGGCTGCTTCCCTTGCCTTTTGCAGTCGTCGAGGTAGAGGACGAGATAGTTTTTGAGGATGTAATCCCTGCGGGAGAAGCCGAGTTCGGAGGCGGCCCGGTCAATTGCTTCGCCGGGGCCTTCCAATTCCACGAAGAGGCCGATGGGAGTTTCGTCCACCTCGATGAGCAGACCGTTGGCCCAGCGATGGCGGGCCGGAAGGATGTAGGTGGTGCGGAATTTTTCGTAGCGGAACCAGCCGCGCAGGCCCAGACCCTCGAAGATTTTCTTGAGCGCCGCCCCGTCGGGAAGCTCGGCTTCAATCTCCTCGCGGATCTTGTAACGGCGGTTTGGGTTTCCGTCATGGTGGAGGTCGCCAATTGCCAATTGGTCAGGGGGCGATTTGAAGGTGAGGAGGGTGCGCGACGGTGTTTTGACCTTGGGCGATTTTTTCGCGGCGGCGGGGGATTCGGTGCGGATGCGAAGCAATTGGCCGTGTTTGGCGAGGCCGCCGTCGGGGGTGTCGAATAGGAGATTCATTTCATGGACGCGGGGAGCTTTGGGGTTTTGGGGCTTGACCCCGAGGCGCTTGAGACGCCGCTGGAGGGCTTTGGGATCGGGAATGGCGAGTTTGATTTCGGTTTCGTAGGGCATGGAAATTAGAACATCTCATAGGCGGGATAGGAATGGAAAGTTCTCCGCGCGGTGGTTGGGTGGCCTCTACGGGATCGGAGGGGCGTGGCCTGAACGATCTTGTAGGGCTGTTTCTCGCCCTCGGGCATAACCTTTCACGGTGCTTAGGGAAAGGTGCACAGGAGGGAGTGCCTGCGCCACAAAGCGGAGGGCGTTTTGCATCCGGCGCTTACTCAAGGTACCCTTAGTTTCACCCAAAAGGACAATCCGGGACGTCCGCTGAATGAGGCGGCATAAGGCCGCTAGTTTAAGAGGAGGGCGTAAAGCCGTCCCCACAAAAGATGACCCCAGAATCTAGCTCCGCTGCCGCTTATCTTTCCCCTGACAAGGGAACGCCGGCCCCTGCTCCGGCCAAGACAGGTCCGGCGGGGCTGCAACCTCCTCTGGCCGTGCGCGAACCGGTGGAACACGTTATTCACAATGATCGCCGCGTGGACCATTACGCGTGGCTGCGCGATAAGCAGAACCCGCGAGTGCTGAGCTACTTGCAGGCCGAGAACGTCTACGCGGATGCGTACATGAAGTCGACCGAGACGTTGCAGGAAAAGCTGTACCAGGAAATGCTGGGCCGGATTCAGCAAACCGACTTGAGCGTCCCCTACATGCTGCGTGGCTTTGAATATTACACGCGGACGGTAGAAGGTCAGCAATATCCCATCTATTGCCGCAAATCGGCGGAGAACCCGCAGGAGCAGGTTCTGCTGGACCTGAACGTCCTTGCCGAAGGGCATTCGTTCATGGGGTTGGGGATTTTTGAGGTGAGCGACGATAATTCCCTGCTGGCGTATGCGACCGACACTACGGGCTTCCGGCGGTACGCGCTGGAAATCAAAGAGCTGCGGAACGACGGCAAGCTGCCCTTTCGCGCCGAGCGGGTGACGTCGGCGGCCTGGGCCACCGACAATCGCACGCTGTTTTACGTGGTGGAGGATGAAGTTACGAAGAGGTCGCACAGGCTCTACCGGCACGTGCTGGGTGCGAGCGGGCCGGACACGCTGCTTTATGAGGAGAACGACGAGCGCTTCCGAATTGATGTGGAGCGCAGCCGGAGCGGCGCTTATCTCTTCCTGGTGAGCAACAGCCACACGACGAGCGAAGTGCACTACCTGCGCGCGGATAGGCCCGCGGGGCAGTTCCAGGTGATGCACACGCGCAAGGACGACCACGAATATTACGTGGATCACCACCCGGGGAGTGCGAGCGATCCGACCGGCGGAATTTTCTTCATTCGAACCAACGACAACGGGCGGACGTTCCGGCTGATGACCGCGCCGACGGTGGATCCGGTGCGGCTGCGGTGGCACGACGTAATACCCAACCGGTCGGGAGTGATGCTGGCGGGCCTGGCGGCCTTTCGCTCGCATCTGGTGCTAGTGGAACGCGAGGACGGGCTGCCGCATTTGCGGATTGTGGATCTGACGCGCGAGGCGCCGACAGCGCTGGCGGCTTCGCGGCGGATTACGTTTTCCGAGCCTGCGTACAACGCATCGCTTGGGGCGAACCCGGAGTTTGACGCGACGTTCTTGCGGTTTACTTACGAGTCGTTCGTTACGCCGCGGTCAGTTTACGATTTGCACGTACAGACGAACGAGCGGACATTGCGCAAGCAGCAGCCGGTGCTGGGGGGCTACGACGCGTCGCTCTACGGCTCCGAGCGATTGCATGCTACGGCCGCCGACGGGACGAAGATTCCGGTGTCGGTGGTCTACCGGCACGACACGCCGCGCGACGGCAGCGCGCCGCTGCTGCTTTACGGGTATGGAAGTTATGGAATTTCGATGCCGGTGTCTTTCAGTTCGAACCGGCTAAGCCTGCTGGACCGCGGGATGATTTTCGCAATCGCGCACACCCGTGGCGGCGGCGAATTGGGCAAGCCGTGGCACGACGCGGGACGCATGCATCGGAAAATGAACACATTCACGGATTTTCTTGCATGCGCGGAAGACTTGATTGCGTGGGGATTTGCGGCGAAGGACAAACTGATTATTGAAGGCGGGAGTGCGGGCGGGCTGCTGATGGGCGCGGCGGCGAATCTTCGTCCGGACCTTTTCCGGGCGGTGGTGTCGCACGTGCCGTTCGTGGATGTACTGAACACCATGCTGGACCCGACCTTGCCGCTGACGGTAGGCGAATACGAGGAATGGGGCAATCCGCAGCGGGCGGAAGATTATTTTTTGATGAAGTCGTATTGCCCGTATACGCGGCTGGAACGGAAGGATTATCCGGCAATGTTGGTGAAGACCGGCCTGAATGACAGCCAGGTGATGTACTGGGAGCCGGCGAAGTACGCAGCAAAGCTTCGTACACTCAAGACCGACGGGAATGCACTGCTGCTGAAGACGAACATGGGCGCGGGACACGGCGGGGCGAGCGGACGTTACGATTATTTGCGCGAGATCGCGTTTGATTATGCGTTTGTGCTGAATGAGCTGGGCATTGCGAAATGAATCCCTCAGCGGCTAAAGCCGTATTGCTTTGCTGTTTTAACG
>DATFSI010000184.1:0-24831 GCA_035262705.1 Candidatus Acidiferrum sp. | reverse complement strand
CAAAACGGCCGATTTGCTCGCATCAAAACGCCGTCGTATACTTTGAAGTTTAGGCAGTGTGCGGAAAGCGCCCTGTCTGAGCTTCCCTTTGGCCACGAGCGAAACCATCCCCCCCGTTCTCGAGCAGCAAGACGTTTTGCGCGTTTGCGGGGCCCGTGTACACAACCTCAAAAACATCAGCGTCGAAATTCCCCACAACGCCCTGACCGTGGTCACCGGCGTGAGCGGCTCCGGTAAATCTTCCCTGGCATTCGATACCGTGTACGCAGAAGGTCAGCGGCGATACGTGGAATCGCTTTCCGCCTACGCCCGGCAGTTCCTGGAACGCATGGAAAAGCCGGAAGTGGACGAGATTTCCGGCATTGCCCCGGCAGTCGCCATCCGTCAGAAAAACTCGACGCGCAACCCCCGTTCGACGGTCGCCACATCCACGGAAATTTACGATTATCTGCGTTTGCTGTTCGCCCGATGCGGGCAAACCTTTTGCATCAAGTGCGGCAACGAAGTGCGGCGCGACTCGCCCGATGAAATCGCGACCCGCGTACTTGCCCTGCAACCCGGCCGCCGTTTCTACGTTCTTTATCAGTTGCGTATGCCCACTACAGAAACGCCGGCATCCGGCAAGCGCAGTCCCAGGAAAAAAGCCGCGCCCCCGCCTCAGGATGGGCTGCGTGCCATTCTCGGCGAATTGCAGAAGCGCGGTTTCAACCGCCTCTATCAGGAAGGGCGGGTGCATGAATTTTCATCGCCGGAATCCCTGTTGGATGTGAATTTTGCCAAGCCCGTCCATGTCCTCGTGGATCGCCTGGCCGTCAGTCCGGAATCGCGTTCGCGGCTCGTGGATTCCATTGAAATCTGCTACCGCGAGGGCGGCGAAGCGATCCTGGAATTTGCGGCCGATGGAGGGGGAAACGCCGCCGAGCGACTCACCTTCAATGAACGATTCGAATGCAAGAACGACGGTACGCTCTATCAGGAACCGGAGCCGCGGTTATTTTCCTTCAACAACCCATACGGCGCGTGCCCGCGCTGCCAGGGTTTCGGCAACACCATCGATTTCGATTTGAACCTTGTCGTCCCCGATCCCAGCAAGTCGCTCGACGACGGCGCCATCGAGCCGTGGACCAAGCCGCGCTACCGCGTACTGGTCCAGGAAGCCAAGAAGTGGGCACGCGGCCGCGGCATTCCCACCAATTTACCCTGGCGACAGCTCACCGCCGAGCAGCGCCGATTGATTCTCGAAGGCGATCCGGAAAACAAATTCGACGGCGTGAAAGGCTTCTTCGCCTGGCTGGAGCGCAAGAAATACAAGCTGCACGTGCGGGTGTTCTTGAGCCGCTATCGAGGTTACGCCACTTGCCCGGAATGCGGCGGGACGCGGTTGCGGGCAGAAGCACGCGCGGTGCGCATCACCGGGCAGTCCATTACCGACATCTGCAAGCTCACCGTCAAAGACGCGCGGAAGTTTTTCCGCGACTTGCAACTAACCGAAGCACAAAACAAGATCGCTGAGAAAATCCTCGAAGAGATTCGTACCCGGCTGCAGTTCCTCGATGAAGTCGGGCTCGACTACTTGACACTCGACCGTCTGACCTCGACTCTTTCCGGTGGCGAATCGCAGCGCATCCAGTTGGCCACTTCGCTTGGCTCGCATCTTGTAGGCGCACTGTACGTGCTCGACGAGCCCTCGATCGGCCTGCACCCGCGCGACACGCAACGCCTCGTCGACATACTCAAGTCCTTGCGCGACCTCGGCAATACCGTGCTGGTGGTGGAGCACGATCCGGACACCATTCAAGCGGCCGACCACATCCTGGACCTCGGCCCCGGCGCGGGCGAGTTGGGAGGCAAGCTGCTTTTTTCCGGCACGTACGGGGAAATACTCAAGGATCCAAAATCCGTCACCGGAAAATATCTCAGCGGGGAATCTCGCATCCCGGTTCCCGCTACGCGTCACAAACCCACGGGCAAATTCCTGCGCCTCTATGGCGCCACGCTCCACAATCTGCAAAATGTCGACCTGATGCTACCACTGGGCACTCTGACGGTGGTCACCGGCGTCAGCGGCTCCGGAAAATCCACACTGGTCCACAATGTGCTCTATCGCGCTTTGTTGGCCAGCCGAAACAGCGCGAGCATCAAGGAATTTTGCGACCGCCTGGACGGCGATGAAAACATTCAGGAAGTCATCATTGTGGATCAATCGCCGGTGGGACGCACCCCGCGTTCGAATCCCGCCACATACATGAAAGCGTTTGACGCCATCCGCGACGTTTTTGCCGACACCCCTGATGCCAAACGCCACGGCTACACGGCGGGGCATTTCTCCTTCAATGTGCCGGGCGGGCGCTGCGAAACCTGCCAGGGCGATGGCACCGTCACCGTGGAGATGCAGTTTCTCGCCGACGTCGAGCTGATTTGCGAAGAATGCCGAGGCCAGCGCTTCAAATCGAGCATTCTGGAAGTCCGCTACCACGGCAAAAATGTGCACGACGTTCTGGATATGACCGTGCGCGAGGCCCTGGCCTTTTTCGTGAACGTGCCCAAGGTAGTCTCGAAACTGAAAGTCCTGAATGAAATTGGCCTGGGCTATCTGCGCCTCGGGCAGTCGGCCACTACCCTTTCCGGCGGTGAGGCGCAGCGCCTGAAGCTGGCGGCGCATCTGACGCGCACGGAAAATCGCGGCGTTCTCTATATTCTCGATGAGCCCACCACCGGACTGCACTTTGACGACATTGCCAAGCTTCTCGGCGCCTTCCGGCGCTTGCTCGAATCCGGCGCTTCTCTTCTGGTGATCGAACACAATCTGGATGTGATCAAATCAGCCGATTGGCTGATCGACCTCGGCCCCGAGGGAGGCGACCAGGGCGGAAAGATCATCGCCACCGGAACGCCGGAACAAGTGGCGCGCAACCCGCAATCGCACACCGGGCGTTTCCTCGCCAGGGTACTCACCAATGGGAATGGATCGGCAAAGCGCTCCGGCAACGGCAGTCCGGCAGCGAGATTGTCAGCCGTTTCCCGCTCCGAAGGGGCAAAATCCCCCTCCAGGGAATCGTGATGCAAACAATTTCGCGGGGCAGACTCGAGCTTCTTTCGTTGTTTTTTTTCGCTTCTGCCTTTTACTCCCTCACGACGGCGTTATGCGTCGTGGCCGAGAATCAGCAGGGCAAGCTTGGCCAGCAGAAAACGCAAAAGCTTGCAAATCCCCTGAATGATCTGCTTAATGATGCGCAGGCGGCGCTCGAGAAGAACGATTTTGCTGCGGCCGTTTCGCCTCTCCAGAAATTCCTCGCCGAAAAACCGGATGTTGCCTTTGCACATTTCCAACTGGCCTATGCCTATACCGGCCTGCATCAGGATGATGAAGCGCGCGCGGAATACGCAAAGTGTGTTGCCCTCGACCCCAAAATGGGGGAAGGGCATCTCAACCTCGGTATTCTCCTGTTGGCGAAAGACCCGGCAGCGGCGGCTCGTTCTCTCGGCAGGGCTGTTGAACTTCTACCCGGCCAAAGCCGTCCACGGTTTCTTCTGGGAGTGGCTCTTGAGCGCGCCGGCGATCTCTCGGGCGCTGCCGAAGCGTTCGAATCGGCCTCCACACTGGATTCGGCAGACGAGGAATCCTTACAGCATCTTGGCAACGTTCTCTTGCAATTGAAAAGGCCTGCCGATGCCGAAAAGAAATTCAGGCTACTTCTCGACCACGATGCGACATCCCCGGGAGCTTTGTGCGGCCTCGGGTTGAGCCTGGAGCTGCAAAACAAGCCGGAGGCGCTGGATGCCTACCGGAACTACCTGGCCGTGCAAGCGCAGGACACGGCCATCCGCGCGCGATTTGTAAAGCTTCTGTTCGCCAACAAGAACTATGACGAAGCCCTGGCGGAGTCGGAGAAATTGTCCGCCGGGCAAGCGCCGAATCTGGATGCGCTTCGTCTGCGTGCGGATATTATGATTGCGCAAAACAAGTTGGATGAAGCTGCGCAAGCTTTGCAGCGGGCCATCGCCATCGCTCCTAAGGATGCGCAGCTTCACGGCGGCCTTGGCCGCTTGTATTTGCAGAAGCGCGATTTTCCCAATGCCGAACGTGAACTGAAAACCGCTATTCAGATCGACCAAGGCAACGTCCTCTATTGGAAAGACCTAGCGGCAACTTACTACCAAGGCGGGAACTACGCCTCCGCCCTAGCGGTCTACGACGCCGTAGACAAGGTGGAAAAACCTGGCGCGGGCGAGTGGTTTATTCGCGCACTTTGTTACGATAAACTCGATCAGGTTCAACCCGCCCTCGACGCATATCGAAAATTTCTGGATCTGGACCAGAACCAGCATGCGGACCAGGTCTGGCAGGCGAACCAGCGGATCCATGTGCTCGAAAAAAGGGCCGAGAAAAAGAAGTAGGGTCGCATTCCTTTGCGGCGGCCGTTTGAGCCTGCTGATCTTGGCGGCCCTGTTAGGGCGCGCTACCGCCTTTCCCGCCGACAAACTGAAAGAATTGCAGGAACACTTTGACCACGACACGCATGCCGGCACCAAGGTCAAGGATTTACAGAAGCTGGCCGTGGCGCAGTTCGAGGCCGCCACCACCGCCGGTAATGCCGGCGATTACATGACCGTTGGGTTCATTTTTGAGAAATACCGGGACAACGTGCGCGCCGCCTTCGAGCTTCTCAAGAAACAGGAGCCGGACGCTGACCGTCATCCAAATAATTTTCGTCAGTTAGAACTCGGTGTTCGCCAGGGCATCCGCGAAGTGGAGGATACGATGCTCGTCTCGCCCGAGCCGGTCCGTCCACCGCTCGAAATTGTTCACAAGGACCTTATCCAAATCGACTATGCGTTGATCAACTTGCTCTTTCCCCGCCGCACGAAGGATCCGGCGAAAGTGCTACCGCCCGCAGAGAGTAAACCATGAAACTCAACATGCATAAGCGAGCCTGGATGATGTTTGCCTCGATTCTCCTCTTCTGTCTCTTGCCCGGCCCCGCAACCGCGCAGCGTCCCGACAAGGACTATCTCTCGCCCCTCGAGTCGGACAAGATTCGCGATGCGGAAACGCCCAACGATCGCATTAAGTTGTTCTTGACCTTTGCGGAAGATCGCTTGAAGAAATTTGAATATGAGCTCGCGCATCCTTCGCCCAACAAGCACAGCGAGATGCTCAATTATTTGATGAATTCCTACGGGGGTTGCGTGGATGATGCCGCGGACATCGTCCAGTTAGGGCTTGAGAAGCAGCAGAACATACGGCAGGGCATCGACTTCATGGCCACGAAAGCGGAGGCGTTCCTCGAGATTCTGAAGAAGATTTCCGCGAACGGTGTGGAACTGGAAATCTATAAGGACAATCTGGACGACGCCATCGAAGGCACCGAAGACGCTTTGCGGGAGGCGCAAAACGCCAAAAAGAAGGCCGCGCCGCCTCCGGTGCGGCGCAGGAATTGAGGGAGGATTGACTGCGCGCGCAAAAAAAGCGACTCATGTTCCGGGCGGCGTCGCCATATTCCAACGCATGTTCACGCGTATCGGGTGCGCAGGGCGCCCGCCGCAGTTTCATGTTGAATTTTATCCCTACAGCAGCCTAGTGATTACCCTGCGCCGTCGCGGCGACGTAGTCTATGTGCGCTTCTCCGACCTGTTACGCCGTGCACCCTTGCCTGTGCTGGAGGGAGCCGCAGCGCTTCTACTTGCGCGCGTTTATCGCCGGCGCCCGCAGCGCGCGCTAGTGTGTCCCTACCTGGAATATGCTCGCTCCGGCCGTACGCGAAATCGCATCCACCTTCTGCGTCGGCGTCGCGTCCGTCCCGCGACAGCGTCACCTCGGGGCGCACATCACGACCTCATCCCGCTCTTTGACCGGCTGAACGAAAGGTATTTTTCGAGTCTTCTCGAGAGGCCTCACATTGCCTGGAGCAGCCGTTCCTGGCGGCGGCAGTTTGGCAGCTATGATCCCGGTCCCAACCAGATCGTTTTGAACCGCCGGATGGACCGGCCTGGCGTTCCGCAATTTGTCGTCGAATACGTCCTCTATCACGAGATGCTACATGTAAAACATCCGACGCGGCGGTCCGGCTGCGGCCTGATTTCCCACTCTCCAGAATTCCGTGCGGAAGAAAAGCGCTATGAGCATTTTCACGCTGCCCGGAAATTCCTGGATGGCCTCGCGCGCTAAGGCAGCTTTTTTTCTTTGTCGATTTCCTGGTGGAGTTTCTCGATCTTCCTGCGGATCTTTTCTGCATCTTCCGCGTGAGGGTAGAGGTCGAGATAACGCTGGTAGGCCTTCACCGCCGGCTTTTTCTTGCCTTTCTTTTCATAAGCTTCGCCGAGGTAAAGAAAGGGAATCGCGTAGCCAGGCTTCGCAACGGTGGCGTCCTCGAAGCGGTCAATGGCTGCATCGATGTCGCCCTTCTTCATGTAGTATTTTCCGACTTCTAGGTCTTTCTCTGCCCGCTGGGGATCCCAATGCGGCTGGTCTGGTGCGGAGTTCACAGCCGTATCCGTATTCGGTTTGGGCTTTGGCTTGGAAGGATCTGGCGCAGGAGCGGGAGCCGGGGGTTCTTGCGCGCGGGATGGCACGGCCCACGCGCAGAGCGCAGCCAACAAAAGCGCGGCAGGGATTTGCAAGAGGTGGGCGTGTTTCATTCCGATTTCTCTCGTCCTGAAAATTGAGAATAACACTGGGATCGGAAAATCGCAGCCCCACGTCGATCGCGTTTCTCAATTCGGAGCAACACGCCGTAAGATGAGAGAAGCGGCCCCATGGCCGCCTTTCCGCAACGCATGGAACCCCGCGAAAAAGCCGTCTCTCTCCCGGAACTTCCCGGCGTCTATCTGTTCAAAGATGCCACCGGGAAGGTCGTATACGTCGGCAAGGCGCGCTCTCTACGCAATCGCGTGCGCTCCTACTTTCTGGAATCACGCTGGGTGGATGCGAAAACGGGCTCCTTGGCCCGTGAAATCGCCGACCTAGAAACCATCCTGGTGGAAAACGAACGCGAAGCGCTGGCACTTGAAAACAATCTCATCAAGCAATACAAGCCCAAATTCAATGTTCTCCTTCGCGACGACAAAACTTACCCCTATATCAAACTCACCCTGTATGAAAAATATCCGCGCGTCTACTTCACACGCCGCGTCAAAAAAGACGGCTCTCTCTATTTCGGGCCGTACTTCCCGGCCGGCCTTGCACGGCGCATTCTGCACTTCTTGCACAAGCGCTTTCTGATTCCGTCCTGCTACGTGGACCTGACGAAGAATCATCCTCGCCCTTGCCTACAGTATTACATCCACCGCTGCCTCGGCCCGTGCGTCGCCGGACTGACCACGGAAGTGCGCTACGCCGAAGCCGTTCGCGACGCTCGCATGTTTCTGGAAGGCCGCCGCCAGGACCTTATGAAAAGTATCGAACAGCGCATGCTCTCCGCGGCGGAAGGAGAGCGCTTTGAAGAAGCGGCCGCCTACCGTGATTTGTTGCGTACGCTCGACGAAATCGAAGAGCGCCAGCGCATCGCAGCGGCGCAAGGAGACGACACTGACGTTCTGGCCTACTATGCCGAGCCGCCACTGGTGGCCGCCAATCTCTTTCACCTGCGGGCGGGCAGAGTCGTCGACCGCCGCGAATTTTACTGGGAAGATCTCGACGAATTCGATCCCCATGAGTTTGTTCCATCACTGTTGAAGCAGCTCTATCTCGAAGCCGAATATCTGCCGAAAATGATTCACGTGCCCATCGATTTCGAAGATCGCGAACTGTTAGGAGATCTGCTAGGCGAACGCGCCGGTCATAAGGTGGAGATTTTTACGCCGCAGCGCGGCAGCAAGCGCGCGTTTCTGGACCTTGTCGAAAACAACGCCAAGCATTCCTTTGAACAGCGTTTCCGCGTGTTGAAGCCCACCTCGCGGGCCATCGGTGATGCTCTGCAATCCGCGCTGAACCTTCCCGAAGAGCCAAAACGCATCGAAAGCTTTGACATTTCGCATATCCAGGGAACGGATACGGTCGCCTCCATGGTGGTATGGGAAAACGGGCGCATGAAGAAATCCGACTATCGCAAGTTCATCATTCGCGGCGATGAGACTCCCGACGGCCGTCCGCGCGCGCAGAATGACGACTTCGCTAGCATGTATGAGGCGGTACTGCGCCGGTATCGCCGCCTTCAGGAGGAGAAAAAGCCGCTCCCCGGCCTCATCTTGATTGACGGCGGACTGGGTCAACTTCACGCTGCGGCGCAGGCGATGGAATCCCTGCAGATCATCAATCAGCCCATGGCCAGCATCGCGAAAAAAGAAGAGGTTCTTTACGTCCTGGGTCAGGAAGAAGAGCCAATCATCCTGGAGCGGCACTCACCCGTGCTGCACCTCATCCAGCAGATTCGCGACGAAACGCATCGCTTTGCAGTAGGTTTCCACCGCCAGCGCAGGGGGGCACGCCAGACTCATACTGCACTCCTGGACATCCCTGGCATCGGTCCTCGTACGTCACAAAAGTTGCTGCAACGGTATGGAAGTGTGGCTAACTTGAAGAAAGCCAATGCTGACGAATTAAGCCGCATGGTTCCCCGAAAAACCGCAGAAAAGATTGTGCAACACATGGCAGAACAAAAAGATACAAGTTAACCACTGCGCTTGGCGTATACAGGTTATGTTGTATTGCAGCGTTCACACGGCTGTGCTAGCGTGAGCCTAGTGGAGGCTCTATGGCTGACAACGTTGGTTCCAAAGTGAGTTATTTCCTGGTTGGGTTGGGCGTCGGCGCCTTGGTGGGCGTGCTCTTTGCCCCCAAATCCGGTGAAGAAACTCGCGAATATCTCTCCAAGCGCGCCGACGAAGGGCGTGAATTCGCGCAAAAGAAGGCCCGCGAGCTGCGGGAACGTGCCGACGAATTGATTGAGCGCGGCAAAGATGTCGCGGTGCGCAAGCGGGACTCGATTTCCGCGGCGGTGGATGCGGGAAGAGAAGCTTTTCTTCGCGAATCGAAGTCGTGAGTTTAACCGGGCATCTTGAGCTGTTCCGCGCCGAGGTTGCGGAGAGGGTAAGGTGTGTATGCAAATGACGATGCAATTGTTTATCGTCGTGGCGGCGCTCACGCTGATTGTGCAGGCCGGAGTCTTGCTCCTGCTTTTCTTTCAACTCCGAAAAACCGCGGAATCAGTGAACAAGATGGTGGACGATTTACACTCGCGGGTGGGGCCAATTCTTACGCGAACACAAATCATGCTCGACGAGACGCAACCGAAGATATCGGCCCTCGTCGAAGACGCCTCCCATATCGTCTATCTGACGCGCACGCAAGCGCAGAAGTTCGACCGCATCGCCACGGAAGCCTCTGACCGCTTGCGCGGCCAACTGGTGCACATCGATCGCATCCTGACCGGCACTCTGGAAGCCGTAGAGGACGCGGGCGCGCAAATGCGCCGCAGTTTCTGGGGACCTGTGCACAAGGCCTCCGCGCTCGTGCAGGGCATCAAAGTTGGCCTCGATGTGTTGCGTTCCCGGCGCTCGGCTCCTGCAGCGGCCACCGAGGCCGCGGTGGAACAAGAAGACGAGTTGTTCATTTGACGACGCTAGTGTCTGCCGGATTGCTGCAGGCTTAGGAGGGTTCTTCTTCCGCTTGGTCGTCTAACGCGCTCAGAATCCAGCCTTGCAAGATATTCCGAAAATGAGGCTCCACGTTCCCAAATAGTACGCCAACGCCATCCGCCCGTCGATAAATTACCTCCGCCAACGCTTCGAATGACTCGCCCGCGTGCGTGATTTTCACGCGCAGCCGCTGGTCTTGTTTCAGCGGTGTGGAAGTCTTCAGATAACATCCGCGAAAGCTCAATTCCGCCACCCGTGCGTGAGTTCTTTCGTTCCTGCTTTCCAGAAGAATCTCGGCCGGAGCGTCGAAAGGAAACCGCAGACCGCGCTGTTCCTGTACGGTGCGTTGCTCTTGGCTCATGTCAACAGCCTAGCACTCACACGGATGAAGCGGAGTTGCATTAACACTGTTGCGTAGCGTCATGATCAATGCCGTTTTTCGGAGACAGA
Source organism: Candidatus Acidiferrum sp. (assembly GCA_035262705.1). Taxonomy (GTDB): domain Bacteria; phylum Acidobacteriota; class Terriglobia; order Acidiferrales; family UBA7541; genus Acidiferrum. The sequence goes on along the minus strand of DATFSI010000184.1, from coordinate 14,805 downwards.
GTCGGCGCTTGACGACAAGGGCTGCTAGCGGATCCAACCGCCCGCGACCACAGTATCGCCATCATAGAAGATAGCAGCCTGGCCTGGAGTGATGGCGCGCTGCGGCGTTTCGAAGATGATCCGGGCGCGATTTCCTGGCAGGACTTCTATGGTGGCCGGCGCCGGTTCGTGCTTGTGACGAATTTTTGCCTGGCCGCAAATTGGGAAAACCGGCTCCACGACCGAAACCCAATTCACGCTCTCGATTTCCAACGTTGTAGCTCGCAGGGCGTCGTCTTCACCCACGACAATACGGTTCTTTTCCGTATCGATCGCCAACACATAGATCGGCTTGCCCGCGGCGAAACCGAGGCCCTTGCGCTGGCCGATGGTGTAATTATGCAGGCCGGTGTGGCGGCCGATTACGCTGCCTTGTTCCGTGACGATGTCGCCTTCCTGCTCGTTCAGCGAAATTCCTTCGGAGCGCGAATAGGCATGAATGAACTGCACGTAATTGCCGTTCGGCACGAAGCAGAGTTCCATGCTTTCGGGCTTTTCGGCCACCGGCAGTTGGACGTGGCGCGCAAGGTCGCGCACTCCCTGTTTCGTCAGTTCACCGAGCGGGAAATCGCTGCGCGAAAGCTGTTCCTGGGTAAGGCCCCAAAGAAAATAAGATTGGTCCTTCGAAACGTCGCGCGCGCGCAAAAGCTCATACCGCCCCGTGGATTCGTTCTTACGGATCCGCGCATAGTGGCCGGTGGCCAGCCGCTCCGCTCCGATCTGCCTCGCCATGCGCAAAAGTGGTTCGAATTTCACATCGGTGTTGCAATTGGTGCATGCGATCGGCGTTCGGCCCGAAAGATACTGCTCAACAAACGGGCGCACCACGCGCTTTTCAAACTGTTCCTCGAAATTTACTACGTAATGAGGAAAGTTCAGGTGCTGCGCCACGCGCTTGGCGTCGTAAACATCGTCGAGCGAGCAACATCGGTGTTGCGCCGGCCCGTCGCCCTGCAGTTCAGGCAGCCGTCGCTGGTTCCAGAGTTGCATGGTCAGCCCGACCACGGGAACCCCTTGCTGCTGCAGGACCGCCGCGACGGTCGAAGAATCCACACCACCAGACATAGCCACGGCGACGAGCCCCGGCTTGGTTTCCTGGACCTCCGGAAGAGAATCGAGTTTAACCTCTGTGGTCATGGCATATCTATTTTAGCTTGAATTGGGACCCGGCGTAATTGGCGCAATCCCTGTAGCGAAGGTCGGGTCATTTTGTGCCTGCCCGGCGGTCTTTCTCTTATTTTTGATAGGTGGGGGAAAGTCTGCGGAGTTGCGCGACGGCCGCAGGAACGATTTCCAGCACGGCGCTAATTTCCGCTTCCGTCGTGTGACGGCCAAGGCTGAAGCGGATGCTGGCGCGAGCCTCGGCGGTCGAAAGGCCGATGGCAGTAAGCACATGGGAAGGTTCCACAGCCCCCGAAGAGCAGGCCGCACCGGTTGAGCAGGCCAATCCCCTAAGATCGAGAGCAATGACCAGGGCTTCGCCTTCGATGCCGGGGAAGGTCATGTTACACGTGTTGGGCGTGCGCGGGGCAAGCGCCGCGTTAACGCTCGAATCAGGAACGCGTGCAAGCAGGCCCTGCTCCAGGGTGTCGCGCAAACGCGCCATTCGCGTCGCGTCCTGTTCGAGAGACAAGCGTGCAAGTTCAGCGGCTTTGCCAAGACCCACGATGCCGGCGACATTTTCTGTGCCCGGCCGAAAGCCCCGCTGGTGATGACCACCGTAGAAAAACTGCCGAAGCGGGGTGCGGCTCCTGATAAAGAGCGCGCCAATCCCTTTCGGTGCGCATATCTTGTGGCCGGAGAGCGATAGCAAATCCACCTGCAATGTTTGTACATCCAAGGGTAACTTTCCCGCGGATTGCACCGCGTCGCTGTGGAAATAGACGTCCGCCTCCGCAGCGATGAGGCCGATTTCCGGGAGTGGCTGCACGGTGCCAAGTTCGTTGTTGGCATGCATTACCGTGATCAATACGGTTTCCGGGCGAAGGGCCCGCCGAAGATCTTCGGTGCTAACGAGTCCGTTCGGGTCGACAGGGAGGTAAGTGACCGTGACTCCTTGCTTTTCCAGTTCCTGACAGGTGTTGAGGACGGCCTCATGTTCGATCGTGGTGGTGATCAGGTGCAGGGAGGCGCGTGACGAAGCAGAATGGATTACGCCGAAAATGGCGTGGTTGTCGGACTCAGTTCCGCCACTGGTGAAAATAATCTCTTGCGGCCGTGCGTTTACCAGCGCAGCCACCTGCTCCCGTGCGGTTTCCACAGCGGCGCGGGCCCGCTGGCCAAAGGTGTGAATCGAAGAAGCGTTGCCGAATTCTCCCGACAAATACGGAAGCATTGCCGCCAGGACCGCAGGGTCCACTGGCGTCGTGGCGTTGTGATCGAGATAGATGCGCTGCATGGCTGTCGAAGTTTCAGGATAAGAGCATTGCTGGCAAGAGGCAATCAGGGCGATGGCAACTACCAGAGGCCAGGGAAGAGCCGATAGCGGACCTTTTGGGAATAGTCAGAGTAACCCGGCAAACCCGATTGCAGCATGGCATCCTCCATGATAGTGCGGCGGATGGTCAGAAGCAGCATGGGAACGGCCGCCAGCCCCGCCCACGAGGAACCCAGTGCCAACCCGTTCAACGCCAAATACACGATTCCGCCCGTATACCCGGGATGCCGGACTATGGAATAAGGCCCCGAGCTGACCACAAGCTGCCCGCGCTCCGGCTGCAAGCGTACCGCCGAGGAAAAGTAAGAGTTCACCACCATTGCCCAGCAAACCAGGACAAGGCCGGCCATATCGAGAACAAACGCTACTAGCTGAGGCTGCCAGCCCACCGACGGCACCCAGTGGTAACGCCCTGCATCCAACCCAGCGACCACAAGAAGAGCCAGTGAGCAGAACGAACCAACCGGCTTAAACAGGCGATCTTTTTCACCCGCGGCTGGGTGCAAACGTTCCAAGGCGAAACCGGGAGTTTTTGCTTCGGCGATCGCCACGGCTCCGATTCCGATGATGGCGTTCAGCCCGAAGTAACTCCACGCAAAAGGCAGGTCGAAGCGTCCCGCGGGCAAAAAGTAGGCCAGAGCGGAAAACGAGTAAAAAAGTATGCTGACAACGACGGTTTTGCGCATGTATTCCGTGCATTACCCAGCAGGTTGAGTTTAGCGCAAAACAAAACGAGTCGGCCGCCGGCGAGGAAACTCGCCAAAGGCCGACTCTGTTAAAGCACAGCGACTTGGGGCAGGTGCGTGCCGCTAAGCCGCGAATCCTTGCTGCTATTGGTTATGGTTTGCCTTTCTTTTCTTTTGCTGGCGCTGCGGCAGGCTCGGCCTTCGGCTTCCAGAAATCGGGATCGGCCTTCATCCAACTCTCCGGCACGTAGCTCATACGCGGGTTTACGTAGAATATCTGGTGCTGCGAGGATTCCACGCTGGCCGCCACCAGTTCGCCGAGAATCTTCATTCCATTTTCACCCATAGCTTCGACGAACTTTTTGTCGTCCATGATCCCGTGGTCGATTTCGCTCATGGACTTGTGGCCGGTAAACACCAGATAAGTGCCTCCGTCGCCGCCATACATTTGCTCAAACATTCCCCAATGCGAATCCGGCACGCCTTTCTCATAGGCCGCCTTGACCATTTTCACGGCGGTGTCCCATTCCTTGGAGTGGCCGGGTTTCAGGTGGTAGCTGCTGATTTCCATGTATCGGAATTGCGAGAGGTCTGGATTCGGGCGCAGGCTCATCTCCTCGCGGAAAAGAAAGACCCCCTGGTCCATGCTGTCCAAAAGTTCGCCATCCGCCATCGAAGCGTGGTCGAGGGCGGTGTTCAAATTGGCATTTTTCTCCACCGCATCTCCATCCTTTTGCCACGCCTCAAAGGAAGCGTAAGGAGTCAGAAACAGTACCCTCGTTTTTCCGGAAAGCGACGACAGCGCGACGTAGTAGGTTGGCCATTTGGCATCGGACAGCGCTTTCACAAACGCGCTTTCCGATTTATCGTGCGCCATTCCCGCTCTTCCTGGTTTGACGAACTCCCTAGTAATCTGCAGCACTTTCGGCGAGGTCTGCATTTCTTGCGCCGCCATCGCACCGGCATAAGTGAATGCGAGCAAACATCCCACAAATATCGAACTTGTTTTCATAGGCGCGAATTTTCCTTTCTCCATCAAGAATTTTTCTGGAAGGGACCCGGAAACTTGAAGGGAAAACACAATTGCATCCGAGCCTATAGAAGGCTGCGCCCGCGGTCAACTGCTTCTTTACACGCCCGGCCATGTTCAGCACTTTTGCTTGCCTCGTGAAGAGCGTGGTAGTGTGAACGTTTCATTGCGGGCCCGAGAGATTCCGGGAGGATGCAGTGGGATATGCCGATTTGCGCGAATTTGTGAGGCGCCTGGAAAAAGAGGGCGAACTGCGCCGGGTAAAGGCCGAAGTGGACCCGGTGCTGGAAATCACGGAAGTTGTCCAGAGACTGCGGCAATTAGCGATGGAAGCGCCCAGCGGCCATATCGCGCCTAACCCCAATGCTCTGGGGCCGGCGCTCCTTTTTGAAAAACCCAAAGGTTCGCGGTATCCGTTGCTCATCAATGCCTTCGGCAGTGTCCGGCGAATGGAACTCGCGTTTGAGGTGGAAGATCTCGGCCAAGTCGCGGCCCGTATCCGCGGTTTTTTGGATATGCAGACACCGCAGGGCCTGCTCGACAAGCTCAAAATGCTGCCAAAACTTGCAGAACTCGGTTCTTTTCTTCCCAAGCAGGTGAAAGACGGACCTTGCAAGGAAGTTGTCCACCAGCGTGGCGACGTCAACCTCTTCGATTTCCCGATCCTGAAATGCTGGCCGCAGGATGGCGGCCGCTTCATCACTTTTCCGCTGGTGTTCACGAAAAATCCGGAAACCGGCAAACGCAACGTGGGCATGTACCGCATGCAGGTCTACGACGAGCGCACGACCGGAATGCACTGGCAAACGCAAAAGCACGGTGCCGAACATTTTCGCCGCGCCCGTGCAGCGAATCCGGAAGGACGCATTCCCGTGAGTGTCGCAATTGGCTCCGACCCTGCAACCACGCTGGGCGGAATTTTGCCCGTACCCCCGGACCTTGACGAAATGATGTTCAGCGGATTTTTGCGTCGCGATCCCGTGGAACTCGTCAAATGCGAAACCAATGACCTGGAAGTTCCCGCAAACGCGGAAATCGTCCTTGAAGGCTACGTGAACCTCAACGAAATGCGTACCGAAGGACCATTCGGCGACCACACGGGTTTTTACTCCCTGGAAGGCGAATTCCCGGTCTTCCACGTGGAATGCGTCACCCACAGAAAGGATCCGATTTACCTTGCCACCGTCGTGGGTCGTCCTCCGCAGGAGGATTTTTTCATGGGCTACGCCATTGAACGCGTGTTTTTGCCGCTGATGAAGATGACGCACCCGGAGATTGTGGACGTCTCCCTGCCTGCGGAAGGGATTGTGCACAACCTGATGGTTGTGGCCATTCGAAAATCATTTCCGGGCCACGCGCGAAAGGTAATGAACGCCATTTGGTCCCTGGGGCAAGCAATGTTCACGAAGGTGATTGTGGTGGTGGATCACGATGTGAAGGTGCACGACTATCGCGAGGTGGTTTGGAAGGCGCTGTGCGCCATCGACCCTCAGCGCGATGTGCAGTTCACACTGGGGCCAGTGGACACCCTCGACCACGCCGCGCGCATGCAGGATTTCGGCTCCAAAATGGGCATTGATGCGACCCGCAAATGGGCCACCGAGGGATTTGCCCGTCCATGGCCGGACGAGATGCTGGTGGATGAAAAGACCAAAACGCGCGTGGAAGCGATGTGGAAGACCCTTGGCCTTTAACCAAGTAAACAGTGCAGTGGTTTCGTTAAGGGGCCATTGCAAGTCGTAGAGGCTTAAGGGGATTCAGCAGGAATTGCGAACAAAGGATTACCGTCCGACGGGACAGGGGCCATTTTCCCAAAAAACCACAACTAATAGTGTAATTTGCCGATCCTGCTCGCAATTAGTATTCCCACCCCCCTACAATTACAGGCGAATTGCCTAAGATTACCTACATTCTTAGGACAACTGCAGAACAGAAAGGCTTGACGCTCGGCACGCGCCAATGACATAACGGTTTCACCAAGCGGCGCCCGGGGTATCTGTGTCCTGCGGTAAGCAAGTTAATGGGTGCGGCAAACACGTAGCAAGAGAAGGGCGTGTGACGGTCAAGGTGGGCGTTCCTCGTGAGCGAATCGCGCGAAGTGATGAACGTGCGGCAGGCGTCCCAGTATCTGGGTATCAGCCCGGATACTCTGTACCGCTACATCACAGAGGGCGAAATACCTGCATTCAAACTGGGAAATCGTTGGAAACTTAGAAAGACGATCCTAGACAGGTGGATGGAACGCAAGATGAGCCAGGCGGTGGCGAAGCGCCGCTAGACTTGTCGGAGCGTGAGGGAAAGAGGCCGCGATATGTGGTTACCTGGGGGAGTTAAGAGCAGGCAGTTGGTGGGTCTGGACATCGGCTCCAGCTCCATCAAAGCCGTCGAACTCAAATCGACGAAGGCCGGCTACGAGCTGGTCAGCTTCGGCATGGAATCGTTGGCACCGGACACCGTGGTTGACGGCGCGATCATGGATGCGCCGCAGGTGGCCAACGCCATCACCAAGATTTTCGAAAACGAAAAGATCAAGACCAAGAATGTGGCCACCTCGGTTTCCGGGCACTCGGTTATCGTCAAGAGAGTGCCGCTGCCGCTGATGACCGAGGAAGAGTTGTACGACCGCATCCCCTCGGAAGCCAGTCAGCATATTCCTTTCGATATCGCCGACGTGAACCTGAGCTATCAGTTGCTCGAAGCGATGGACTCGCAAATGGATGTACTTCTGGTGGCGGTCAAGAAAGACAAGATTCTGAATCATACCAACGTGCTGGCGCAGGCGGGAAAAACGCCGGTTGTTGTGGACATCGACGCCTTCGGATTGCAGAACTGCTTTGAAGTGAACTATGAACCCGATGCCGGGCAGACCGTCGCGCTGCTAAACATCGGCGCCAGCGTCATGAACATCAATATTGTCCGCGGCGGCGTGCCGCTGTTTACGCGTGACGTCAGCGTCGGCGGCAACCAGTACACCGACGCGCTGCAGAAAGAATTGGACCTGAGCTTTGAAGACGCCGAACGCCTGAAGAAGGGCGACACCCTGCCGACAGTAACCGACGAGCAGAAAAGCCAAATCCTGCGCAGCGTTTCCGACATCCTGACCCTGGAAATCCAGAAGACCTTCGACTTCTTCCGCGCCACTGCCAGCGGAGAAAACATCCAGCGCATCATGGTCGCCGGAGGTACCGCTCGTGTGCCCGGCTTGGTGGACCTGTTGCGCGAAGAATTCGCCATGCCTGTGGAAGAGTTGAATCCCTTCCGCAAGGTGCTGATTAATCCCGGGAAGCACAGCGAAGATCAGATTCGGGAAATGGCGCCGAGATTGGTGGTCGCGGTGGGCCTGGCCCTGAGGAGCTTCGACTAGCCATGATCCGCATAAACCTACTTGGACAAGCAAGGCCAAAAGCCACGCGACGCCCGGTCGATACGGGAGCGGCCCTACCCCTGGTATTTATCGGGGCAGGCGTGCTTCTCGGCTTTCTTGTTCTCTTTTACTTCTATCATTCCTGGCAGACTCAGCTGGACGGCGAGAAGAAGCGCATCCAGCAGCTGCAGGCGCAGAAAACGGACCTAGAAAACATCAAGCAACAGGTGGACGCGTTCGAAAAGCAGAAGCAGGTGTTGCAGCAGCGCGTGAACACCATCGAGCAATTGCAGCGTGACCGCACCGGTGGACAGGAACTGCTCGACCAAGTAGCCAACACCGTGTCCCGCGCGGAAAACCTCTGGCTGACTTCCATGACCAAAAAGGGAACCACCATCAGCCTGGACGGTGCTGCGGCCTCGTTGAACTCCGTGGCCAACTTTATCACCGCGCTGAAGCGCTCCGGCTATTTCCAGAAAGTCGAGATCAAGGATTCCAAGCAGGACGACAAGAATACCAACGTGCAGACCTTTTTGTTCACCATCACCGCGGACATTGCCCAGCCTGCGGCTCTGACGGGAAGCCCGGCGGGGGCCAAGCCCGCCAGCACGGGCGGCGCGGCGCCAGCTTCCGGCGCGCCCGCGAAGAAAGGATAGGGGAAAGCCATGGCCAATCCTTTCCGGGATATGTCGGTGATCATGCAGGGCCTGGTAGCTACGGCCATTGCCGTGGTGCTGGTTCTGGCGGGGTTGTATGTTCCGGGTTCACCAGTCGCGCAAGCTCGCGCGGACTACGATCAGGCTGTGCAAGACCGCACCAAGCTGAATCAGGAAGTCACGCAGCTCCAGGTTTACAAGCAGCGCTACGGCGAGCTTAAGCAGCAGATGGACGCGCTCAACAAGCAATTGGACACTTTGAAAACCATCGTTCCGGAAGAAAAGGAAGTGGACGAGTTCATCCGGCAGTTGCAGGGAGCCGCGGCCGCCTCTAACGTGCAGTTGCGTAAACTCACGTCGCAAACGGTGCAGCCTAAGGAATTTCACTACGAAATGCCGTTTGAGGTGCAGGCGGACGGACCGTATTTCAACATTCTGGATTTCTTTTCACGGCTGAGCCGGTTGTCCCGCATTATCAACGTGGGGGATATCCAGTTCGACGACCCTGGAGCCTCCAGTGCGAAAGAAACAAAGTATCCGGTGCGGCCGGGAACCACAGTCACGGGAATTTTTACGGTCACCACATTTTTCACAAAACCTGCTGACTCCACTCCGGGAGCCGACGCCAAGGGTGCAGGTCAACCGGTGAAGAAGCCGTGAACGGGGATGAGCGAGCCATGCGTCTAGCCATAACAGTAATTACGGGGGTTGTGCTGGCGACGGCGGGCAGTGGCGTACACGCCCAGACGAAGCCCTCTGCGGTCTCTCCTAAACCCGCGGCGAGTGCTGCCCAGACTTCGGCGCCCAAGCCGGCGCAACCCGCGCCTGCTGCGGCCAAGCCCGCACAAACCGCCGCCTCCAAATCGACGGGAAAGGCTGCGGCGAAAACCGGAGCCAAGGCAAAATCTGCAAAGCCAGCCGCTCCGAAAAAAGAGACAGCCGCGAAGCCAGGCTCTGGGGCACCCGCGGAATCGGAAACCAAGACCTCTCGCCGCGACCCGTTTGAGTCTTTAACTAGCCGCCAGGAAGCGGCGGCACGTGCCGGAGCAAACCTTCCTCCCGGCAAGGCTGGTTTGCAGGTAGCCACGCTGCGGTTGGACGGAGTTGTGCGTGCACCCAATGGAATGATCGCCGTGGTCACCAACCCGCAAGCACGGACGTATTTCCTCCGGGAAGGCGACCAGTTGTACGACGGGCGCGTGGAAAAGATTGCCATGGACGGCGTGTCGTTCCATGAAGTGGCGAAGGATGCGTTCGGGAAACCAGTGGAGCGGCAAGTAAATAAGAGAATTTACTCCAGTGCAGGAGAACAGCAATGAAGACGAACTGGCCGGCCTTTCGATGTGGCTGCCTGATACTAGCGGGTGTCGTGCTGGGCGGGGGCCTGGCTTCGATGGCTCGTGCTCAGGAGTCCGCGGGCGCGACGTCCACCGCAGCGGTGATCTCCAGCGTGGCCATCACGCAGGAACCTCAGCGCGCGGCGATTCGCGTCGAAGGGGCAGGGCGCTTGGATGTGCATGCCTCGCGTATGCAGAATCCCGAACGCCTGGTGCTGGATTTCAGCGGCGCGCGGCTGGGCGTACAGAAGACGGTCATCCCGGGGGTGTCCGCACCTGTTCGAGGTGTGCGTATCGGACAGTTCCGTCCGGATGTGGCGCGTGTGGTGGTGGATCTGACCGCCGAGACGCCGTTCCAAATTTCCCACGAAGGAAGCGCGGTGGTGGTCTACCTGAGGCTCCAGCTGAACCCTGATGGCAACCTGGCCTCGCCGGTAACTTCCGCGGCCATGGAAGCGCCAAGGAAGATCACCTATACAGGGAATAGCCCCAAGGTTCCTGGACATGCCGGCAAAGTTTCGAAAGTTCCAGCCCCTCGGTTCACCTTGCCTAACGAACTGGCCCAACCCTCCCTCGTTCTGGCGAGTTTGCACGAAAAGGAAGGCCCGGCCCGCCCGGTGGACGGACAGCAAGCAGCACAGCAGGCTGTAGAGCAGGCGAGTTCGGCGGCAACGACCATGGCGCAAGGAACCGCCGCTCCGGCACAGGGTGGCCACTACACGGGCGAACCCATTTCCGTCAACCTCAAGGACGTCGACCTGAAGGACTTCTTCCGGTTGATTCATGAAATCAGCGGATTGAATGTGGTCCTCGATCCTAACGTCCACGGGACGCTCACCATCGTGCTGGATGAAGTTCCCTGGGATCAGGCTTTGGACATCGTTCTGCAGAACAACAGCCTGGACAAACAGCTGACCGGCAACGTGCTGCGTATAGCCACCCGCGAAACGCTCAAAAAGGAAGCCGAGGCGCAACGGGATTTGGCTATCGCCCAGGCGCAGGCCGTTGCTCCGGTGACGGTTACCCGCGTCCTCAGCTACGCGAAGGCCGCAACCCTCAAGGACACTCTCAAGAAATTCCTCTCGGCGCGCGGTGATATCCTCTCCGACGACCGGTCCAACCAACTGATCATTCGGGATATTCCGTCCGTTATTCCTACGATCGATAACCTGATTCGCCAACTGGATCGCAAGTCCCAGCAGGTGGAAATTGAAGCTCGCGTAGTGGCCGCCACGCGCAGCTTCGCTCGCGACATTGGCGTGCAGTGGGGGTTTGCTGGCACGACCACAGGCGGACGTTCCGTTTTCGGTGGCCCGGCGAGCGTCGGGGTCAGCCCGGTTGTGACAGGAAGCGGCATTCCTCAGCCCCCCCTTATCGGCACGCCTCCCCAAGGCTCCGGCCAAACAACTCCGGGTCTGCCATTCAACGTAAACCTGGGCGCATCGACGCCCACCAGCGGATTCTACTTTGGCCATCGTTCGCCGAACTTTGCGGTGGACCTGTTCATTACCGCCGCAGAATCCAAGGGTGTCGGCAAGCTGCTCTCCAAGCCCAAAGTCATCACGCAGAATAACGAAAAGGCGGTCGTGAAACAGGGTACGAAGGTGCCTATCCAGACGACCATCAATAACACGATTTCTGTGCAATTCATCGACGCGGTGCTGAAGCTGGAGGTGACGCCCCAGATCACGGCCGAAGGCACTGTTTTCATGGATGTCCTGGTCGAAAACACGCAGATCGACAATGGTATTCCCCGAATCCAGGGGATCCCGGCCCTCGATACTCAGGCGGAGGAGACCAAGGTCACCGTGGCCGATGGCGGGACGGTTGTAATCGGCGGCATCATTGTCACGCAGCAACAGACCAACATTAACGAGGTTCCGGTTGTGGGTAGCCTGCCTATCATCGGGTACCTCTTCCGGCGCACTGCAGTTACGGTAACCTCGCAGGAATTGCTGTTCTTTATTACTCCGCGCATCATCCCTGGATAAGCCAGGAAGCGCGGATCATACAATTCGGGTAAACTGAAATCGAGGAGGCGCAAGTCTCCTCGTTTTTTTTATGACCGCAGATCACGCAAAGAGACGTAAGGCCCTGCTCGCGGAAATTGCTAGTCGCAAGATGGATTGCCTGCTGGTTACCCATCCCGCAAACTGGTTTTATCTGACTGGTTTCAGCGGAGAATCCGGTGCCCTGATCGTCGCTCGCGACCGTACGACGCTGGTCACCGATGGCCGCTTTACGGTCCAGGCGGCGCAGGAGACTCGTGGGGTGAAAATTGAACTGCAGCAGGGAGGTCTGTTCGCGGCAGTCGGATCATTTCTGAAGACGCGCGGATTGACGCGCGCCGGCTACGACGCAAACCAATTGACGGTGCAGCAGCTAAAAAACCTGCGCAAGTCCTTGGGTCGGAAATGGCGCGGTGTAGAGGCCGCTGGACTGGTGGAACGCCTTAGGATGCGCAAGGACCCTCAGGAACTGGGCGTAATGCGAAAGACTGCCATCCTGGCGGGGGGAGTCCTCGAAGGGGTCCTGAAGCTAATTCGGCCGGGCATGCGCGAGACCGAGATAGCCGCCGAAATTGAATACCAGATGAAGAGACACGGAGCCAGTGGTCCATCGTTTGAAACGATCGTGGCCTCCGGAGCACGCGGCGCCCTGCCGCACGCGCGGCCCACCGCCAAGAAGTTGAGGAAAAATGAGTTGGTCGTCTTAGACCTGGGTGCTATACTCGGCCACTATTGCAGCGACATGACGCGTACCGTACACCTGGGGCGTGCCAGCAAACGCGTTCAGGCGTGGTATCGCTCGGTTCAGACGGCACAGCAAGCGGCCGTCGCGGCCGTCAAGGCTGGAGTGACCTGCGGGGAAGTCGATGCCGCTGCCCGGGAAGTCCTCAAGAAAAACGGGCTGAGCAGGTATTTTGTGCACAGTACCGGCCATGGGTTAGGCTTGGAAGTGCATGAGGATCCCCGGATAGCCCGCGATCAGGCCATTAGGCTCGAAGCTGGAAATGTGATTACTATAGAACCGGGAATTTACATGGAAGGCGTGGGCGGCATCCGGATTGAAGACGATGTGGTAGTCCGGCAAGGAAGCGCCGAAGTTTTGACCCGCGTTACGCGGGATCTTATCGAACTTTAAAAAAGGCATGAAACGGAAAAAGTCCCCGAAAGCGAGTGCGAGCCCATCGTTTGCGAATCCCGAAATCGGGCAAATTGAACAATTGCTACGCTTCATGAGCGAGCACAATCTGGAGGAGTTTGAATACTCCCATGGCGATCTCCGCATCCGCCTGAAGAAACCTGGAACCACCATGGTGATGGCTGCGTCTGCCTCCAGGCCCGCGCCGGAGATCATTGTTCCCTCAGCCCTGAGCAGCAGCGCGCCCGAGGTCCCAAGCAGGGCTCCGGAGCCCGAGGTGGATATTCGCGGCGGGGAAGACCTGTACCTGGTCAACTCCCCCATTGTGGGCACCTTCTATGGCTCGCCGAGTCCCGGCGCCGAGGCTTTTGTCAGAGTCGGCTCGCATGTGGATAAGGGGCAGACTCTGTGCATCGTGGAAGCCATGAAACTGATGAACGAGATTGAGTCGGAGATCAGCGGAGAAGTACTGCGCATCTTTGTCGAAAACGGGGCGCCCGTGGAGTATGGGCAGCCGCTGTTCGGGATTCGCCCGAGCCGCAAGCGATAAGCGGCCTGCCTGACTATGTTCCAGAAAATCCTAGTTGCGAATCGCGGGGAAATCGCCCTGCGGGTCATCTGCGCCTGCAAAGAATTGGGCATCGCCACCGTGGCCGTATATTCCGAGGCCGACCGCAACTCTCTTCACGTCAGGTTTGCGGACGAAGCGGTATGCATCGGTCCTGCGCGCAGCAGCGAAAGCTATTTGAACATTCCCCAGGTCATCAGTGCTGCGGAAATCACGAACGTGGACGCGATTCATCCGGGTTACGGTTTTCTCTCAGAAAACGCGAATTTCGCCAAGGTCTGCGAGGCCTCGGAGATCACCTTCATAGGCCCTAAGCCGGAAGTCATCGAGATGATGGGCGAAAAGGATCGCGCCCGGCGAGAGATGAAGACCCAGGGACTGCCCACAATTCCCGGCAGCGACGGCGTCGTCGAAGGCGAAGAGCAACTCGCCAGTGAGGCCGAGCGCATCGGGTTTCCGCTCATCCTGAAAGCTGCGGCTGGCGGCGGTGGCCGCGGCATGCGCGTGGTGCGAGGTGCGGCCGACCTTCTCGCCGCGTATCAGACAGCCCGCAGTGAAGCGCAGCAAGCGTTTGGCACTCCCGATGTCTACATGGAGAAGTTTTTGGAGCATCCCCGGCACATTGAGATCCAGGTCCTCGGCGACCAGCACGGAAAAGTCATCCACCTGGGTGAACGCGAATGCACCATTCAACGCCGCCACCAGAAACTTGTTGAAGAATCTCCCTCACCCGCCATTGACGCCAAGCGCCGCAAGGAACTCGGCTCCAGAGTCGTGAAAGCCCTGGAAGCAATCGAGTACACCAACGCCGGCACCGTGGAATTCCTGATGGACACCGACGGCTCCATCTACTTCATCGAGATGAATACCCGCATCCAGGTAGAACATCCCGTCACGGAGTTTGTCACCGGCGTCGATCTCGTGAAGTCTCAAATCCGCATCGCCGCTGGCGAGAAGCTGCAAGATGCCGTGGGCGAAATGCACTTCACCGGACATTCCATCGAGTGCCGCATCAATGCCGAGGATCCGGAAACCTTTGTTCCCTCGGCTGGTCGCATTACCACATTCCAGGCACCCGGAGGCACCGGCGTCCGCGTCGATTCGGCCGCCTATTCTGGCGCTGTCATTCCTCCCTACTACGACTCCCTGATCGCCAAGCTGATTGTGAAGGGGCGTGACCGTGTGGAGGCCATTGGCCGCATGAAGCGCGCGCTCGAAATGTTTGTCATCGAGGGTATCAAGACCTCTATCCCGCTCCAGCGGCGCATCCTGGCTCACAAGGACTTCGAAGCCGGCAAGATGGACACCCACTTTATCGAGAAAATATTCAACGACAACGGTAAATAACCCTTTATGCGTCTTGTGATGCCCAGGTTGTATGTGATATTAGACGCAGGCATGTTGACGGAACCTGCCAGGGACACAGCCAAAAAACTGATGCAAGCAGGTGTTCAGTTATTGCAATACCGCAACAAAAAAGCAGCGGCGCGTGAGCTTTGGACAGAGTCGCGCACTATCGCGGAAGTTGCACGTGCGGCAAACTG
>DATFSI010000183.1:0-4305 GCA_035262705.1 Candidatus Acidiferrum sp. | reverse complement strand
TGGGTGCGTAGGCGCCCTCGTGGGCAGTCAAGGTGTGCTCCAGGCCGCCGGACGCAGCAAGCCGTCCGGGAGAAGCAACCCAGCCAGGGCTGCGAGACGCCGTGAGTATCCGCAGGGTGTATTGCACCTTCATCCTAGAAGAACGGAGAATCCGCAATGACGAAAACCTCAAAGGCCATCCTCGCCGGGGCAGCGTTCGCCGGGTTGTTAGCCGGAACGACCGCCACGGTACGGGCCTCGAACCTGCTCCCTTCGGCGAAGAGCACTTTCAGTGCTCAAGACCAGGGCGCAGAAAAGAAGTCCGAAAAGGCAGCAAAGGAAAAGCACGCCTGTAAGGGCCAAAACTCCTGCAAGGGCAAGGGCGGCTGCAAGTCCAGCGACAACGGCTGCAAGGGCAAGAACTCTTGCAAGGGCAAGGGCGGCTGCGCGACCGACGGCAGCAAGATGCCCGACGAAAAGAAGCCTGGATAAGGCCAGTAGAACGCAGTGCTCCGGGGCGAGGGTAGGCAAGACCTGGGCCCTTGCCTTGGAGCAATAAAAAGGGAAGCCATGCCAGCGAATCGCTTTAACAATTTCACCAACTACGGGATCGGGATCGGGCTGCGCGCGCCGCACTACGACCACATCCTGACACGCAAGCCGGTGGTGGATTGGTTCGAGATTATTTCCGAGAATTTCATGATTGGCGGCGGGCGGCCGCTGCACATCCTGGATCAGATCCTGGAGCAGTACAAGGTGGTGCAGCATGGAGTCTCGATGTATTTCGGTTCGGCAGGGCGCGCGGACCGGGAACACCTGAAGAGGCTGAAGGACCTGGTGAAGCGCACCAAGACGCCGTGGCTTTCGGATCATTTGTGCTGGGGAAGCGTGGACGGGCGCTACACGCACGACCTGCTGCCGATGCCGTATACGTTTGAAGCGGCGAAGTTGACGGCGCAGAAGGTGCGCGAGGTGCGCGATTACCTGGAAGTGCCGGTGGCGGTGGAGAACGTGAGCAGTTACGCGGAATTCCACGTGTCGGAGATGACGGAGTGGGAATTCCTGAATGAAGTGGTGGAGCGGGCGGACTGCGGAATCCTGCTGGACGTGAACAATATTTACGTGTCGTCGCGGAACCACAATTTTGACCCGATGACCTATATCAACAGCGTGCCGGGGGAGCGCGTGGCCCAAATCCACATCGCGGGGCATTCAAAATTCGAGAAGTACATTCTGGATACGCACGACCATCCGGTGATTGACCCGGTGTGGAAGCTTTACGAACACGCCATCGAGCGCGCCGGACACACGGCAACGCTGCTCGAATGGGATGACAGCATTCCGTCGTTCCAGGAAGTGCACGACGAGGCGCTCAAGGCCAAGAAGTTTCTGGGCGAGAAGAAACTCGGAGTGGCGGTATGAAGTTGGCGAGCCTCCAGAAGGCCGTGGCGCGCGCGGTGATGCAGCCGTTGACGCGCAGCGAAGGGATGCAGAGGGTTGCGCCGGGCGGCGGAAGCATGAAGCGGTACGCCGCACGATATATCAAGCCGAACGACCGGCTGACGTCGTTCGAACGGCTGGAGATTTACAACCGGCAATACTGGTGGCGTGTGCTAGCGAGCATGACGGAGGATTTTCCCGGCCTGCGGGCGGTGCTGGGCGAGCGGCGGTTTGAGGATATGTGCCGGGCGTACCTGACGGATTGCCCGTCGCAGTCGTTCACGCTGCGGAATCTTGGCGCGCGGCTGGAGGGCTGGCTGCGGCGGAATCCGCGATGGATCCGCGGGAAAAAGGAATTGGCGCTGGACATGGCGCGGATCGAATGGGCGGATGTGGATGCGTTTGACGGAGCCGCGGAACCGGTATTGCGGGTGGAGGAATTGGAAAGCACGACGGTGGGAAAGTTGAAGCTGCGGCTGCAGCCCTACGTGCAACTGCTTCGGCTGCGCTATCCGGTGGACGACTTGGTGTTGCAGGTGAGGAACGACGAAGAGCACGGAGCGGATTTTGCCAGCAATGCAATTGTGGAGCACCGCAAGAAGACGAAGGTGAAGGCGGTGGCGGGGCTAAAGGCGCAAGAGATTTTTCTGGTGGTTCACCGCGTGGATTTTTCCGTGTACTACCGGCGTGTTGACCGGGAGGAGTACGCGATACTGACGGCACTGCGGGCGGGGAAGCCGCTGGGCGCGGCGATTGACGCGGCGTTCCGCGGGAGCAAGATTCCCGAGGCGGAACGCGGTGACTACCTACGACATTGCTTCCAGACATGGGCGACGCTGGGCTGGTTTTGCCAGCCGGAGCGGCGGACAAATCCGGAAACGCAAAATAAAAGCAAGAAACGAAAGGGATAAGTAGGAAGTATGAATGCGTTGTTGAATAAAGTTCGTAGTGTGCACGATGCGGTGTTTGGATTGACCGCATATTTACAATCGCCGTTACTTTTGGCCGTCAGACTCTATTGGGGCTGGCAACTGGCGCAGAGCGGCTGGGGGAAGCTGCACAATCTGGAGAGGGTGACGCAGTTTTTCACGACTTTGAACCTGCCGATGCCAGCGCAAACGGCGGTGTTCATTTCCTGCCTGGAGTTTTTCGGAGGCATTTTGCTGGCGCTGGGGCTGTTTTCGCGAATCATTTCGCTGATGCTCACGGTGAATTTGATCATGGCCTATGTGACTGCGGACCGTGAGGCACTGTTTTCGATCCTCTCGGACCCGGACAAGTTCATGGCCGCGACGCCGTTTACGTTCCTTTGCGCTTCGCTGGTGGTCCTGATTTTCGGGGCGGGCAAGTTGTCGGTGGATACCGTGCTCGGACATTTTCTGGGCGGAAAGGCCAAGCAAGCCGAAGGATCGATTGCCGTTTGACGTTGGGGCCCCAGAAGCCGCTTCGGGCATGGCCGGCGTTTTTGCGCAGGCGGGCCCGGTTCGCGGCCCTGGGGCTTTTTCTTTTTGCGTGCCACTGCTCTGCTTCGCCGGAAGGTGAGATGACCTCGACCCTCTTTGTTGGAAATTCCCGCATCGACGTGATTTTCGAGTCCGGTTATACGCGCTTGTCCACCGAAGAAGTGCTGCGGTGGGTACAGATGGCGGCGGAGGCTGTGCACAGCTATTACGGGCGTTTTCCGGTTGCGCATGTTTCCCTGCACATCAGAGAAACTCACGGCGCGGGCGTGCGCGGCGGGATGACCTTTGGGGCCGCAGACGGCGGACGAATCAACATACGCGTGGGATCGGAGACTTCCGCGAAGCAGTTCGCGGACGACTGGATGCTGACGCACGAAATGATTCATCTGGCGTTTCCGCAGATGGCCGACGAACACCATTGGATCGAAGAAGGAATTTCTACTTACGTGGAACCTATCGCGCGGATTCGGGCGGGGCACCTTACGGCCGAACAAATGTGGGCCGACGTGATGCGGGATATGCCGCAGGGACTGCCGGAAGCGGGCGACCGCGGGCTGGATCATACGCACACGTGGGGACGGACCTATTGGGGCGGAGCGATGTTTTGCCTGCTGGCGGACGTGGGGATAAGGCGCGAGACGAAGAATAAGAAAGGTCTGGAGGACGCTCTGCGCGGGATTCTGGACGCGGGCGGGGACATTCGCCACGGTTGGGAGTTGGCCGAAGCCCTACGCGTTGGCGATCAGGCGACAGGGACGCGGATGCTCGAGAAGTTGTATGAAGAGATGAAGGACAAGCCGGTGCCGGTGGGCTTAAACGCGCTTTGGAAGGAGCTGGGGGTGCAACAAAGCGCGGGAGAAGTGAAGTTCGATGACGCGGCGAAAGACGCCACAATTCGCCGGGGGATTACGAGCGGGGTGGTACGGAAGAGCGAGGGTGTTTCGCCGGAGCCGCATAGGGCGGTATTTGCGGGGCGGACGGCGGGGTTGCCTTGGGGTGCCAGGTAAGAAAGAGGGAACGCCGAGGGCGCAGAGGGCCGCCGAGAAGACCCATCCTCACAAGAAGCCGAGGATGGGCGCCCTCAAGTTCCACGGGGACCGACCTGACAGGCAGGAGTGCCTGTGCCGCAAAAACAGAGGCCGGCAGGATGCCGGCGCTACCCTCCTTATTTTGCGGGGACGGCGAATTCGAGTCGGATGAAGGGTTTGACTCCCACAGGTCCGCTCAGGCGAAGGCCTAAAGCGCCGCCGCTGTTTTCCAGATCCAGATGAAAATCGAAAAAGGGGCAGCATTTGGCTTCGGCGACAGACCAGTTGGCGAGATCGGGGAAGGAGATGGCCGAGGCGTCGAATTGGAATTCGTAACCGTCGGTGGCTTCGGTGATTTTGCGGCGCGCGGCGATCAGGCGGTCGGTGAGTTCCTT
>DATFSI010000182.1:0-14381 GCA_035262705.1 Candidatus Acidiferrum sp. | reverse complement strand
ACCACGTGCGCCCCGTGCGCGGCAAGCGACCGCGCCGTCTCCACGCCGATCCCCGCCGAAACGCCGGTCACCAGGATTCGCTTTCCGCGCAGATCCACGCCCGACAATACATCTTCCGTTGTCGATGTCGCTCCAAATTTCCTTGTTGCTGCTCCCAATGCTTCTACCATTTTCTTCTCCAGGTGCCGCCCCGAACTTGACGGGCGGCCACGATTTCTGTAAAACGGAGAGTGTCTCCGAATTCTTAGATATACGGAGACCGTCTCCGGTTACATACTTTTTGCCATGGCTAGCAAACGTCCAAAACCCTCCGGTCGCAGGCCCCGATTGGATGCCCAGCGCAACCGTGAGCGCCTCCTGGAGGTTGCAAAGGAAGCGTTTACCCGCTTCGGGGCCAACGCCAGCCTGGACGACATCGCCAAACAAGCCGGAGTGGGTGCAGGGACCCTCTATCGCCACTTCCCTACGCGGGAGACGCTGATCGAGGCGGTGTATCGCACGGAGGTGGACAAAATAGCCGCCGCGGAAGCCCACTTGTCCGCGGAGCTTCCCCCGGTCGAAGCCTTGCGAGCCTGGATGTTATTGTTTATCGACTACATAGCAACAAAGCAGCTCATCGTCCCGGCCTTGAATACTCTGGTGGGAGGCCCGGCGAAAGTGTTCGAGGCTTCCCGTTCCCGGATTCGCGGGGCTATCGATGCCTTGGTGAAGCGTGCCATCGAAAGCGGCGACATCCGTAAAGACCTCGAACCGTTCGATCTGCTCCGGGCGCTAATCGGCGTCTCCAACGTGGCGTCTGGCCCGGGCTGGCAGCAAAGCGCCCGGCGGCTAGTAGATATTCTGATTACCGGCTCGCGACCCATCCAATAAACCCGGATCTGGCTCGGGCATTGAAACCAACTCGCGTCTAGGCCGTCAGACGGCTGGTACACGATGGTCCCTATGGACAACGTTCAAATCAGGCTTGCTCGCGCATCCGATCTCGATCAACTCGCCCCTCTGCTCGAGGCCCTATGGCCTCAGTCTTGTGCCGCAGAACACACCGAGGAACTGCGGCTGTTACTCGGGGGCAAAGCCGCTTCCGTTTTAACCATGCCCATCACTATCTTCGTTGCGGAAGCAAGCGATGGGGTTGTGATCGGTTTCCTGGAAGTCGACTTACGTTCGCATGCGGACGGCTGCAACCCGGCGCAACCGGTGGGCTACGTCGAGGGTTGGTACGTTGCCGAGGGTCATCGCAACCGGGGAATCGGCGGGAAGCTACTTGCCAAAGCAGAGGATTGGGCACGCGGCCACAAGTGCGTCGAGATGGCCTCCGACGCGCTCATTGACAACGCGATTTCCCAACGCGCACACGAAGCCTTGGGCTACGAAGTCGTGGACCGCTGTGTGCACTACCGGAAGAAGCTCTAGACGCGGCTGGCGAGACTTATCTTGGGAAAGACCCTTCTTTATTGCGGATGGGCCAGAGTGAGCTGCTCGGCCACGCAAACCCACTGATTGTTGCGTAGCACCCAGACGTCGGTGAAGCGCTCGTAGCGATGAGAGATGGAGCCGTCCCGCTGGCGCAGGCTGATGTCATCGAGGCCCGTGGCCACCACTGCGTCATTGGCGACGGCGTGGGAAACCAGCAATGTCATGCTGATGGTGACCACCGAAGGGGCTTCTTCCTTGTAGCCGGCCATCATGGAGTCGCGGTCGCCCAAATGGCCGTCGGACTCGATCAGTTGAAAGTCGTCGCCGAGGAACGTGCGCAGCTTGTCCCAGTCGTGCGCCAACTGCACCTTGAACCAATCCTGCTCCAGCTTGGTGACCGCCTTTTCCGCGGCCACCCAGGAGGCGTTCTTCGGCACCGCCTTTTGAGCGAGGGTGGGGTGGCCGAAAAGGACAAGGATCAGGCACGGCAAAACTAAATAGCGAAGCGGCGAAAGCCGGTGCGAGAGCATGGCGCGGACTCCTCCCGAACGGAGAACCAGCTAGAAACTTGCAAGAATGGCGGTTGTTTTAACCGTATAACGGAAGGCTTACTTTTCGAAGAGCAGTTCGCCGGCGCGTTGCGTAGCTTTCACTACTGCCTTAATCAACGTAACGCGCAGCTTGCCCTCCTCGAGTTCGAGGATGCCGTCGATGGTGCAGCCGGCGGGTGTGGTGACGGAATCCTTAAGCAGCGCGGGGTGGTCGCCGGTTTCCAGCACCACACTGGCGGAGCCTTTCATCGTTTGCGCGGCAAGAAGTGTGGCCACATCGCGCGGCAGGCCAACCTTTACGCCTGCTTCGGCGAGCGATTCGAGAATGATATAGGCGAACGCAGGGCCGCTGGCAGAAAGCCCGGTGACCGCGTCCATATTCTTCTCATCCACCACCACGGTGCGGCCGACGGCGTTAAACAGCGCCTTGGCGATTTCCAGATGCTCGGCGGAAGCGTGCGCGCCCTTGCAAATGCCGGTCATGCCCACGCCGACGGTCGAGCAGGTATTCGGCATGGCGCGCACTACGGGCACTTTGTCGCCCAGGCGTTGTTCGATGTAGGTGGTGGGCACAGAAGCCGCCACAGAGATTACCAGCGCATCTTTGCCAATTTCGGATCTAATTTCCTTCAGCACATCGCCGACAACCTGGGGTTTTACGCCCAGCAAAATAATGTCAGCGCCGTCCGCGGCCTTGGCATTGTCCGTTGTAGCGATAACGCCAAGCGATTTGGCGAGCGCTGCGGCCTTTTCTTCGTGGCGCACCGTGGCCGTGACATTCTTCGGCGTAAAGAGCTTCTGCTCGAGATAAGCGCGCAGCAGAATGCCGCCGAGTTTGCCGGCGCCGAGCACGGCGAGTTTCTTGCCGGAAAGTTTGCTGGTCATGATGCAAACATTGTTACGGACGCAGGGCAAGCGGTCAACAAGCGTTTGCCGGGCGATTTGGATAGAATGCGTGCGCGATGACTACGGGAATCCTCAGGCGCGCTGCGGCTTTGGCCATGCTCTTGGCGGTGGCCGTTGTCTATATCCGTTTGTCGAAAATTCCCTTCCAGAGCGGGAACAAGAGGTACAGGCTTGCAGGAAATGTGGTGATGAAGAACGTTGAAGTGCCCATGGGCGACGGCACGGTGCTGCGTGCGGACATCTGGCTGCCGCCGCGCCCAGGACGATTCCCTACGCTGGTTTATCGAACGCCCTATGGAAAAGAGAATGCGCCCAAGGAATGGAGCACGTTTCAGAAACTGCCGGAACGCGGGTACGCGGTGGTAGTTCAGGATGTGCGCGGGCGCTATGCGTCGGACGGTGAATTTGTGGCTTATCGGAACGAAGGGAAAGACGGCTACGACACGATTGAATGGGCGGCCCGGCAGCCGTGGTCCGATGGGAATGTCGGCACGTTCGGGCTCTCCTATCCCGCTGCGGTGCAATGGCTGGCGGCGGTGGAAGATCCACCGCATCTGAAAGCCATGGTGCCGGCGATGACATTCTCCACCCCGCGAAATTTCTTTTATGCGGGCGGCTTGTTCGATGGCTCGTGGCTCGAGTGGGTTTGGATGAATATCGCACCGGACGCACGGGCGCGAAAGAAACTCGACGGGCCAAAAACGGACAAGGAAGCCGAGGAAACATGGCAGCGAGGACACGAGCGCATGGAGAGTTATTTGCCGCTGCGCGACTTGCCCGATTTGAAGGAGGCCGGGCCGTTTTACTATCAATGGCTGGCGCATCCTCCTGCGGATCCCTGGTGGGACTGGGCGGAGATCCGCAACAAGTACGACCGCGTGCATTGCGCAGTACTGAATTTTTCCGGATGGTATGACGAGGCCTACGGGCCGGACGGCGCGACGACCAACTTTAACGGACTCCTGGCGGCGCGTAAGGGGTGGCCCGATCCGGCGACGCGCACAATCATCGGCCCCTGGACCCACGGGGCTCAGGACACGCGAAAAAGCGGCGAGCGCGACTTTGGCCCAACCGCGCCGGTGGACTATGACGAGTTGATTCTGCGCTGGATGGATCATTACCTGCGTGGCGTGGACAACGGCGTGGAAAAAGAAGCGCCCGTTCGCCTTTTTGTCATGGGAACAAACGCCTGGCGCGACGAGCAACAATGGCCGTTGGCGCGCGCCAAGGCCACCACGCTATATCTAGCGTCCGATTCGACCGACGATCGGGTGGGACTACTCCTGAATAAGAAAGGAACTTCCATGGCAAAGAGCAGTTCGTTCCTCTCCGATCCAGCTCATCCTGTCAGCGATCCTTACGAAACCTACGGCGCGCATGACTACCGTTCCTTCGCTGGGCGCGAGGACGTTTTGGTCTTCGACAGCGCTCCAATGGAGAAAGATACTGAAGTGACCGGGCCAATCAACGCGGAGATTTACGCGTCAGCGGACGTGAAGGATTTCGATCTGTGGGTGCGCGTTTCAGACGTGGCGCCCGATGGAACTGCCTTCAACCTGATGAGCCCAGGCCTGGACGTCCTGCGCGCGAGCTATCGCGACGAAACCGTGAAACCAGAACTCCTGACGCCGGGGCAAATCTACAAACTGACCCTCAACCACCTGTTGACGAGCAACACTTTCTTAAAGGGCCATCGTATCCGCGTTCAGATCAGCGGCGCTTTCTATCCGCACTTTTCCCGCAACCTGCAGACCGGTGAGTCTGAAATTGTCTCCAAGGAAAGTCAGACCGGACGTATCGTCATTCACCACGACCGCGAGCATCCTTCTCGGGTTATCCTTCCGGTTGTTGCAGCAAATTAGGGTGGGCATGTCGCGGTGGCAGATTATGCCAATGCGAGCACACTGGTATTGATCAGATGCTTTTGCCCCGTTACGTCATGGCATACTAATTCAACTGTGAACCTCTCTTCCTCTAACCCTTCCGCAGAACGCAAAGCTCCCCTTTTAGAGAACCAAGGTGCGTCCCGTGGCGTGCGGTCGGCTTTTTCGGCCACCGTCGGATCGCTGCTACAGCTTTGCATTGAATGGCTGGTGCGCCTGGCCGGTCGCAGGGTGCGACGTAAAGATGCGCCGTGGTTAAACTGTGTCCTTGGGAAGCCGGGCGTGATTGGCACTGGCGTTTATCAGAAAATTGCCGAAGAGCAGGGTTTAGACCTCAGCATGCCGCCGGATGCAGGACTCATCCCGGAATTTGGCGTACTGCGCGGCCCGTCCTTCGACCCGGATGCAATTGACCCACGCATCCGCCACTTTTACGAACATACCGCGCTCTACCATCTGGAAGTGTGGAGCGAGGTGTACCTGGCGGGAAAGTTTGTGTTGTGGTTGCTGGTGGAATTTATCAGTCAGTGGATGGATCAGTTGAATTTTCCGATTTCCTCGATGGAAGTGGCTAAGGGCATGACCAGTGAAATTGTGCAGTTGCGGCAACGGGAAAGCGGAAAGTTGATGCACACAGGATGGCTGCGCAGGTTTCGCGCCACCGGGAAAGTGATTTATGCGGGGTTGTATTCGGATGCGCGGTTGCCCGGCGAAGCGAGCCCCTGCGTGAAGGTGACGTTTCCTTGTTACGGCAGCAGCAGCGTCTATCTGCGCCCTTGTGGTTATGCGAACGGCTCGTTCGGCCTGGTTTCGACAGGCGGAGCCTTCGGCAAATCCGGTTTCTACCGCATCGTCGAGGCCGGACCCGACGCGTGGAAGGTACGCTGCTTCACGACCCTCCACGAAATCTTTCATGTCTACGTGGATGAGGAAAGCGTGCTGCGCACCGACCACGAAATCCGCTTTGTGGGCCTGAGCATTCTCCGCCTACATTACAAGATGACCTTGGCGCCGAACAAAACCAATACCGCTTCCCAAAAAATAAATTCTCTGCTACAGCCTGCTTAGTCTAGAAACAGCAGCCCAGGGGGGCGGCACAATTCGGTGCGTAACGCGCGCCCGAGTTTCCGTTAGTCGTGGCGGGCGCCGTGCAGGACGTGGATGGCATGTGGAAGCAGCTCAGCGAGAACATCGATCGATTCGACAGCGCCTTTGGGACTGCCCGGAAGATTCAGGATGAGCGACCGCTGGCGCAGCACGGCGACGCCGCGGGATAGCACAGCGGTGGGAGTTTGCTGAGCGCCCTTGCGGCGCATCTCCTCGGCCAGGCCGGGAATAATTTTCTCGGCAATCTCCAAAGTAGCCTCGGGAGTGTTGTCTCGCGGACCGAGGCCGGTGCCGCCAGTTGTGAGAATCAAGTCTGCCTTGCGCGAGTCGGCAAGCTGCCGCAAATGCGATCGCACCTGGTCAGGCTCATCGGAACATTTCAGGCACGAAGTCACTTCCCAGCCAAGTTCGCGGCAGCGCTGCACCACGGCGGGGCCGGAAAGATCCACCCGCTCGCCGCTCGCGACCGTATCGCTGATGGTGAGAACAGCTACCCGCATCATGGCTGTTAATTCGAGGGGACCGCGTCGCGATTTGCTTCATCCATCAGGCGCATGGCTTCCATGAGCAGCCCGGTGGTGTTGCGCGTGGTCGTAGTATTATTGGACGCGTTGGCGGCGTTGAAGTCGATTTCGAACTCGCCCTCAGTCCACAGCAGAACTTTGTAGACGGCGTCGTCGCCGATGACGGAGCCGATCTTCGCGTCGCGGCATTGGCCGCCGGCAAAGAAGAGCTCTCCCATTTCGTTGCCCTTGTGCGCCCGCAAGCGGCAGGATTTCTGCCCCATTTCGAGGGACTGCATCAGGTCGATCATGCTCATCTCTTCGAGGCGGCCCTGAATGACGCCGGGGCGCGACGCGCGCTTCTGGAGCTTTTCCAGATGCAGGCGATCGACAATTTTCTTAGCCAGGCGAACGAGGTCCTTGGCAAGAAACGGCTTGGCGATGAAATCCTCGACGCCGTCCACCATGGGCCGAAGTTTTTCCTCAATGTCCGTACGGCTGGCCATGAAGAGAAAAGGAATATGCTTGGTGGCTTCGCGGCTGCGAAGCTTTTCAAAAAGTTGCCGGCCATCAAGCCCCGGCATCTTGTAATCGCAAAGGATCACGTCGGGCGGCTCATCAACCACCTTGAGCAAGGCATCACCCCCGTCGGTAGCAATGACCACTTCGCAGAAGGGCTCCAAGGATTTCGAGACCAGGTCGCGGATCAGCGGATTATCGTCCGCAAGCAGCAACTTGACGCTTTTCCCGGCAGCGGCGGTCATCGGCGACCTTTCCGGATCTTGCCATTAGGCATACGCACATAATCGCCGCTCTTTCCGCCCGTTTTTTCGAGCAGGTGAATGTCGGCGATTTCGATGCCTTTATCGAGGGCCTTGCACATGTCGTAGACCGTTAGGGCGGCACAAGTGACCGCGACGAGCGCTTCCATCTCCACGCCGGTTTGCGCCGTGGCCGTTGCCTGGGACTTGAGTTCCACCCCATCTTTGCACAGCCGGGGGGTCACATCAATGTGCGTGAGCGGAAGGGGATGACAAAGAGGTATCCACTCCGCCGTGCGCTTGGCGGCGGCGATGCCGGCAATGCGCGCGATTTCCAGCGGATTGCCCTTGGGATTTTTCAGGCCGCGCACGGCCCGCAACACCTTGGGAGACATGCGCACGAAGGCGTGCGCGACGGCTGTGCGCGTGGTGACCGGTTTCCCGGAAACATCCACCATGCTGACGTCGCCGCGCGGGGTGTAGTGCGACAGTTTGGGCAAATGGTCCTCGTAGGGAACGTCACGCCCTTAGAAGCGGGCGCTACCAGCAGGAACTAGATTACGTCGAGGCGGGGAAGAACGGAAACCTTCTCTCCCGCCGGAATGTTGTGGCGGTCCGCTGGCACGACAATAAAACAGTTGGCCCGCGTAATCGCCGCGATGTCGCCGGAGCCTTGCCAGTCAAGGGGACACACTTCCGGGGAAATTCCCGTCCACTCGAAGCAGGCCGGCAGAAAGTGCGTGAGACCGGGCTTTTCGTGCAAGGTCTTGACGAGATTGGCTTCCAGTAACGGCAACTGCCGGGCACGCGCGCCGCCCAGGACGTCGATCGCCGGCGTGACGAAGAGTTGAAACGTGACCATGGTGGACACGGGATTCCCCGGAAGGCCGAAAACAAAGGTGTTACGGCAACGGCCAAAGACCGCGGGCTTGCCCGGACGGATGGCGACAGCGTCGAAGAAAAATTCCGCGCCCAGGCTTTTCAGCACCGACTCGACCAGGTCGTACTTGCCCATGGAGACGCCGCCGGAGAGAACGAGAATATCTTCCTTGAGGCCGAGTTCGATTTTGGCGCTGAGGTCATTCGCACGGTCGAGCGCGTTGTCGAGCGGCACCGGCTCGCCTCCGCTAAGGCGCGTCTGCGCGGCCAGTGAAACGCTATTGCTGTTGCGAATATGAAACGGCCCGGGAGTTTCCGCGATGGGGACGACTTCGTCGCCGGTGGAAAGAATGGCCACGCGGGGCCGGCGCGCGACAAGGATTTCTACGACCCCAACCTGGGCGGCGAGGGCGAGTTCCGCATAGCCGAGACGTATGCCGGCACGCAAGGCCACATCGCCGGCGCGAGCCTCACTTCCCTTCGGCACGATGTTTTGGCCGGGAGTGGTGGCACGGTGAAAAATAACTTTGTCTCGAGCGCGCTCGGTGAATTCGATCATCACGACGGCGTCGGCTCCGGAAGGGACGGCGGCCCCGGTCATAATCTGCACGCAAGCGCCGCGGGCGAGGGGCTGCGTGACGGAATCGCCAGCTTTGATTTCGCCAATACAAGTGAGTTGCGCGCCGGTGGCGGCTTCGGCGGCCCGTAAGGCGTAACCGTCGCGCGTCGAGCGATGGAAGGGAGGATAGTCGCGGTCGCAGCGGATTTCCTGCGCCAGGACGTCGCCGAGGGCATCCGTGACTTTCTTGGAGAGAGCCGCGCCTTCGCAACGGACTGGCGCGGTCCGGGCCACCACCATGGCGCGTGCCTCGGCGTAGGAAAGCATCCGCGTATTGTAGCGCAGGAGTCGCACAGGCTTTAGCCCCTGTTTGTAGGCGCTTTACGCCCTTACTAGGCCTTCCTTAGACCTTGCTTGTAGGGGCGGACCAGGTTTCGCCCGTACCCAGGAGCCGTCGAATTTGGCGCGGTTACAGCCAGCGTGCCAGGAGAGTGCCCGGTTGGATGATGGTGGCGTCGCGCTCGGGGCCGGTGGAGATCATCCCGAGCTCGACCTGCAGGAATTCGGACACGAAGCGGAGATAATCAATCGCCGCTTTGGGCAGCTTGCCGGCGTCTTTCACACCATAGGTGGATTGGCACCAGCCCGGCAGCGCCTTATAGACCGGTGTGACGCGCTCGTATTCCTCGGCGGAGGCAGGCATTTCGTTCACCGGTGTGCCCTTGTAGGTGTAGCCGACACCGACGCGAATTTCGCGTTGCGTGTCAAAGACGTCCAGTTTGGTGACCACGAGCGAATCGATGCCGTTGATCATTTTGGCATAGCGCAACTCCGCCAGGTCCAGCCAGCCACAGCGCCGCGGGCGGCCAGTAACCGCGCCAAACTCCTTGCCGCGCTCACGCACTTCCTTGGCTTCGAGGTCGGGCATTTCGGTGGGAAACGGCCCGCCGCCAACACGCGTGGTGTAAGCCTTGGAGACGCCGATAACGTGGCGAATCTTCGTAGGCGGCACGCCCATTCCCGTGGTAGCGCCGCCGGAGGTGGCGCTGGACGAGGTGACAAACGGATAGGTGCCGTGGTCAATGTCCAGCATAGTGCCCTGCGCGCCTTCAAACAGCACGGATTTGCCTTCGTCGAGAGCGCGGTTGGTGAGCTCTGCCGTGTCGCAGATGTACGCCTTGATCTTTTCGCTGAGGCGCAGCGTTCCTTCGACCTCGTGGGTGAAATCCAGGTCCGCGCCGTAGGCTCCACGCGCGATGCGGTTTTTCTCGGCGACAACGCGAGCCGCCTTTTCGCGGAAAAGGTCGGGCGTCAGCAGGTCGGTCACGCGCAAGCCGCGGCGGGCCATTTTGTCTTCATACGCGGGACCAATGCCGCGCGACGTGGTGCCAATCTTATTTTCGCCGCGCGCGGATTCGGCGGCTTTGTCAAGTTCGCGATGATACGGAAAAATCAGGTGCGCGCGATTGCTGACGTGCAGGCGGCCGGCGACGCTGACACCGTTTTTGGAAAGCATCTCGATCTCGTTGACAAGCGCCGTGGGATCCACCACCACACCAGGGCCAATGATGACGTGCTGCTCGGGGCGCAAAATGCCGCAGGGGATGAGCTGGAGGACGTAGCGGTCCTTGCCGATGATGACGGTGTGGCCCGCGTTGTGGCCACCGGCCACGCGCGCGATGTAATCAAACGAGCCTGCGAGATAGTCTACGACCTTGCCTTTACCTTCATCGCCCCACTGCGCGCCCACCACGACGACCGATTTCATCAGACCCTCTCCTAAGTGGACTCAGAAAACACACCAAGCGGTCAAAAATGCCAGCGGGAGAGACAAGAGTCCACAGCGCAAAATTTCTGCGACACACCAATTTTCAATCGTACGATGCGTGCTCTCGGAACGCAAGCAACCAGATAAACCTTAAAGAGAAGTGCAATGTCCCATTGGCACTTGCGCAGCGCACCGCGTGGGGTTTCTTGATTCCGGGCGCGGCGTCGGATAGCGTCAGAAGAGCGGATTGCCTCTCCGTTCCGCAGACCACGGGCAAGTTGGAGAGCCGAGGGGGAGCGAGTCTTGCCGAATCCGATCATTACGCTAACGACTGATTACGGGACCGACGACCACCTGGTAGGCGTCCTGAAGGGCGTCATCCTGAAGATCAATCCGGAAGTGCAGATTGTGGACATCACGCACGGCGTGACGCCGTTTGATCTGCTGGATGGCGCGATGGCCATCGCCAATGCGTATGCGTATTTTCCGCCGCGCACGATTCACGTGGTCGTTGTGGACCCCGGCGTGGGTACGGAGCGCCGCCCGCTGCTCGTGAGCGGCCAGAACCAGTATTTCATCGCGCCGGACAACGGCGTACTCTCGGCGGTGTATGAGAAGGAACAGAATTTCGTGGTGCGGCACCTGACCGCGGAGCACTACTTTTTGCAGCCGGTCAGCAAGACGTTTCACGGGCGGGATATTTTTGCGGCAGTGGCCGGGTGGCTCTCAAAAAACTGGCAGCCCGCCAGCATGGGTGAGGAGATTACCGACTTCAAGCGCTTCGCGCTGCCGCGGCCCAAGGAAGCGGACGGCTTGCTGAAGGGAGTGGTGCTGAAGGTGGATTCCTTCGGCAACCTGATCACAAATCTCAGGAGCGAGGATTTGCCGGAAGGAGCGCTCGAAAAGGGCGAGATTAAGCTGCAAATCGGCAACCACGCGGTGAGCAAGCTGGTGCAGACGTTCGCCAATGGGAATGCCGGCGAGGCGATTGCGTACGTGGGTTCGAGCGGGCTGGTGGAAATCGGATTAAACAAGGGCAGCGCGTCGAAGACGCTGGGGATTGGTCGCGGAACAGCGGTGTTGCTGGATAAGAATTAGCTTTGTTAGCGCCGGAGGCGCGACAGAATTTAGCCCAGGGCATGAGTGAGCCCCGGGATTGCCAGCAAAACGAAGAGCCCCGGAGGGCGACACACGTGTTTGGCACCGATTTGTGCCGGCCCTTCTGGGGCTTGGTTTGTGTAGGGACGGCCTTGCGAGGCCGTGCGGTCGGCAAAACCGCATGCGGACGCCCCCCTCAGAAGGCGAGCCTTACACAAGCAAACTGCCGGCCGTTCTTGAGGGCAGCCATCCTAGGCAACGGCTGGGGCCGGTTGCTTCCGCCTGTGCCAATAACCCAACCCCGCGAACAGTAGGACTGCCGGCACGCCGGTCAGCCCGCAAGCGATAAAGAAAATGCCGTAGGCGTGAGTGAGGCCGTGCGTGGTGCTCAGGCTTTCTACCGCAGCGCCGGAAAATCCCTTCAAGATCTTTCCCAGCCACGCATAGGTTGAACTCAAGAGCGCATACTGCGTGGCGGTATATCCAAGATTGGTGAGGCTCGACATGTACGCCACGAGCGCAACGCCCGCAAAGCTGATTCCGAAGTTGTCAGCAACCATAACGAGCGCAAAGAGAGGAATGCTTGCGCCCGCAAAGGCGAGAGTCGCATACGCGGCAATCGCGGCTGCTTGCATGATGCCCCCGATGATGAGGGCACGCATATAGCCGAACTTCAGCGAGCAGAATCCTCCCGCCGCGATACCCGCAAACGTAGCGACAAGTCCGATGGAGCCGCGCACCGCTCCGACCGTTTGCTTCGAAAGACCAATGTCGTGGTAGTAGGGATTGGCCATTGGACCCATGATGAAGTCCGGCAACCGGTAGAGGCTGATTGCCGCTAGCATCACAAGCGCGAGCCAACCATGGGCGCGGAAAAAAGCGATGAATGGTCCCACAACAGCGTCGAGGAAACCGCGTGGTGTCCAAAGCGGTGCTTCGCGCTTTTCATCCATCACCGCATCCGCGCGTTCCGGTTCCTTCGCAAACCAGGTCGCGATGATTCCAATGGCCATACCTGCGCCGTAGATACCGTAGGACATGCGCCAGCCCGCGGTCGCTGCCGCGATGAGGATCACGGAATCCGTGGCCAGGAGTGCCATGCGGTAGCTGAACTGATAGGCGGACGCGAGGAGGCCTTGTTCTTCTCCGTCGTCTGCCGATTCAATACGCCAGGCATCCACCACGATGTCCTGTGTTGAGGAGGCAAATGCAACGACCAGCGCAAAAGCGCCAAGCCGGCCGAGCCCGGCTTGCGTGCCGGTTCCCCCCATAGCGGCGAGGGCCAGCCCGACGATGATCTGCGAGAACATCATCCATCCGCGCCGATGGCCAAGCCGTTTAAACAAGGGCAAGTCCACGCGGTCCATCAAGGGCGCCCACAGAAACTTCAGTGAATAGGCAATGCCCACCCAGGAAAGAAAGCCGATCGCCGTCAGGGAGGTGTGTTCGTCACGCAGCCAGTACCCGAACGTATTGCCAACCAGAAGAAAGGGTAGGCCTGAAGAAAACTCGAGCAACAACATCGTCAATGTTTTGGGCCGCAGGTAATCGGCGATCCGGTGCTTGTGAGGAGTCACGCCTTCATTCTCTACACCCGCCTCGCGAAACTCAACGCTCCTACCGCCGAATCTTGTCCATGCTGACACTCTGCCGGCGTCACCAATGCCGGGGAGCTAGCGCTCCTTTGCCTTGGGCTTCTCTTTCGGCGCGTTCGCGGGCGCAACGGCAACAGGTGTGCCGGCAGCCGCGGCGTCCACTTTCTTCTGCTCGGATTCACGGAGACGCTGGATTTTTACTCGCGCCACGCGTCTGCCGTCCATTTCCACGACGGAAAAGCGGTAAATGCCGTATTCAAAACTTTCTCCGCCGCGGGGGATGAAGCCCAGCTGGTCCATCACGAAACCACCGACGGTGGCGTAGGCGGGATCTTCGGGAAGTGTGATGTTGTATTGGGTGTCCAGGTCGCGGACATTCAGGCCGGCGTCAAAAATAACCGCGCCATCGGCGAGGGTAAGCGGCCTTTCGACGACGTCGAATTCGTCGTGAATTTCGCCGACCAGTTGCTCGAGCAAATCTTCCTTCGTCACCAGGCCGAGGATGCTGCCGAATTCGTCCACCACCATGGCCATGCCGGTGTGGCGCGCACGAAGCTCCCTGAGAAGTTCGCTGGCGGGCTTGGTTTCTGGAACGATGAGGATTTCGCGCAACACGCGCCGCAAATCAAACGGGGGCCCAGGAGGCAACCCTTCTTCCAGACGACGGTCGCGGTCCAGCAGAACCCACATCATGTCTTTGATATGCACGAAGCCAAGAACGTGATCCACGGTGCCGCGATAAACGGGAATGCGCGAGCGCTGCGTGGTGGCGAAGATTTTCATCACTTCGTCGAGCGAGGCTTCAACGGGCAGCGTGTGCATGTCCGGCCGCGAAACCATGATTTCGCGCACTTGCAACTGGCTGAGCTCGATAGCGCTGAGGATGAACTTCTCTTCCCCGGCGGCCAGCAATCCCCTTTCGCGGGCTTGCTGAATCTGAATCTGCAACTCTTCGGTGGAGTGCGCCACGCCATGGCCACTGGGTTTTACGACGCCCAAAGCGTTCACAATCGCGCCGGAGATGCCGTCGAGAAGATCAATGGCCCACCGGAAGGAGTTCAAAAACCAGGCGAACGGGCGCGCAACCATGAGCGCGATGCGCTCGGCACGCGCCAGGCTGATGCTCTTGGGTACGAGTTCGCCGAAGACAACGTGGATGGCGCTAAGGAACGCGAAGGCGACGGTGATCGCAATGGCGTGCGCGAGCAGAAGCATGCGCACGCTGCCCTCGGAGGGCAACACGCTTTGCACGAATTTTGCGAGAGTGACTTCACCAAGGGCCCCGATGCCGAGGCTGGTGAGAGTGATGCCGAGCTGCACGCCGGAGACGACGCGATGGATGTCGGCGAGGAGAT
>DATFSI010000181.1:0-4646 GCA_035262705.1 Candidatus Acidiferrum sp. | reverse complement strand
CGGCGTTCCGGCAGGCGGCGATGGATGCGCTGCGGCAGTACGAGTATGCGCCTGCGACGCAGGACGGGAAGCCGGTGGCGTCGAAGGTGGTGGTGACGGTAAAGTTTTGGTTTGATCCGTGAGCATGGTTGGAAGTCACTGGTTGATTGCCACAACGAGGGGTTTGGCCTAAAACGGTACTGCGCCAGTTCAGGATTTTCCCGACCTTACCGAGAAGGACCTTCTGGCCTGCCTTGCTTTTGCCGCGGATCGCGAGCGCAAAGTAGATTTGTTCGCTATTTGATAGTCCGTAGAGACCCCACACAGAAATAGAAAGACTGCACCCGGAAAGCGCAGGCTACGCGGCGTGAGCTCTCCAGAGACGCGCGAGCGTGACCTCGCCCTGGAATCAGATCTGGGAAGGCAGGAGTGCTTGTGTCGCGGGAGAAGACAGGCGGAAGCCTGTTCTACTTAGCGGGTGGGAACGACTTTGGGCGTTGGGGGCTTGAGTTCGATTTGGATCTGCTCGAATTCGGTGTTGCCGATGTTCTGGGCTTCGTGGGTGACAGCGTCGCTCCAGCCGGCGGTGCCGGCCTTGGGGTTGCGCTCGATCACCTTGCCATCGGCCATGGTGATTTTCAATTTTCCATCTGTCAGGAAATAGGAGACGTTTTCGGGGTGCGAATGCATAGGTGCAACCTGGCCGGGCCTGATGTGTACGGAGAGGACGCGGACATGGTCATTTTCGAAGATGACGGAGTGGGAGTCGCCGGCGACCTTGACTACGTCTTGCAGCGGGGCGGGGCGGGTAGCGGCGTAGACGGCGGAGGCGAGAAGGAACGTTGCCCCGATGAGGGTTCGCGAGAGGGTCATGGGATCTCCTTGTGGTGATGAGATGAGATGGTTCGTTACGGCGGGGATGATACACCATAGCCGTGGTTTGGAGTTGTTCGGTTTTTGGTTTTGGAGAAGAGAAGAAAGTCTGTGGCGTTATAGAGTAAGACCCATCCATAAAAACCACGGCTGGGGCGCTCTCAAGCTCATTTGGTCGATGACTTCCCTACAGACCCGCGTGTCTATAGTGCCGGTTCCAGTTAAATGCAGGAGCCGGCGGAGTTCGACCATTCGAGCTGGACTGTGTATTGGCCAAGCTGCTTGGTTTTCCACGCGCAGATGTCGCCGATTTCGCCGTTCGCGTCGTCATACCAGCCCTGGCCGGGGATGGGGTCGGTGATGGCTTCGCAGAGTTCGTGAGATGAGGTGGAGGTGAGCGCGTCGAGGAGCGGGAGACCACCGAGGCAGCCAGTGCAGCCGGGAAAAGGCATGGCGGCGTAGAAGACATTTTCTGGAGTAGCGTCGTGGTAGCCGCAGAAATCCTTGCAGGAAGCAGCGCCGCTTTGCTTGATCTGCGTTCCCGGCGGGAGAAAGACAAAGTAAAGCGAGTTGGGGTTGGCGGGGGGAATGGCGCCCTTGCCGAGTTCGGTATTCAACATGGATTGCAGGTGGGAATCCTGCACGGACTTGCCGGGTTCGGGGAGAGTGAGGAGCGTGGTGCCGGTGCGTTTGCCGTGGCCGATGGTTTGGCCGGGAACGCTGTATTCGGCAAGCTGGTCGAGGAGCGGGCTGCCGAGGATGTAGTCGACGAAGGCATTCATCTGCTCGCTTAGCTGGTTGTTGGCGGCAACTTGCCAGTCGGAACCCCAGAAAATGGTGAAAACTTCCACGTTGGTGAGCAGAGGGCCGTTGCGATAAGTGAGATGCGGAGCGGGGGCGGCGGCATCCCGCACATACGGATGCAGCGGTACAATGCGGATGGGCGTTTTGACTTTGGCCTTGCGAACGGCACGCGTGGACATGATGGGCTCCTTGCCGGCCTTTGGCATATTGGGCTGGGAAGGAGATGCGCCGGAGGAAAACAGGCTAGCGGAGTTGCGAGTGGATGTAAATGGGACTCGAGAGAGAAGTAGAGACTCTAAATGCAAAGTGCAAGGTCTTCTGTCGCTTCGCGGGGACTTTTGATTAGCACGAGGCTAGAGCCTGTGCTACGGCGAAGCCGATCTAGTGGTTCGCATTCGCTCACCGCAGCAGATCGGCCAGTACACAAGCAAAGGCTGGCTAAAGCCAATGCCTGCAATGAGGTGTGAAGGGGCGGCCAAATTGCCTGGCGGGAGGTCGAATTGGAGGGAGCTGGTTCGTCTTTTATTCTAGAGGGCGAGAGCGGCCCCTGGCCCGGCGCCCCAGCGATTTAAGGAGAAGGACATGGACATGACGCAAGCGAGTACGTTTTTGCCGGCGATTGACAAGCCGCAAGGGTTGGTCATGAAGCTGGCATATTTTTTTACGCGGCGGCAGTTTGGCAAGGTGCTGACACCAGTGAAGGTGCATTCGGCGCGGCTGCCGGCGGCATTCGGGATGTTTTACGGAAAGATCGGGCAACTGGACAAAAAGCTGACACTGCCTCGGGAAATGGTATTCCTGGTTCGCGAGCAGGTGGCGCGCATCAATGTGTGCGAATTTTGCATGGACATCGGGAGGTCGTTCACGATTCAGGCTTCGATGAACCAGGCAAAATTTGATGCCCTGGCGGCGTACCGAACAAGCGCGCTTTTCAGCGACAAGGAGCGCGCAGCGCTGGACTACGTGACGGAGTTGACGAAAGAGAAGAACGTGAAGCCGGAGACGTTTGCGCGCATGGCCAAGCATTATTCGGAGCGCGAGATCTGCGAGATCGTTTGGCTGGTGGCCAGCGAGCACGTCTACAACATGACCAACATCGGATTGAATATTCATTCGGACATGTTGTGCGATATCAGCCGGAAGAAAGTAATCAGTCATCCGTAATCGGAAAGAAAGAAGTCATCGGAAGACTCTAAGACAATAGATCGAAAATGGAAGCCCCAAGGCCCCAGGTGGAGCTTCTTTTTTGTGGACTAGAAGAGTTTGACGGCGAGGCGCTGGGGAGAAGTGCCGACAGGGATGAGGGTGATGAGCGAGTCGTTGCGGGTGCGCAGGACGGCGAGGTCGCCCGAGGATTGGTTGGCGACGAGGAGCATAGGGGGCCTGGGATCGGATGAATCAAAGCGCATGGCGTTGGGTGAGGCGCCGACGTTAATGGGTTTGCCGACGCGCCGATTGACGATGTCCACGGGGAAGACGTGACCGGAGGAGCGGTCAGCGACGTACATTTCAGAGGCGTCTTCGGTGAGGACGGCGCTCGAGGGCGCGTCGCCAAGCAGCATGGTGTCGCCGACTTCGTGGGTCGAGGTGTTGATGGCCTGCAGGACGTGGGCTTCGGGAGAGAGAACGTAGAGTTCGCCGCCATCGGGTTTAAGGAGCATTTGCGAGGGGCGGCCGGCGAGTTCGAGATTGGCGAGCAGGACAGCGCGGGCAAGATCGACAACGGAGAGACGATTTTGCGTGCGGCTCATGACGAAGGCGACGGAGCTGTCCGCGAGGATTTCGACCGCATCGGGCTGCGGGATGACGGGGATAGAAGCGCGGACGAGCAACGTGGTGGCGTCGTGCAGCGTGAGCAGGGAGGCGCGACGATTTACGACGACGAGGGTTTTTTGATCCGGCGTGATGCGGGCCTGTACAGGTTCAGAGGCAGTGTGCGCGCGGGCGATGACCGTATCGGCCGCAGTGTTGATGGCAATGAGTTGGTTGGAGCCCGCGGAGGTGGTGAAAGCGCGACTGCCGTTAGCGGAGAAGTCGAGTTCGAGAGGCGCGGGGCCAACAGGGATTTTGTCGAGCTGGTTCGTGCGGGCATCCAGGACGAACACGTAGCCGCCGGTGTTGCTGACGCCCCAGATTTCGGGGCGGCGCGAATGTTCGCGAAGGTCAGAGATGCCGGGGCCAGCGGGAATCTTGTTGATGGCGCGAAGAGAGGCGAGGTCTACAACAGTGAGGGAGCCGTCGGCCGTGGCGACGTAAGCGTTGAGATGGAGATCGGGGCGGAGGAACGAGGGGCGGTGTTCGCGAAGAAGGATGACCAGAGAGAACACGGCGAGGAGCACTAGTAGGAAATAGACGCGGAAGTTTTTGGAGTGGGGCATGAGAGAAGTTAACAGTCAATAGTTTACAGTTTACAGGACGGATATCAGAAATCAGATATCCGAGAATCAGAAAGAATGAAAGAAGAGAACGTCAGCAGGCTAGAGCATAAGATCCACCCTTAAACCCCAAGTAGTTGTCAGCAGTAGAGTGCGATCGGGTGCACCGGCCCACTCGCGGCGCTCCGGGTGAACAGGAGTGCCCGTGCAGCCTCGACTGGAAGTAGCGACAGACACGTCGTTCCCAGTTCGTAGTCATTCGTTTCAAGTTTTCGATTTTTGTTTTTAGGTTTCTGGAACTAAGAGCTGACGGCTAAGAACTAACCACCGATAACAGGTTAGTGGACTAACTGTTTGGAACGTTTGGGAGAGGGCTCGGCGGGAGTCGTGGCGATGGCCTGGTCCAGATGTTGAAGGACGGATTCGCGGGAGAAGGGTTTTTGCAGAAAGGCGGCGCCGTCGAGGAAAGCGCTATCGGCCTGCTCGAGATAGCCGGTCATATAGAGAATTTTGACGTGGGGAAGAAGTTTCTGGAGACGCAGGGCGAGTTCGGGGCCGCGCATTTTGGGCATAACGATGTCGGTGAGGACCAGCTGGATGGTGTTGCCGAAGCGC
>DATFSI010000180.1:0-8930 GCA_035262705.1 Candidatus Acidiferrum sp. | reverse complement strand
TCGAGGTGGAGAAACTCCCGCTGGTCACGTATGTGAAGTGGCCGTTGAAGTCCCGCGCCGGCGCGCCCCTCTCGCTTTTCCGTATCGCTCCGGATGGCTCGAGTGTCGAGCGCGTTCGCGTGGAGCTCGGCAAATCCTCCGCCGCCGCCGTGCAAATCTCGAGAGGCCTTGCGCCAGGGGATCAGATCATCGTTTCCGATACTTCCGCCTGGAAATCCTACGACCACTTGCCGCTGAAGTGAATTTGTACAATTCCGTCATTGAAAGCATACCAGGCCACGCGCTGCAGCATTTCCCTATTGCCATGCGGACAGTAGATAACCGCCGTTTTGTATAAATTAAACTGATACAGCACGCACTGCGCTTTTCATTTTCTTCGCCGCTGCGGAGTCCACTACACTTGCAGGTTACTCATGTGGCCTTATTCCCTGCAGCCGTTGCGCCTCGCCCTGGTCGGCATGTCCGGCTCGGGAAAATCCTATTGGACACAACGCATCGTCGCTGCAGGCTACCCCGCTGTCTCCTGTGATACGGAAATCGAACAGCACCTGTCCGGCGTTCTGCAATCCGGAGGTTATGCCGGTATCCATGGCGTAGCCGCGTGGATGGGTTGGCCAGACAGCGCCACGTATGCGCAACGCGAAGCCGCCTATCTGGCCGAGGAAATTTCCACGCTCGATGAAGCCCTCAGCGGCCTCGAAAAAAATCCCGCGCAAGATCTAATTCTGGACACGACCGGCAGCGTGATCTACGTGGGCAATCACCTGCTGCACCGGCTGCGCAAGCAGATGCTGGTGGTTCATTTGGCGGCTTCTCTTGATGAGCAGGGACTGTTAATACGTCGCTATCTGGAAGATCCCAAGCCGGTGCTCTGGCGCGGAGCTTTTCAGGCCCGCAAAGGGGAAGCGCCGCGCGACACCGTGGCGCGCTGCTATCCCGCGCTGATTGCTGCCCGCCGCCAAAGCTACGCCGCCCTGGCGCATTGCTCGATCCCTGTTGCGGAATTGCGCGAGCTTTCCCTTCACGAAGAGAAAGGCGCTGAATTCGCAGGTAAGGCATTCCTGGAAAAAGTGCAGAAGCAGTTGCAACGCACTGGCAGGTCTGCACGCACGGAGCATTCCCGGTGAGGTACCGGAGCACCGCCGGCAAAACGCCGCTCACCTCTTTGCGAGGCGCAGTTTTGCGCGGCCTTGCGCCCGATGGCGGTTTGTACATGCCCGCGGAAATCGCGCGGCACACTGCGGAGGAGCTCGAAGAGTTTCGCCGTCTGCCTTTTACTGAAGTTTGCTTTCGTGTGGTGAAGCCGTTTGCGACACCCGACGTGCCGGAAGAAGTGCTCTGGCAGATCGTGGCGGAGGCTATCAATTTTCCGGTGAAGCTCGTTTCGCTTTCGCCGGCGCTCCATATCCTCGAGTTGTTTCACGGCCCAACGCTGGCCTTCAAGGATTTTGGCGCGCGCTTCATGGCCCGCCTGATGGGCTATTTCGTGCGCGGCGAATCGCGCCTGCTGACCGTGCTGGTGGCCACTTCTGGCGATACCGGCAGCGCCGTGGCGCACGGCTTTTTGGGGGTGCCGGGCATTCGCGTGGTGATTCTCTATCCCTCGAAGCGCATCAGCGAGGCGCAGGAAAAGCAGTTCACCACGCTCGGCAATAACATCACCGCGCTCGAAGTCTCCGGCACCTTCGACGATTGCCAGCGCCTGGTGAAGCAGGCCTTCGCCGATGAGTCGCTGAACCAGCGCGCGTTTCTCACTTCGGCGAATTCTATCAATGTGGGTCGCCTGCTGCCGCAGATGTTCTATCACGTGGCCGCGTATCGCCAGTTACCGGTAGCTTCGGTGCCACTTATTGTTTCTGTGCCCAGCGGAAATTTCGGGAATCTCACGGCGGGGATTTTTGCCAAGCGCATCGGCTTGCCGGTGGCCAAGTTCATTGCCGCCACCAACGCCAATGACACCGTGCCGGAATATCTTCGGACCGGAATCTATCATCCGCGCCCGGCTATCGCCACTTATTCCAACGCCATGGACGTCGGGAATCCCAATAATTTTCCGCGTCTGCTCGATTTATGCCGCAACCGGCTGGAGTATGTGGGCAAGGAAATCTGGGGCCACCACGCCACCGACGAGGAAACGCTCCTCGAAATGCTCTCCGTCTGGGACCGCTATCGCTACATCTCTGACCCGCACACCGCTGTCGGCCTGCTCGCGTGGGACGCCTACCGCAAGGAACACCCGGAACCTTCGCAAGGTTTGGTGCTCGCCACCGCGCATCCCGCGAAATTCGCCGAAATCGTGCAAAAAGCCATCGGCATGACCCCGCCGCTGCCATCGCGCCTCGCCGAATACCTCCAGCGCCCCAAGCTCTCTCTGCCC
Source organism: Candidatus Acidiferrum sp. (assembly GCA_035262705.1). Lineage (GTDB taxonomy): Bacteria > Acidobacteriota > Terriglobia > Acidiferrales > UBA7541 > Acidiferrum. The sequence goes on along the minus strand of DATFSI010000180.1, from coordinate 6,553 downwards.
ATGAGCAATAGCTACGACGACTTCAAGCAGTTCCTGCTCGCTCACTAGGAGTAGAATGCTTGCGCTAGGGATTAGCTAAAGGCTTGCCACGAGCGTTGTTACCATTCACGAGGCCAAGACGAATCTCTCCCGCCTGGCTAGGAAAGCGTCAGCCGGGGAAGAAGGGCCGATCGCCCGCGGTGACAAAGTCGTTTAATCTGTATCTCCAGAGTCCCAAGCCTTCCCTGCTCACAAGCAGCTTCAGCGGGATAGCGCGGAACTCTGGCTAGGGCTTGTGGGCGTCGTTGAATGCCAGCATCGCGCCCAGCCGCTGCTCTTTGGGATCATCGAAACCGCAAGATTCCCTGAATTCGGGGGGATTTTCATACGTGCCGAAAACCATGTCCCACCAAACGATGTCACCATAGTTGTTGGCGTGCTTGTTGTATTGGTGATGGATTCGGTGCATTTCCGGTCTTTGAAAGAAGTAGCCGACCCACCGCGGCGTTCGTACGTTGGTATGGTAGAAAAATTCTCCCACCGCGGTACAAGCCGTATAAATGGCGCCGCTTTTCAGTCCCAAGCCAAGAACTGAATAGACCAGCGTGCTGCCAATGATTGAGTTGACGACCATTTCCAGAGGGTGTTTGTAAAACGACGTGATGACCTCGATGCGCTGCGGGCTGTGGTGAATTTGATGGAACATTAGCCAAAGCACGTCCACGCGGTGCCGCCAGCGATGCCACCAATAGAAGATGAACGTCGCAACGAAATACGCGATCAGGCCGCCAAGAGCCGGGGATACGTTTTGCCGAAGATGAAACAGCGATCGCGAGGAGAGCCATTTTTCCCAAGTTACTCCCGCCAGCAAAACAACTCCGAGTTGCACCAGATTTATCGCAATAACACGAACCGGCCACGTTCGCACTTTTGGCAAAGCCCAGCCGGGGAATATCCTTTCGATCGCGAAACACAACACCGCCAGGCCGAAGACATAGAGCAGCATAGGCACCTCGTTTCTTGACGGTTACGAACCCTTGCGGAGGCGGTCGAAGAGAACGAAGAGGAAAACGCCGAGGACAGCATTCACGAGCGCGGCAATGGCCAGGTGGAGGTTGAACCATGGTTCGGCTTCGGCAAGAAGCAGGCGGCGCACCAACACCAGGATGCCCTGATGCACGCAGAAAAATCCTCCCACCAGCGCGAACCGCGCCACGGGATGTTCCGTGTCGAGCCGGGAACCAATCGACGAAGCCAGATAGCCGATGATTGTTTTCGCGATGCCGTATTCGCCGAGCGGCACGGTCGGTCCGCTCAAGCTGTCCTGCATCAATCCGATGATCATACCCAACACCAGGCCGGTCGAAGGATTGCGGCGACTCAGGCCGAAATAAATCGTCACCAGAAGCGGCAAGTCGAAAATTTCAAGCTTCGGGAAATATACCGGCAGCATGCGCTGCAGGACCAGCGACAGAAGGGTGGCGCCCACCACCGCGCCCGGCAAAAACTTGTGCACCTCGATGTGAGTTTCCCCGCCGTGGAGTTCGTAAGTATCGTTCATGGCTTCTCCGCAGCCGGAGCTGTAGCCGGGGCGCTCGATTGCGCGGCCGGAATATCGTTTTGCGCTTCTGCTTCGCCCTTAAAACCAACGGGTTGCTGCGTCAGCAGCACGATCACTTCCTCAAGGCGGTCCAGCTTCGCCGCCGGGGTCACGCGAATCTGCTTGAAAGGATTGCCCTGCTTCACTTCGGCGACGGTTCCAACGGGCACGTCGCGCGGGAAGATCTTGTCCATGCCGCTGGTCACGATTTTCTCGCCGGGAACCACGGTGTCATCCGCAGCCACGTAGGTCATGGAGAGCATGGGCTCGCCGGTGCCTTTCACGGGGCTCTGGATGCGGGAATTCACCAGCATGGCCCCCGCGCCGCCTTCCTTGTCGCTCAGCAGCAACACCTGCGCGTTGTCGCGAAAGACCTCGATGATTTTGCCGACCGCTCCGTCCGGGGTAATCACCCCCATGTTGCGGCGGATGCCATCGCGTTCCCCGCGGTCAATCTCCACCGTGCGGCTGGCGGTGCCGGCGCTGGCGCCAATCACGCGCGCCATCACCATGGGCACCTTCTCGTGCGTTTGCTTGAAATTCAGCAGCGCGGCCAGGCGGTCCCCTTCCGCCGCCTTGCTTTGCAGTTGCGAAATGGTCAGCTTGAGGGAGTCGTTTTCCTGACGCAGCGCTTCATTTTGCTGCGTAGCTCCACGCAGCGCGAAGTAGTGATCCCACACGTCACGAATCCGCCCGAATCCCCACGCGCCGCCCTTTTCAAACGGCGTCACGGCGGTGACCGTCCACACGCGCAGCAGACGCCCGCGCGAATCGCGCTTCACCTGCACGGCCAGCATCAGCACCTGCAGCAGCAGCACTCCGCCGAGCAGCGCCAGCGATTTATGTCTCGAAGGAATTCCCACCATGGCGAATAGTCTTCAGTAATAAGTCCTAAGTCTTAAGTAAACCTGTCGCTCACTTCTGCTGATTCCGCGGGTTGGGTTAAGCGGACTGAGCAGCGATACATTCCGAAACAAAAAAAAGATAACTAACCACCAAAAACAGCCTCAGTCTATGCAAACCTGCCGCAACAGCTTGAAATCGCTCAGCATTTTGCCCGTACCGAGCACCACCGAAGCCAGCGGATCATCAGCAATGGACACCGGCAAGCCGGTTTCTTCCCGGATGCGCTTGTCGAGATTCTTGAGTAACGCGCCGCCGCCGGTCAGCACGATACCGCGGTCGCTGATGTCGGCGGAAAGTTCCGGCGGAGTGCGTTCCAGCGCCACACGCACGGCGTTGAGAATCGTAGCCACGCATTCGCTGAGCGCCTCGCGGATTTCGCTGTCGTCAATCGTCACGGTGCGCGGCACGCCTTCGATCAGGTTGCGGCCCTTCACTTCGAGCGTCAGCGGCTTTTCCAGCGGATAAGCCGAGCCAATCTCCATCTTGATCTGTTCCGCGGTGCGTTCGCCAACCAGCAGGTTGTACTTGCGCTTCAGGTACTGCATCACCGCTTCGTCCATTTCGTTGCCGGCCACGCGCACCGACCGCGAATACACGATGCCGCTCATCGAAATCACCGCGATGTCCGTTGTACCGCCGCCGATGTCCACCACCATGTTGCCGCTCGGCTCGTCAATGGGAAGTCCCGCGCCGATCGCCGCGGCCATGGCTTGTTCCACCAGATAAACCTCGCTGGCCTTGGCGCGATACGCGGAATCTTGCACCGCTCGCTTTTCTACTGGTGTAATTTCGCTGGGCACGCCGATGACGATGCGCGGATGCACCAGGACGCGCCGGTTATGCGCTTTTTCAATGAAGTGCGCCAGCATCTTTTCAGTGACTTTGAAATCGGCGATCACGCCGTCTTTCATCGGCTTGATGGCCACCACGTTGCCCGGCGTGCGCCCCAGCATGTCTTTCGCTTCGCGGCCCACCGCCACCACTTCGCCGTTGGCCTTGTTGATCGCGACGATGGAAGGTTCATTGACCACGATGCCTTTGCCGTGCGAGAAGACCAGCGTGTTTGCGGTTCCCAGATCAATCGCCAGGTCGGATGAGAACAGGCTGAACACCGACCTAAGGTTGTAACCATTCTTGTTCATTACTGCTTTCCCCCAGAGGATCCTGCCCGGTAGGATCTCCGCTTGCGGACTCCCCACGGTGCAACAATCCATTGTCGCCGGATTCGGCGGCCCACGCAAAACCCCCGCCCGGCCTGCAATGTTTACTTAGGTACAACGATGGAGATCTGCTGCTTCGCCGTGCCTCCGCGCCGGTTGGAACCGATAATCGTAATCGTGTGCGACCCCGGCTCGAGCGGCTCGGTGAAATGCCGGAAATGCCCGTCGGGTGTAATGTTGGCAACCGGCTGGCCGTTGATGATCAGCGCGGCTCCAGGCTCCGTCTTGCCGATAATTTCCGCCACCCGCCCGTTCACCTGCGGCGGCTCGATCTGCAGTTGCATTTCCTGGACCTTGCCCTGCGCGACCAGGCTGAACTTGAACGTTTCGCTATATTCGCTGACATCCTTTTTTGCGTTGGAGGCGGTGACGTTCCAGAAATATTCGCCGGGGTCCAGGCCGGTTACATCCGCGCCCGTGCCGGTCACTTTCACTTCCTTCAACAGCTTGGTGAACATCGCCGTCGCGCTGATGCGTAGCGTGTAGCCGACCGCGTCCTGCACGTTCTGCCACTCAAAGTGAATTTGCGCCGTCTTGGGGTTTTCGGCAATTACCGGAGAAAGATTCAACGGAGCCACCAGCCCCGGCGGCGCGAGCACTCCGGCCTTTTGCAAAGGCCCTCCCGAGGGAAAGCTCGCTTTTTCCCACTGCGTCAGCTCGATCTTTTCCTGGCCTCGATGAACTTCGGCCGCGCCGCTTGCCACTACGATCTCATGCTCGTTTTCCTTCGGATTGTTCTTCACCGATGCGCGGCTGTTCTGCTTCATGTACGCGGTTGCGTCCTCGATGCTCACCGCCGCACTGGAATCGGGTGAGGAGAATCGCGAAGTGGCCAGGTCCACCGAACCAGTATTGATACGCACCGCGGTGGTAGAGCGGTCGCGCGTCACATTGTTTTCTTCCACGGTCACCAGCGTTTCCGATTTCACCGTATACTCCGTGCCGTCGGCAAAGGTAATGCGCGCCGCGCCGTCCGTCCCGGTCTGGATCAGGTCGCCCTTGTCGAGCGTGGTGTGGTAATCGGCATTCACCCAGGTGACCGAATTCACTTTCTTCACCTGTACGCGCCCGTCCAGATTCACAAATTTCGCCTGGGTCGAGGAAAGCGGCCCGTTTTCCGTTTCCGGGTTCCCCAGCGCATCGTTCATCTTTTTGGTGATGACATCTGTCCAATTCGGATAGGCCAGGGAGATGCCCGCCAGGACAATCACAAAGAACAGCCCGGCATAGATGGCCACTGTTTTGTAGCTGATGGCATGCCACTGCACTTCCACGCGATGGATCTTCGGCGGCGCTTCCGGCGGTGGCGCCGACGAGGGACGTCGGGGTTCGATGGGCGTTTGTGTAGTCACGTGTTTGTGAGTCTCGATTGCTTCAATTTCGCAATGTAGCACACCCCTTAGCGGCCGAAGGGGCTCCCGCGGCCTTCCGTTGTCAATTAACAAATAGCGGTTGCGCGCCTTTTTCCCGCGCGGTGCCCTGAGGGTTACGTTCGGGCTACGGAGTCTTTAGTGGAAAGACTGCAGCGCGGGCTCCAGCCAGGAAAACAGGAAATGGTTGAGTTCCGGGAATTGCGCCGCGAGCAGGCTCAAAACCGGCACGGCCACGAACCCAACCATGCGGCCCCAGAAATCCCATCCCAGGCTGTCTTCCGGCGGTATCCGTTATGCGGCTCAATGTCTTGTTGTAGTAGATCTGCGAATAAACATACGAAATGCACCCCAGGGCCCCCAGGAACAGCGCGATCATTCCCGTGCGGGTGGTCAGGTGCGGCTCAAAGTGAAACGAGGTCAGCCCCAGCAGCAGAAATACATAAAGCCCGGAGATTCCGAAGACCAGGGAACGGATTCGCCGCAGGGGGATCAAGGTGACCGTCAAAAGATAGAGACAGGCGCAGCGCTCCGCGCAAGCTAGTCCCGGCCGCTTCGGAGGTTCCTCGCCGGTAGCATGGTTTTTTCCCGCAGTTTTCTTTTTCTCGTCCGCATTCTCGCCAGTGTTTTCCGCCCTGGATTGTTCGGGGTCCTCGTTTTCCCATTCCAGACTCAACAGGATCAGGAGGTTTCCGATGGCATCGCTCATGGATGTGTGAAACGTACGCGTCAGTGTTTTCATCTCGGAGGACGCGGTTGCCCGTTCCACGATTCTTTAGCGCTCGCCACGCAGACCGTCTCGGCAATATTGGATAACATTGTGGGAAGCTGCGCGTTCCCTCTCCGGCAATCGCCCGACCTTTGGCGACGATAAAGAGCGCAAGCAGGTAGGTGGTGTTGTTTCTCACTGCGGTACTGCTTCCTGGTGGGCCGCCTCAGCCTGCAGCTCCGGATTCACGCTGTGGGCCTGGTGGTCGTTCGCGGGTTTCCGTTTACGACCTGTTGAGCGCCGCCTTCGTCCGGGGCGGGGAAAGCCTGGCAGTAGAGGCCTTTATATACTCTTACGTCCCTGAGAAGTTAATAATTATAATTTGGAACGTAAGCTGCTGTGAAGATGGCGCGGTCGTTCCGCGATTCAGCGGAGGGGTTCGCTTTTCCGCTCGAAATAGCGCGTTTTGTCGAGTTGCGAATCCACGGCCACGTCGAAGAATCCCACCATCATCTCTTCATAGGTTTGCTCGCCCCAGCGCACCGCCGCCGTCGCATCGGGATTGTGCGGATTGTCCTTCGAGTTGTCGAACCATGCCACCGCCTGGAGCTCCGTTCCCGCTTTGAGGGGAAGAGGCTCGGCCAGGCGATAACTCATCTGCCAGTGAAAGTGATAGTCCACGCGCAGCAGCGTTTCCACGGATTTATCGGCGCGCACGATGTTGTAATCGAAGCGCTTTCCGCGCAGGTGCATGTGCGGGAAAAAATTC
>DATFSI010000179.1:0-4412 GCA_035262705.1 Candidatus Acidiferrum sp. | reverse complement strand
GAAGTGGTAGCGCAAAAGGAAAACAATTCCGAGCTTCGCGCCGCGGTCGGCAACACTATGGAAGTGCATGTCAGCCGGCGTTCCCGCATGCTTGTAAAACACCAAACCTCCCTGGAGATTGTCTGGCCCAGCCGCGCCGTTACCTCGGCCATTCACAAAAACACCCAGGCTGCCTCAACAAATTGACCGGCAACTCGCTAAGTTACTCGCGGCCGGCGCGTTGCTCGCCGCCGCGAGGAGCTAGCCTTCCAGTCTCTCAAGATCAACAGATGAAGATTGGAACGCAATATCATTTGGGATGGAGAGATTGATCTCGGTACCCGCAGTAGGGCTACTGGAGATTTTGAGCACCGCGCCGATTCTCGCGGCGCGCTCCCGCATACCGGCTAAACCCCAATGTCCTTCGCGTCCATTGTGGAGCACCCGCGGATCCATTCCGCTTCCGTTGTCGCGAACCCGCATCTGCAAGTCTTGATCGGCATACTCGAGTTCGCATTCGACTCGCTTCGCCCCGGAATGGCAGAATGCGTTGAGCAGTGCCTCTCTTCCAATCCAGTAGATCTCTTGCTGGATCAGCGGGCTGAGCGGTTGCTGCGGTCCCGCGACTCTGACGCGAAAATCAATATCCTGCCGACCCGGAAGCTCCTGCTGAACTCCTGTTAACGCCTTCACGAGATCCGTGGCGCAAGACTCAGACGAGCGCAGTCCTTTAATAGTACTTCGGCCCTCCTCAATCCCTCGGCGCATAATTTCAAGTATTCGATCTAACAACGGTTTCACCGACGATTCGGCGGGCAAGACATCAAGGGCAATGTCCAGTTGCATCGAGGCGCTCAAGAAAGTTTGAAGAAGCGTGTCGTGAAGTTCCTGGGCGATGCGAGTGCGCTCTTCCACACGTACATTTTCCTTTCGGACACGCTCTTCTTCCTGCCGTGTCACGTCCTGAGCCGCTCCGACATATTCCAGCCGACCATACTGGTCTCGGGTCGCGTGAGCAAACATGTGTATATGCTTGACGGACTGATCAGGCATCAGCAGTCGGTGCTTGTATTCAAAATCGCTAGCCGCGCGCCGCGCTCGCGCGATCATGTCCTGCATTAGTGGGATGTCATCAGGATAGACTCGGCTTCCAATCCGTTCGAGCGTCACCGGCAGACGTTCCTCAAATTCAAAAATGCGGTAGAGCTCTTCTGACCAAGTGATTTCGTCTGTCGCCACACACCAAGCAAAGCTGCCGGTTCGGCTGAGACGTTGGCCTTCCGCTAGAAATGCTTCACTCCGCTTCAATTCCTGCTCGGCTCGTTTGCGATCTTCGATGTCAATGTTTGTTCCGTACCACCTGACGATGTCGCCTGATTCATCCCGTAGTGGGTTCGCGGAAATAAGGAACCATCGATAGGAACCGTCGAAACGGCGTATGCGCGCCTCCGTCACCACCGGTGTGCCTGATACAAGACACGATCGCCAATAATCGACAACACGCTTACGATCGCCTGGATGAAACGCTGCCGCCCAACCCCCGCCCTGTGCTTGTTCTGCGGGCATTCCGGTGTAATCGAGCCAGCGCTGATTGAGGAAATCGGCGGAGCCGTCTGGCCCAGCCGACCACGCAAGAGTGGGAATCGTGTCGACGATGAGGCTCAGGCTGCGCTCGCTCACCAACAACGCTTTTTCGGCCCGTTCCCGATCGTCGATATCGGTAAGTAAAACGCACCATTTGAGGATGCGTCCATCAGGATCCCGCAGGGGAAAGCCGCGTACCCCGAACCAACGGTAGACCCCGTCGGAGCGCCGGAGGCGTTGCTTATGCTTATAGGGGCGGCCCGTTTCGATTGCCTTCCTCCAGACGGCGATTGCCTGTGCCAGGTCTTCCGGATGAACTGCGTCGCTGGTCCCCCAATGCTTCAGATCCTCGAGCGTCTTACCGAAGTATTCAAGGGCCAATTGGTTGACGTATTCAACTTCCCCACCTGGCGTCATGACCGCAACAGGGGCGGGAATGCTGTCAACGATCAAACGGAGACTAAGCTGCGCTTCCTTAGATTGCCGGCGTTCGGCAATTTTCTCTTTTGGTGCTTGGTTGGGAATGGGGGTGGTCTTTTTCACAGCGTATTTCTCCCCATAAGTCTCAGGCAGCGGCAGTCTATACTAACCATCCGGTGTTGAGCGTTTCAATGCTGCGATGCTTTCGCAGGCCGCGCGCGAAGGCGGTTCCTCACAAACGGGCTTATCTTCCAAGCGGGTACTATGAGGACTTTTCCGGTTTCCCGACGATTCAGGAATTAGCGTGCCATCGGTCTGTAAAACGTTCTCTGCCCAGTTCTTCAATTGCAATTGTTTCGACAAGGTTATTGAGCAGGCTCGGAACGATATTGACCTTGATTCCGCCTCTGGTGACCATTTTTGGCTAGCACGTGCGTACGCCAGCAAAGGAATGTATCGTGACGCTCTGGCAGAATTTGGAAAGAGCTCCAACTCTCGCGACTTTCAAGCCTACGTTCTTGCGCGTTCAGGTGAACGGGACAAAGCGCGCAAAATTCTGGGGGAACTCAAGACACCTTCCCAGCAGAAACGACTGCGAGCATCGTCAATAGCGATTGTTTACGTCGGACTCGGCGACAACGAAGATGCGTTCGCATGGCTGATGAAAGCCTACGAGGTACGAGACTTTGATTTGATTTCTGTGAAAGTGGACCCAATCTGGGATCCGTTGCGCCCGGACCCACGATTTTCTGAATTGTTGCGGAAGGTTGGTCTGCCGCGGTAGTTGCTCAGGAACCTTCACTCAGAACCTTGTACGTGCCTGGTTTGTCGGAAAACCGGACAACTGGCTCATAGTACCGTGCTAAAACGCTCTAAACTGGCGGCTCGACGCAAGCGCATGCTCGGTCGAGCCATTTCAGCGGGACCGGAGTAAGAGTTTGCCGATGTGCATTTAGCAATGCAGCTTTAACACTGTCCCCGGACAGCCAGTTCACCACCTGCGAGCGTTGCTCTTTTCTCTTGCTCCGGAGCTTTCCTTTCGGCACTTTTTCCCAAACAGAGACAACAAAGTGCGACAGATTTCCGATAGCCCGTCGTGAAGTGTTGACCGTCCATCTGTGCAAATACGGTTGGAGGTCGTCTTCGGCTTGCGCAATCGCACAGATCCAGCCTTCGATTAGAGAGGGCATGAAATCTTCCCAAGGAAACTGATGCTCTAACTTCAATTCCCACAGTGCATGCAAGTAGCCTCTTACGGCCTGACGTTGCGCCTTAGGCCATGTCGGCCACTTCCCGTATCTCAGTTTCCCCAAAACAATGGACTCGTCCACGAATTGAGATGTCAATCTCTCATCCAATGCGCAAAGCTCTAAGATTCTGGGAAGGAAATGACGGAAATCGTAGTCATCGCCCCACGTTATCATTGCATCCCAAGTGTAGTGATGGAGCTCATCCACTCCAAGCGACCGCAGGATCTTGCTCCTAATCAGTTGGTCATCCTTTAAGCCGTGGCAGTGCTTGCAGGCTTCTATCCGGTCACGCAGACGGAATGAGGAGAAAACGGAGTACAGATTTTCGATAGCACCCTGAATTTTGTCCATGCCTGAGGCAGCCTGCCTTCTCGAATTGTACTCTACGCAGACTGCCCTTCCCCCAAAACATAAAGCTAACTCCTGTAAGTCAATAAGGACGGCAATTTCACGGAGCGGTGAGGTCTCGTTAGAACGAAACTGCCTGGCGGCGGACGCTAAGCTGCCATGGAGACGGGTCGTTCTTGAAAAGCGTTATGGGGTCAAGTGACTAGAGGGGTGTTGCATCGACCGTTTGAACCGGCACCGTTAACCGGGAACTGGCTGGCGCTTAACGGAATTCGACCAGCAAAATTTGGCAGATTCGTTGACTTGCTTTGGGTCGCAACCTAAGATTGCGGCATTATGACGGACTCCGACGCGCTCATCGGGCGGATCGTCTCCCACTACCGCATTCTCGAAAAGCTCGGCGGCGGGGGTATGGGTGTGGTCTACAAGGTGCAAGATACCCGCCTCGACCGATTTGTGGCCCTCAAATTCCTCCCAGAGGAAGTGGCCCACGACCGCCAGGCTCTGGAACGGTTTCGGCGCGAGGCAAAAGCTGCATCAGCCCTGAATCATCCAAACATTTGCACCATTCATGATATCGGGGAAGAGGGCGGCCAAGCTTTCATCGCCATGGAATATTTGGATGGGGCGACGCTCAAGCGCATTATCACCGGCCAGCCTATTGAATTAAACCGTCTTCTAAATATCTCCATCCAAGTCGCCGACGCGCTGGATGCGGCCCACTCGGAAAGGATCATCCATCGGGATATCAAGCCAGCAAATATCTTTGTTACCAAGCGGGGCCACGCGAAGATTCTGGACTTTGGACTGGCAAAAGTGACCGGTGCCAAG
>DATFSI010000178.1:0-38295 GCA_035262705.1 Candidatus Acidiferrum sp. | reverse complement strand
AACAATCGGATGTTGAATTGCAAGTATCTGCCACCATTGCAGTTACCGAAAATGCGTCAGCGACTCTGCTAAAATGCGCTAATGCCCACTCAACGCGAACAACTTGAAGCCGACGTCCTCATCGTCGGCGCCGGTCCCGCGGGTCTGTCCTGCGCCCTCCATCTCGCCAACCTCATCAAAAAACACAACGCCTCCGGCGCCAAGTCCGAACTTTCCACCGAAAACATCTACGTCCTCGAAAAAGGCCGCGAAATCGGCGCGCACCAACTCTCCGGCGCCATCATGAACCCCAAGGCACTCGCCGAACTCGTCCCGGACTTCCAGAAGTCCGCGCCGCTCGATACGCCGGTCACCGATTCCGCCGCGCTTCTCTTCACCGAAAAGCATTCCTACCGCGCGCCCATTACGCCTCCGCCGTTCAACAACGCCGGCAACTACGTCATTTCACTCAGCAAGATGGTGAAATGGCTTGGTGGCCTCGTCGAATCGGCTGGCGTGAATCTCTTCAAGGAATTTGGCGGCGTGGAATTAATTTACGAAGGCGACGGCATCGCTGGCGTCATCACGGAAGACAAAGGCCTCGACAAAAACGGCAAGCCCAAGGACAACTACACTCCCGGCTACGAACTCCGCGCCAAAGTCACCGTTCTTGCCGAAGGCACGCGCGGCTCGCTGACCAAGCAACTCGTCGCCAAAAAGCATCTCGAAAATATTAATCCGCAGAGTTACGGCATCGGCATCAAGGAACTCTGGGACATTCAACTAGGCAAACTCCAGCCCGGCTACGTCGCCCACACGCTAGGCTGGCCGGTCTCTTCCAAAATGTACGGCGGTGGCTGGATCTACGGCCTCAGCAATAATCGCGTCTCCATCGGTCTGGTCATCGCGCTGGAATATGAAAATTCCCGCTTCGATCCGCACGCCGCGTTCCAGATCTGGAAAACGCATCCCTTCGTGCACAACATCCTCGAAGGCGGCAAGCTGGTCCGCTATGGCGCAAAGTCTCTGCCTTACGGCGGCTGGTACGCCATGCCGCGCAATTACATCGACGGCGGCCTTATCGTCGGCGACTCCGGTAGCTTTCTCGATTCGCAGCGGCTGAAAGGAGTGCACCTGGCGATGAAGAGCGGCATGCTCGCCGCCGAGACGATTTTCGAAACTCTTAAAAAGGGCGACAACTCCGCAAACACGCTGAAACTCTATAAGGAAAAAATCGATCGCAGCTACATCAAGGACGAACTGTGGCGAGTCCGCAACTTCCACCAGTCTTTCCGCAACGGCCTGCTCGATGGATTTTTTTACACCAGCCTTCAGGAAATCACCGGAGGCGCGGGCCTCATCGACCCCATGCATGCCCATGCCGGCCACGAAGCCTATCGCCCCATCTTTGGTCGCCCCGCGCCCGAACGCTTCAAAGGCGACGGCAAGCTCACGTTCGATCGCCTCACCGATGTCTACCACTCCGGCACGCGCCACGACGAGGATCAGCCCTGCCACCTGAAGGTGCAGGACCTCAACATCTGCTCCACAAAATGTGTCGAAGAATTCGGCAATCCTTGTCAGTATTTCTGTCCTGCCGCGGTTTATGAAATGGTCAAAGAGGGAACTACGCAGAAACTCAAAATCAACGCCGCCAACTGCGTCCACTGCAAAACCTGCGACATCGCCGATCCCTATCAGATCATCGATTGGGTCGTTCCCGAGGGTGGCGGCGGACCCAACTACGAAGGAATGTAAGGGACTCAGTTCGGCTTCGGGCCGTAAACGCTGAGTTCGCTTGCGTGCCGACATGTGTTAAAGGGCACCTGTCCGCTGCTTGAGCCGTCTCCGGTGCCAGGGACACTGATGGCGTAGGTGTTATTTGCCGGACCTCCCCGGACAAGCCCGAAGCGGGATTGAAGGTTCCCTGCGATATTCGGGCTGATCGTCCAGTTCATTCCCTTGTTTGTATCCCCGGTCAGTGTTGCGGTCAGGTTGGTGATGGTCTGACCAACCGTCAAGCCGCCTCTCTTGGGTGAAACGCTTACCGTAGTACCTTCGGCGGCGGCAATGGTCAGGCCCAAAGTGGAGCTCTTGGACCGCAGTGTTGTGCCGGAGTCCGGTACCTGGTGGTGTAGCGCGGAAGAATACTTTATCTTTGGGGCTAACTCGACGGCGACCACAGCTTACGCCAATACGACCGGAGGCGACTCCACGTCGTTTCCTCGACGGGCTTGACGGGATTTGGCTGCTTTGCGGGCGAAGGCGCGGCTGCTTTCGCGATGACTGGGTCGCCTTCCACGCGCCCCTGAAAGATCAGCGTGGGGCGCACCCGCACGCGCCGCACCAGGATGATCAGGTTGGGATCGAAGTCCGCCTGCACCTTGGCCTTCGCGTCGTAACGCAGCGGTGGCATGAAAATCTGGTAAACCGGCTCTTCGGCCTGCTCAGCCTGTTTCGGGTCCGTGGGAGCGGATGGCTTGGCTTCGGTTTTTTTGTGGATTTCTTCACTGGTTGCCAGGCGGCTTATTTCCGTCTTCGTCACCATCGGTTTGATGGCTGCCTGCAATTCACAGGCGCAGTGTCCTCCGGAACTCCGCAGGCTTTCGATTTGCCCGTTGGTTAGGCCCACATCGCCGCCCTGGGGCACGATTACGCTTTGTCCCGTCAACTGCTGCTCCACGCGCACCGCGCCTTTGTTCGCGCGAATGCACATTGTCCCTGCGCTGTCGAGCCCCACCAGCAAATCCTCGGCTCCGTTGCCGATCGAAATCGAGTGCGCTTGGATCTGCGCCGTAAAGACGTTCAGCGAAACCTCGCTTCCAATTTGCGCGTGAATCGTTCCCGAATCCAGCGCCAGCGTTAGCGCGCCCCCCGCTTTCAACACCGAAAAATGCGCCGGCCCGCAAATCAGGATCTGCCCACCCTCGGCGAGCTTGATCCGCGCTTCGCCGCTCTTTACGTTGACCTTGCTGCCACTCCGCAAAGCCGTCTTCACCTGGCCGTCCACCACCTCCACGGCCATGGGCCCCTCCACGGAGATGGCTTCGCCCTCGATCACGCCAACCGTATCCGCCGGCGGGTTGTCTTCGCTTGCGGCGCGGCCAGTTAGAAAAATAGCGTACAGACTTCCCAACAGCAGAAGCCCGCGGACTCTGCGCCATGTTCTGTGGTCTGAGGTTCGGGTCACTTCCCGGGTCTCCATCCGAGGCGGAGCGATTCAGAGTCTCTATATACTATAGGAAAATGGAAACTCCAGACATTCAGGGCCAAGCGCAGGAACCTGCCGTCAGCGCGCAGTATGATACGCGACTGCCCGACTTGCCCTGGAGCCGCCGCATCCAGATTCCCATCATTGCCGCCGTCGTTTACACCTTTATTCGTGTGCTCGGTCCCACGTTGCGATTTGAGGTCCTCGGGCGCTCGCGAATGGACCGGCTTCCGCCGCACAATCATCCATGCATCTGGGCGTTCTGGCACCGCGTGATTCTGCCCATCACCTGGTATGGCCGAAACCGCGGCATCGTGATCATGAACACCACCGCCTTTGACGGCCAGTGGACGCGCAAAGTGATCGAGCGCCTCGGATTTGGCACGGCGCAAGGCAGCTCCTCGCGCGGAGGCTTGCGTGGCTTGCAGGTGATGGCGCGGCGACTCCGCGAAGGGCTTGATGCAGGTTTTACCATTGACGGACCGCGAGGGCCGCGCTATGTCGCCAAGGTCGGCCCGGTGCTGCTGGCGCGCATGACCGGCGCGCCGATTCAGGTGTTTCATATCGGTGTCGATCGCGGAAAAACCATCGAAAAAACCTGGGATCATTTCCTGCTGCCGGGACTGTTTGCGCGCTCCGTGATCATTGCCGGCAACCCGATTCGCGTTTCACGAGATGCCGACGCCGAAATGATTAAAGCCAAGCACGAAGAGATGCAGAAGGAACTCGAGCGTGTGCGAGACATCGCTGAGGGCTGGTTTTCCTTCAACGAAGAGGAACGTGATCGTTATCGCCGGGAAATCGAACCCTGAAGCTTAATTTCCGTCGCGCTCACCCAGCTTCACGGGGATGTCCACCTTTTTCGCACCGCGATAGATGGTAACGGTCACACTATCTCCGGGTCGCTTGCGGTTCAGCAGTACGTTCATATCGAACTGATTCGCCACTTTCTGGCCGTCAATTCCGATAATAACATCGCCGCCGATAAAGAGCCGCCGCATTCCGGATTGCACCGTGCGGTCGCCGCCGTGAATCCCCGCCGTCGCTGCCGGGCCGCCTTTTGTGACTTGCTCCACCAGCAACCCTTCCTGCACCGGCAAATCGAGCGCTTCCGACAGCCAACCGGTAAGTTCCAGAGTGCTGACGCCCAGGTATGCCCGGCGCACCTTACCCTCGGTAATCAGGTCGTTGGCAATCAGCTTCGCCGTGTTGATGGGAATCGCGAAGCCGATACCCGCCGCGGTCCCCGACGGCGTGTAAATTGCCGAATTGATTCCGATCGCCTCTCCGCGTGTGTTGATCAGCGGCCCGCCGGAATTCCCCCGGTTAATGGAGGCGTCGGTCTGGATCGCCTCGTCAATGAACGTGCTCTGGCTCGTCTGCACCGTGCGGCCCAGTGCGCTGACCACGCCGGTGGTCAGCGTGGACTGAAACCCAAACGGATTGCCGATCGCAAGGACTTTTTGGCCCACCTGAAGGGTTGAAGAATCGCCCAGCGTCAGCGCGGCGAGCTGTTTGCCTTTGGTGTCGATCTTCAGCAGCGCCACGTCATTGCGCTGGTCGGCGCCGACGAATTTTGCCGGATAGCGGCTTTTGTCGCCGAGGATCACTTCAATAGTCTGCGCGCCCGCGACCACGTGGAAATTTGTCAGGATGTATCCGCGCGGATCAATCAGAAAGCCGGAGCCCGCGCCCTCCACCGGCACCGGATCCATGAAGAAGTCGTATTCCGTAGCCTTCGTCAAGACGTTGGCCACTGCCGGCGAAGCCTGCTTGTAAATCCGCACGTTGATCGATTCGTCCTCGGTCAGGATCCCCGGATGCTCCGGAGCACTCGCCGCAGGCAGGCCCGCGGGCCGCGGAGAGATGGAGGCGGCCATACGCCGTGCTTCCACCTCCTTGGCCTGATGCGGGCCGTACCGCGAGCCAGCCCAATACGCAGCCAGGATCAGAATCAGCGCAACCAGAATCAGCCGCACCCGGCTCGTTCCTCGTTCGTCTTTATCATCCATCATGTGTTTGCTCCATCGACCTACTGTCAGTATAAAACAAGCAGCCGCCATGCCGTGCCACCTACTACAGCAATCACATCCGGAGCTTTCGAGATAGTGGCGCTCAGAGCAAATCGGCCAGCTTTTTTGCGCAAAGCGGGAGATGATAAGAGAGACGTACAAGCGGGACCCGCTTCACACAAGACCCGTGCCCACACGACCGGGAGGATCGATGGAACGCGACCGACGCCGCACGCCCAGATACATGTTCTTTGCCAGCGCCGAATTGCTGGAGGAAAAATCTTCCGTGCGCGTCAACTCGCGGGTCAGCGAACTGAGCCGCAACGGCTGCTACCTGGACATGATGAATCCCTTTCCCGTCAACACCATGATCATGCTGAAAATCTGGAAGGAAGAGGCCAACGTTATCCAGACCAAAGGCCGTATCGTCTATTCCCAGCCCAACGTGGGAGCGGGCGTCGTCTTCGTGGATCTCGATCCCAAATATATTCCGTTGCTGGAGACCTGGCTGGCGCAAGCCGCCAAGGGATGATCTGCGGCTGAAAAGCAACCCGCGACCGATTCGTCAGCGCTTGAAAACGGAGTAGAAAATCGCAACGTAGTGGCACGTGCTGCCGGCCATCACCAACAGGTGCCAGATGGCGTGGTGATGGGGAATCTTTTTGCAGGCGTAAAATACCACGCCGATAGAATATGCCAGCCCGCCGAGCACGATCCACACCACCCCCGTGAGCGGAACACACGCGTACACCTGTCGCGCCGCGATAACGCCCAGCCACCCCATGGCTAGATATGCCGACACGGAAAAAATCGGGAAGCGATCGGCGAACCACAGTTTGAACAGGATGCCCAGCACGGCGCAGATCCAGATCACCGCCAGCAGCGTCCAGCCCCAACTTCCGCGCAGGTTGACCAGCAGAAACGGCGTGTAGGTACCCGCAATCAGCAGGTAGATGGCGCAATGATCGAAGATGTGCAGCACGCGTTTGGCGCGCGGCGAAGAGACGCCGTGATAAAAAGTGGAGGCTGCATAGAGGCAGACTAGCGTTGCCCCATA
Organism: Candidatus Acidiferrum sp.; assembly: GCA_035262705.1. GTDB lineage: Bacteria > Acidobacteriota > Terriglobia > Acidiferrales > UBA7541 > Acidiferrum. Next base: position 32,036 of record DATFSI010000178.1, on the reverse strand, counting down.
GATCGCGCAGCCCACAATCTGCCATGGGCCTCCGCGCAGAATGGCCACGACTAGCAGCACCACGAATCCCAGCACGCTGGCGGCCATGCCCGCACCGTGCGTAAGTGTGTTGACCAGTTCCTCGGCGGTGATGTAGCGCGTAACCGCGCGGGTCCAGGAAAACATGCTGTCAGCTTCCTCCGCTTTCCCTAATCAGGCAAGATTTCTGCAGCGATTGGCGAAAATTATTGCTTGTACCGCTGTTTATAGAAATCGATCTGCTGTTGCAGTTCCTCTTTCGAAAGCCCCCGCGTCCACTTGTGATAGTCGGACATCATCACATCGGCGGTGACCCCTGGCATCAGGCGTTCGGCTTCGGGAATAAACTCGGTGTAAAACGTCTTGGCCACTTCGAAAAATCCGTGCCACTGGGTGTAGTCCGGACCCATCATCGAAGCGCCCATGCGCGCGGCGGCCCCGGTGGTGCCACAGCTCGTAGTAGGTCCACTCGATTTTTTCGTCGAATAGCGTCCCCGTCAGCTTTTTCGCGGCGTACAGCTTGTCCATGATGGACTTCGCGGGTTTGGCGAATTTTTCGTTGTAGAGCTCCACGGTGGCTTCGTACTGCTTGTAGAAATTCTTCACCCATCCGGTGGAGTGGCAGTTCGAGCAGACGTCCTGCATGGCCAGGCGGGGGCGCTCCCAGTTATCGAGTTTCGTCGAAATAGCTGGGCGCAGCGTCATGCTAATGCGGTCGCCAACGTCATGCGTGACCTTCTGATTGGAGGTGGCGGACATGTGGCAGGTGGCGCAAGTCGGCGCGGCGTAGTAATCCTTTCCGACAACCCACGATTTCGAGTCGAGATTCATCTTCGCCATGTTCGCGCGGTACTGGATGCCGTGTTTCAACTCGTTGAAGATTTCGATCTGCGGATGATCCGGCCCCATGTGGCACTTCCCGCAGTTCTCCGGCATGCGCGCCGTGGCCGAACTCAACGAATGCCGTCCGTGGCACGCGGCGCAAGAGCCCTTGCTGCCATCGGGATTCACGCGGCCGATGCCGCTGTTCGGCCACGTGGAGGGATCGAATTGCCCCTCTCCTGTGCATTTCACGATGCTGCCGTGGCACTGGCGGCAGCCGTTGTTGGCCGCGGGCCCGCCTTCGATGATTTCGCCGATCATGTTGTCGAGCGACCCGATGAATTTCGCGGCGTCGGCGTGATGGCTTTGCTCAAATTCGCGCACCTCTTGCGAGTGGCATCGTCCGCAATAGTTCGGGGTGACGATGACGGCGATCTTGTGGCCGTAGTGGTCAAACGTCGCCGGATCATGTTCGCCTGCCTGATGGCACGAATAGCAGTCCACGCCCGCTTCGGCATGCGCACTGGATTTCCATTGTTCGACGATCCCCGGCGTCGAATCAGAATGGCATTCCAGGCAAGCCTTACCTTCTTTGGAGACTTGCGGATCATCGGCGCGCGGTACGGGTACGAGGGCCGCTAGAAAAATAGCGGCAAGCCATGCGTTTTCATAGGACCTCCAAATTGGAGCGAAGGAAAACTGGCGGAAGGGCTGCGTCTTGATTCTATAACGAATTCGCTTTGTGTAGTGGCCGATCTTTAGATCGGCAAGCTATGCGAATTCAAAAAAACTTAGAATCCCGGAGCGCCGGAGGAGGCGGGGCGCATTTCCGGTGCGTTCACGCCGAAGCGCAGGTGCGCAAACCACGACTGGCTGAGCGACATGAATCCCGTGTAGAGATAACCCCACACAAAAAGAAGCAGGAACGGAACGGTGGCGTAATTTTCGTTGGTAATGGCGTAAATCACCGTGAGAGCGAAATAGAGGCCGAGAGCGACTTCGAAATAGGGCATCCAGCCGGCCTTGTTCTTATATTTCTTTGCCGCAAAGGTGCCGGACTTCCCTTCAATCTTGAATTTCGGCGTGCGCGCAAATTCGGATTTTTTGCCGATGATAGCTTCGATCACCGCCTGAGCGTTGCGCACACTGATGCCGATGCCCGTGGCCATCACGAACGGCATATAAAGAAACGTGGTTAGCCAGGACTTGGGCCGCAGCTCTTTCTGTGCCGCCAGATAAAAACTCGAAATCGAGCAGGTTGACGCCAGAAACAACGGCAGGTCAATCACCAGCATCTGGAACCAGCCCTGATAAAAGCGCACGATCATCGCGGGCAGCAGCATGGTGGAGAGCAGCACCATCAGAGGATACGAAATATTCGCCGTCAGATGGAAAAACGCTTCAGACTTCACGTGAAATGGCGCATCGGAGCGAAATACCTGGGGAAGGATTTTCTTGGCGGTCTGCATCAGGCCTTTGGCCCAGCGTGCTTGTTGAGCCTTGAAGCCGTTCATGTCCACGGGGAGTTCAGAGGCACACTCAATTTCCGGCAAGTACAAAAATTTCCAGCCCCTGAGTTGCGCGCGGTAGGAAAGATCGGTGTCTTCGGTCAGCGTGTCGTGCTGCCAGCCGCCGGCGTCGCCAATCACCACGCGGCGCCATACGCCGGCGGTGCCGTTGAAATTGAAGAAAGTGCCGCGGCGGGAACGGCCACCGTGTTCGATCACAAAATGCCCATCGAGCAGAATCGTTTCCACGCGCGTGAGCAGGGAATAGTCGCTGTTGAGATACGTCCAGCGCGTCTGCACCATGCCGATTTTGCCGTCCGCGGCGGGATCGAGAAAGTAGGGAATCGTGCGGCGCAAGAAATCTGGCTGCGGAATAAAATCGGCGTCAAAGATGGCCACAAATTCGCCCTGCGCCGTCTTCAAACCATTTTCCAGGGCCCCTGCCTTAAACCCTTCGCGGTTGGTGCGATGGATATAGCTAATCGGCAGACCCTGTAGAGCGTGGCGCTCCACGCAGGCGCGTGCGACTTCCCGCGTTTCATCCGTGGAGTCGTCCAGCACCTGAAAGTCCAGCAGTTCGCGCGGGTAATCGAACTGCGCTACCGCATCAACGAGGCGCTCGATCACGTAGCGTTCGTTGAAGATGGGAAGCTGTATGGTAACCTTGGGCCAGTTTTCCACCGGCAGCGGAGCCGGCGGAATATTTTTGCGATACACAAAGTAGTCGTAGAGCAGCACGTAGCGGTGCAGGCCGTAAGCGGCGAGAACGAACAGCACGATGAAGTAGGGAATCATCATCGCCAGGTCGAAGGCGTTGGCGTTGTAGACTCCCGTGAAGGTTTTGTCGGTGATTTTGTGCCAGTAGTGGCTCAGGCCGCCCTGTGCGGCCACGATGAAAAAGGTTGCAGCGAAGTTCAACAAGATGCGTGTCTCTCCGAATGCTTTCCGAAACGCGAACTGAACGCCTGAAGCTCGTCGGGCTGCTGGGGGCAGGCGCGCTGCTGGAAGCGCTTTACCTGCGGATGCACAGCCTGTATTACCTGAAAAACCACGCGATTGCGTTTATGGTGCTGGCGCTGGCCGCCGGCGTGGTGTATCTGATTGCGTTGTACGGCTTCGACCACACGGGCGCTTCGCGGGCGGTCTATAGTTTACTCATTTTTGGGGCGCTTGTGTTCCGCGCCACACTTTGGCCTATGCTGCCGACGCTTTCCGATGATTTGCAGCGCTATCGCTGGGACGCCAAGGTGCAAGCACACGGCTGGAATCCCTACGCGGTGGCGCCGAACGACCCGCGGCTGGCGGCTCTGCGCGATCACTATTGGCAGATTATGCCGGGGCGCGAAACGCCGACGATTTACCCGCCGGCAACGGAGCTGCTTTATCGCGCGGCATGGAAGGTGTTCCCCGGGCCGACGGCGTTCAAGGTGCCGTTCGAGGCGGCGGATCTTATGGTACTGGCGTTGTTGATGGGGGTTTTTCGCGGAGCGCCGGACCGCGCGTTTCGCGTGGCGGTGTACGCCTGGAATCCATTGGTCATTGTGGAATTTGCCGGCAGCGGGCACAACGATGTACTGGCGCTGCTCGGCATCGTTGCCGGCCTTGCGCTAATCAGGAAGCGGCCGGCACTGGCGAGTGTCCCGACGGCACTGGCCGCGATGGCCAAGGTATTTCCCGCCGTGTTGCTGCCCGTATGGATTCGCAGGGCAGGATGGCCGGAGAAGCGCACGGGCTGGTTAGCCGCGGCGCTGGCGGCCGTGGCATGTGTGCTGGTGCTGCTCCCGTATTGGGGAGCGCTCGTCGCGTTTCGCGCCAACCTGGCGCACTACGAAGCGAACTGGAAAAACAACAACGCAAGCCTGTTTGCGGTGATGGATTGGCTCACCGGAGGTGCATCGCGTGTCCCGACGCTGGGAAGTGGCGCGGTGATCTGGGGACTCGCGCTCTGGCTCGCATGGAAAGGCGCCGAGCCCGCGCGCGCCGCCTATCTTCTGATGGGCGCCAGCCTCGCGTTCTGGCCCAACGGCTATTCGTGGTATTTCACCTGGATTGTGCCGCTGCTTTGCTTCTTCCCGAATCCTGCCTGGCTGCTGCTGACCGTGCTGCAATTTTTGTCCTACAACGTGCTCATTGACTACGGCATCCTCGGAGAATTCCATTTCGACCCGTTTTTCCAGTGGCTGATCTACGTTCCGTTCTACGTTCTTTTGATTAGCGGATGGCTTTCGAACCGAATACAAACTATGCACATCTTGAAAAATGACTACTAACCTTTTCGCCCGGTTGGGCTTCACGAATTGGCCCTGATTTGGGATACGGGAATGCGAGAGTTTTCTCTGCGTTTGCCGCGCCAGCCGATTTTCTACCCGGTGACAAATGAAGCGTATGCCCGGCAAATTGCGCGACTGGAAATACATAAAGATGAAAAGTCTGGTTTCGCCGGATTTGTAACTGCATTTTCGGTCCAGAGCGACCATCCACCTGAATTTCGAGCCTCACATTTGTGGGTTCCTCTCAGCATCAGGAGTTCTGGGTTCCCTCTGAAGAATTGACCTCGTTCAACAAGGCAATCGTCGGCCGGATCGAACTGCAGGATGCCTTCTTTGGTCCCAACTTTTTATCTAAACTGTTTATTCTGGACACCACATGATTTCTCTGCGCACGGCATCGGCAGGAAGCAGCACGAGGATTTCATCGCCAACCTGAAAAAGGTCTGGGAGTTAATCACATCGAGGTACCACTACCGAGGGCACTGTAGAACCGATGACAAACAAAACCAGCCAAACTACCAGACCGCCTGGGAGCTTTTTCGAAGTGGCCAAGGAATTCCTCCGCCTGGGCTTTGTGGGCTACGGCGGGCCGGCCGCGCATGTCGCCATGATGGAAGAAAATTTCGTGCGCCGGCGCGGCTGGGTCACACGCGAACGCTTTCTGGACTTGGTTGGAGCCGTCAGCCTTCTCCCGGGGCCGAGTTCCACGGAGCTCGCGATCTATCTCGGCGAGATTCGTGCCGGCTTGGCGGGGCTCACCGTTGCGGGAGCATGTTTCATTTTGCCCGCGGCAGTACTGGTGGTTGGGCTCGCGTGGGCTTACGTGAAGTTTGGCGCTGTACCGCAGGTCAGCGGGCTGCTGTTTGGAATCAAGCCGGTCGTCGTGGCGCTCGTGGCTCAGGCAGTCTGGAACCTGGGCAAAACAGCGCTCCGCAGCGTACCGCTGACCCTGCTGGCCGTGGCCGCGATTGCTCTGGCTGTTCTGGGCGTTCACGCGATCCTGCTTTTGTTGGGAGCGGGATTTTTGTGGATGCTCCTCCGCGAAGGCAAGACCCTCGTCAGCAGGCCCGCTGCAATCGGCGCTTGGCTTGCGGCGGGCGGTTCTGGGAGCACTGCAGCATCGCTCGGCGTTCTGCCTGTATTTCTCTATTTCCTGAAAATAGGTGCGGTTCTCGTCGGCAGCGGCTACATTCTGCTGCCTGTCCTCCGCGCGGACCTCGTATTGAAACTCCATTGGCTGAGCGACGCGCAATTGCTAGACGCCGTGGCCGTCAGCCAGGCCACGCCCGGGCCGTTGTTCACCGTGGCCACATTCATCGGCTATTTGATTGCCGGATGGAAGGGCGCTGCGCTCGCCACCGTCGGCATGTTTGTGCCGGCCTTTGTCTATGTCGCTGCAACGTCAGGCTCACTGCCGCGGCTGCGCAAGTCGCCGTTGGCCGGCGCATTCCTGGATGGCGTAAACGCTGCCGCGGTCGCGCTGATGGCTTATGTGGGGTGGCAATTCGGCCGCGCAGCACTGGTGAATCTCCCCGCCATAATTCTCGCTGTCATCAGCGCCGCGCTCGTCTTCCTCTACAAACTCAATTCCACCTGGCTCGTCCTCGGCGGCGCCGCTGCCGGCTTGCTGTTTTTTGCTATTGGCTGGCGAGCAGGTTGAAGCCGGGCGGAAGCTAACGAACCCTGTCGTCTTCTTCAGGCTGATTGACCGGGGCCTTCTTGAGGAAGGTTAATAGCTTGCTCCGTTGCAGACCCCGCGCTTGCGCAGGAACACCGCGGCAGTTTCCACGACTCCGACTTTTTTCGGCCACGACCACACAGTTCCCTTACTCATTAAATCTGCTCCTTAAAAACTCACCCGGCCGCACCACTCGGATCCTGAATCTTTCCGCTGCATTGAAATCCCGAACCTTCAATGTGATCAAAACGTCTGCAGCGCCATTTATCGCGGTTTGCAACACCATCTCGTCGCCGGGATCAGCACTCTGAGGTCGCCAGCTGAAATGCATCTCTACAGGTTCAGCTAGAGCGGCTAGTTCTGAAATGAAGGCGTCTACGCTTTCTTCCGTCAGCCAGTGAACCAGTCGGTGCTCCGGACGCTTTAAGACCTCCTCATATTCCGACTCTGTGTCCTGGCGTTGGTAAATTATGGCACCAAGGCAATCTTGCCGTGGGCGCCGGGAGCGAGCACGTCCACGTGGGCTTGCGCAGCGTCCTTCAGTGGAAGTTCTTTCCCGACGATTGGGCGCAAAGTGTCATTTTCAAGGCCCGCGCCAATGGCGGCGTAGCATTCGGTCAATTCCGTCGGCGTCGCGGCCCACAGCGTAAAGCCTTTCGCGGTGCCGCGCTTGTGCATAAACAGCCGTGGATTGATGGTGATCTCGCCGCGATTGCCGATGATGATCAAGCGGCCGTTCATCGCCAGCATCTGCAGATCGCTCATCATGTTCACGTTGGCAAGCATTTCGAGGATCACATCCACACCGCGCCCGCCAGTCGCTCTAATGATTTCATCCGTATAGCCCGGCTTCTTGTGGTCGAACGCCGCGTGCCCTCCTTCTTTCTTCACCAGGTCGAGGCCCTTGGGCGTTCCTGCAGTGGCGAAAACGGTCATGCCCATGGCGCGCGCGAACTGAATGGCCGCCGTTCCCACTCCGCCACTCCCGCCGTGAATCAGCAGCGTCTCCCCGGGGCGCGCATGAGCATGGTGGTTCAGCGCGGTAAAGGCCGTGCCATAGGGCACCCAGATCCCGGCGCCTTGCGCGAACGAAATTTTGTCCGGCAATGGCTGCAATTGCGCTTCGAGCGCTAGAGCATACTCGGCGTACGCACCCGTCACCGTCTGCGCGGTATACACGCGCGCACCCATTTTGAAGCGCACGACGCCCTCACCGACGGCTTCCACCACGCCCGCAGCATCCGATCCGGGCGTATACGGCAGCGGCGGCTTAACGGCGTAGGTGCCGGCGCGCATATAGGTGTCATAGGGATTCACACCCGCGGCATGCACGCGAACGAGCACCTGCCCAGGGCCGGGCTTCGGTGTGGGGACTTCCTGCAACTGCAAAGCTTCAGGGCCGCCAAACTGATGGACTTGAATGGCTTTCATTGGAATGCTCCCAAAGAGTCGTGATGTCGCATTGTAATTTCGTTTGATGACACCGGCATGCATCCGGAGACACAAAGATAGCGGGAAAGGGAAGGAAGTCCAGCGCCGAAATGGCAGGCGGCCGGCGCTCCACCGGTTACCGCACGGTGTCAGAAGTGGTCGTCGTGAATCAACGCGGCCGCTTTTTCGCCGTTGCCCATTTTCTTGGCCCAGGCGGTGGTTTGCCAGTTGTCCTTGGTCTTTTTCGCTGGGATCCAGGTGGGAAGCGTCTGTTGAAACTGCTCGGCGAGCGCGAAGGCATAGGGCTCGTATAACTTGCGAAGTTCGATGAGCTTTTGCTCAGCTTCCGGCGTATGCATCAGCACGGTGCCGTGTTGCGCCAGGGTGTCGCGGATGATCTGTAGCGTTTCCGCGGGAAGGCGGTCCTGTGGCGGAGCAACGGGCATAGCCCCAAACACCTGGCAAAGGTCAGCAACCGCATGGCGCGCGATGGCAAACGTGAGCTGCGCCTGCTTGGCGCAGACCTCTTCGATCCCGGAGATCGTGAGCGCGCAAGCGTCGAGAATCGCGGTCATGGCGCCGATCCAGGACTGGTTGTCGTGCTGTGAGCGGAAGTAAGCCAGGAGCGGATAAGAAAGATGGCTTTCGAGCAGCTTAGCGGACCAGCGCTCCCAGTCCAGAAAGAGCCTGCGTAGCGAGTCATGTCCTCCCGGATAGGAGTGGCGCAGCAGAAGCTCGCCTGCGGTGGGTGGCGTCCCGGCGCGCGCGTCAAGCAGCACAATTTCGGTTTCGCGCTCACCGAAGGCTCCGTAGATGAACGGCAGATAACCGATGACTGCGGCTAGAAATCCGAAGCCAAGGCCGGATTCCGCGACAACAAGGAAGCGCGAGAAACCCGAGCGCGGAACCACATCGCCCAGGCCCAAGGTGAAGAAGGTCGTCCCGCTGAGGTACAAGTCCGTATAGAAGCCGGGCGTCGTTCCCGCGACGTTGATCGCGGAACCCGAGCCGTATTGCATCATCGCAAAGCTCAGAATCAGCCCCACTGCCCATACGCCGATCAAGATCAGCAGGGAAATCGGACCGTAGTATCCCAGGAACGATTCGCGTCGTTTTTTCGAATGGATCAGACTCGCGTAGAAGCGCCAGCTGATCCACGTGAATTTGTAATAGAAACGCGCCAGGCGAATCTTTCGCGTAACGCGGCGCGGCAGGATAATGGCTTCAAAGGCGTCCCACAGCACGATCCAGAAAATCACCAGGCCGGCGATAAATACACCCGGAGCGGGAATCATGCCGCGCCTGCCTTTTTCGTGCGTGCGAAGCTGCGAATCAAGCGGATATCGAGGTCACCAACCGCGCGTTCACCGAAATCTCAGCCTTGTAAAGCTTGGAAACGGGGCAGCCGGTTTCTGCTCCTTTTACCGCGGCGTCAAACTTGGCTTTGTCGGCGTTGGGAATGGTGGCCACAAGCTCCAGATGACTCTTGGTGATGGAGAAGCCGTCACCGACCTTCTCGAGTGAAATGGTGCAGGTGGTTTCGAGCTTTGAGGCGACCATCCCCGCGCCGGCAAGCTGCGCGGAAAGCGCCATGGTGAAGCACCCGGCATGCGCCGCCGCCAGAAGTTCTTCGGGATTGGTGCCCACGCCGTTTTCAAAGCGTGTTGAAAACGAATATTGTGTTTCTTTCAATACGCCGCTATCAGTGGAGATAGAGCCTTTTCCGGTTTTCAGATCGCCTTGCCACACTGCGGAAGCTTTGCGCTGCATATTGAGTATCTCCTTCGGAATAACTTCGGCCTGCGGTACTGGGGTCTTGGATTCACGGAGCCCTGCCCTGGATACGTAGGCCAGAAGGGCATTCTACCACTGGTGGAAGATGAAGAAGGCCGCAAGGGTGATGAAGCCGAAGCCGACGAGGTAGTTGCGCTTCATGGGCTCGCCGAGGTACAGGATCGAAAACACCGAAAAGACGGAAAGAGTGATGACTTCCTGGATGGTCTTTAGCTGTGCGGCGCTGAATACGTACGAGCCGATGTGGTTCGCGGGAACCTGGAAGCAATATTTAAAAAACGCGATGTCCCAGCTGGCGTCCACGACCTTCCCGAAAGCCACGTTGCGATATTTCAAGTGGCCGCACCACGCAAAAGTCGTGAAGATGTTGGAAATCGTGAGCAGCAGAATCGTGCGCATTAAGTAGGTTCCCCTCTCGTAGAGACCTATCGCCTGTAAGACGCGAATGTCCCTAGTGCCCGTTACTGGGCAGTGTTTGGGAAGGAGTTTTAGACACTGAGTGAGACGAGGCCCGGAGGCGTGGCCGGCACGATGGGAGGAAGCTTGCTGCGATCAACGGGATTGTAGAGCGTGTCGCGCTCGACGGGAACGCGGCCGGCGGCGCGAATCAGGCGCTGGAGCTCGCCAAGCGGCGTGTACTCGGAAGTTTTCGCACCGGCGTCGTGGTAAATCTTTTCCTCCACCACCGTGCCGTCCAGATCGTTGGCGCCGAAGCGCAGGGCGATTTGCGCGATGCTGGGCGTCAGCATGATCCAGTAAGCCTTGATGTGGTCGAAATTGTCGAGCATCAGACGCGACACAGCCATGCAGCGGAGATCGTCGTAACCGCTGGGCTTGGGAATATGCGATAGCGCAGTGTTGTCCGGGTGAAACGCCAGTGGAATAAACGCTACGAAGCCGTGGGTTTCGTCCTGTGCCTCGCGCAAGAGCACCAGGTGGTCTACGCGCTCTTCCATGGTTTCCACGTGGCCGTAAAGCATCGTGGCATTCGAACGCAAGCCGATGCGATGCGCTTTTTTCGCGATGCTCAGCCACATGCGGCCGCTGACCTTGTGGTCGCAAATAATCTTGCGCACGCGGGGATGGAAAATCTCTGCGCCGCCGCCCGGGCAGGAGTCCACGCCGGCGTCCTTCATCTTTTGAAGCGTTTCTTCAATAGTGAGCTTCGCGATGCGCGCGAAGTAGTGCACCTCCACCATGGTGAACGCTTTCAGGTGCACGTGCGGGTGGCGCTGCTTCAGCCCGCTGATCATCTCGAGAAAATGGCCGAAGGAGAGGTCCGGGTGCAGGCCGCCGACGATGTGAAATTCGGTGGCGCCTTCACGAACACCTTGCGCCGCGCGCTGGTAGACCTCTTCGAGCGCGTAGGTGTACGCGCCGGGGGCTTGCGGATCGCGGCCGAAAGCGCACAGCTTGCAATGCGCGACGCAGACGTTGGTGGGATTGATATGGCGGTTGACGTTGTAATAGGTGACATTGCCATGGCGTTTTTCGCGCACATAGTTCGCCAGCCAGCCCACGCTGAGCAGGTCAGGCGAGCGGAACAAGGCCACGCCGTCGTCAAAGGAAAGGCGTTCGCCGGCCAGCACCTTCTCGGCGATGGGTTTCAGCGTGGAATCTTGAATCGTCAGTTCAGCCACAGGTTTCTCATTCCATTAGACAGGCAAATCCTCCTGCCGTCACTCGAATTCGTATTACGGAAAAATCGAACGGTTCAAACGCGCCAAAGAGCTGCCGCAGCGCCCCAGAACACCAGGAACAACATACTAATATAGCCGTTTACTGTGAAAAACGCAGCGTTCAGCTTGCTCAAATCGTTGGCCTTCACCAGGGAATGCTCGTACGCCAGCAGCACGGCCACCACCACGATGCCCACCCAGGCCGGCCAGGGCAGGCCAAAGCTCCACGCCAGCCAAGTCAGCAGCGCCACCACACCGATGTGCATGGCGCGCGCGATGCGCAGCGCATTGGCGATGCCGAAGCGCTTCGGCACCGAGTAGAGCCCCGCGCCGTGGTCGAATTCCACGTCTTGGCAGGAATAGAGCACATCGAAGCCCCCCACCCACAGCGTCACTGCGCCGCACAGGATCAGCATGTGCCAATCGAGGCTGCCGGTAATGGCAATCCACGCCGCCGCAGGAGAGATGCCCAGCGCGAAGCCCAAAAACAGATGCGACCAGTTGGTGAAGCGCTTCGTGTACGAATAAAAGAACAGAACCACAATTGCCAAGGGCGCCAGTTTCAGCGCCAGCGGGTTCAGCCGCCAAGCCGCAAGAAAAAATACCGCCCCGGCGATCAGCGTGAAGGTCCAGGCAAACGAAACGGAAAGCGCGCCGGTGGCCAGCGCGCGCATCTTGGTGCGGGGATTTTCCTTGTCATAGCGCAGGTCGGCGATGCGATTGAGGGTCATGGCCGAGGAACGCGCCGCCACCATCGCGACCACAATCCACAAGATCTGCCGGAGCGTTGGCCAGCCGTGGGCCGTTGCGCGCGCGGCCAGCAACGCTCCGGTCAGCGCAAATGGCAACGCAAACACGGAGTGCTCGAACTTGATCATTTCGAGAATGGTGCGGATGCGGCCGGCCATGAGTCAGCTCTTCTTTTTCCGGGCAGAGGCGCTGCCGGTCCAGCGAAACATTTTTTCCTGCGGCACCCCGGCTTGTGCCAGTACGCGGCAGACGTATTGCGTCACCAGGTCGTCAATCGTTTTCGGCAGGTGGTAAAACGACGGCACCACCGGCATGATCATCGCGCCGGCTGCTTGCGCGCACAGCATGTTTTCCAGGTGAATGCGATTGAACGGCGTGTCGCGCACGCACAGGATCAGCTTGCGGCTCTCTTTGAGCATTACGTCGGCGGCGCGCGCCACCAAGTCGTCACAGGTGCCGCAGGCGATCGCGGCCAGCGCGCCCACGGTGCAGGGGATCACGATCATTGCGTCCACGGCATAGCTGCCCGAAGCTATCGACGCACCCACGTCCTTGTTGGAGAGCACTTCAATTTTTTTCGGCGCGCGGCCCAGCACCCGTTCGGGCAGCTTTTTCAAGTCGCCGGAAGGAATGCGAAGCTCCTCGGCAAACAGGCGTTGCCCGGTTTCTGTGACCACCAGGTGAATGCGCGCGACGCGGGAGTCCTCTTCGAGCAAAGCCAGCGTCTTTTGCGCGAAAATTGCGCCGCTGGCGCCGGTCACACCCACGGTAATCGTTAGTCTTTTGTTGGAAGGCATGGAAATCAGTGCGGAAGAACCAGTCTCGCAGCCGCACAAAGCGAAGTCAAGATGCCGCGCAGCCATGCGCAAAGCGGTGTGGTGCTAGACTATTTCCCGGTCGAATCGCATGAACCAGACGGATCTGCTGAAAATTCTAGAGGAAATTCACGCCGGGACGCTTTCTCCGGCCGCCGCCGCGGAGCGGCTGAAGCATCTGCCGTTCGAAGACATCGGCTTTGCCAAGGTGGATCACCACCGCGCGCTGCGCCAGGGCTACGCTGAGGTGATTTTCGGCAAGGGCAAGACGCCGGCCCAAGTGGCGGAAATCGTTCGCGCGATGGTCAGCAAGAAAGCCTCGCGCCACAATGTGCTGGTGACGCGAGCAGACGCGAAGATCTTCGCGGCAGTGAAGGGCGTGGCGCGCGAAGCAAAATTTCATACGCTCTCCGGCGTGATTACCATCGAGCGCAGCAAGGAAATCAGCGGGAAGGGAACGATCCTGGTTGTCTCCGCGGGTACCAGCGATATTCCCGTGGCGGAAGAGGCGGTGTTGACCGCGCAAATGATGGGCAACCGCGTGGCGCAATTGTTTGACGTGGGCGTTGCCGGCATTCATCGTCTGCTCGAACACCGCCGCGAACTGGCCGACGCCCGCGTCATCATCTGCGCCGCTGGAATGGAAGGCGCGCTGCCCAGCGTGGTCGGCGGCCTGGTGGGAGTGCCGGTGATCGCTGTCCCGACTAGCACCGGTTACGGCGCGAGTTTCGATGGCGTCGCCGCGCTGCTGGGCATGCTCAACTCCTGCGCCTCCAACGTCACCGTCGTCAACATTGACAACGGCTTCGGCGCCGCATGCGTCGCCTCCTGCATCAACCGGTTGTAATCAAATATTTTTGAGAAGAACCTTCATCGCACCGCGTTCTTGCGCATAGGCGATGGCCTTCGCCGCATCGGCCAGCGCGAAGGTGCGCGAGATGAGGGGTGTGGGGTTTAATTTCCCGTAGTGAAGATGAGCGATGGCCTTGGCGAAGGGGCCGCAGCGCGAACCGACCACGGTAATTTCCTTGACCACCATGGGCCAGGTTTCCACAGGCGCCGCGCCGTGAAACGTCGATTTCAGCAGCAGCGTGCCGCGCGGCTCCGTCATTTGCTGCGCCAACGCAAGGCCTGTGGGCGAGCCGGTGGCTTCGACCACCAGGCGATAGTTTTCCTGTACGCGCTTGAGATCACCTGCGTCGCCGTGGATTTGCTTGGTTGCCACGCCCACCCGCGACGCAAGCGCCAGCTTGCTGACGTGCTTTCCGTACATGGTCACGCGCGTCCCCGCAGCTTGCAAAACACAGGCAATTAATTGGGCGAGCTTACCATCGCCCAGTAGGGCGGCAGCAGGGAACTGGCGTATGTCGAGTTGGTCGAGAATCTGGCACGCCGCAGCCAGCGGTTCTATGAACACTGCCTTTTCATCGCTCACGTTCGCAGGAATCAAATGCAGATTCTCGAGTGGCAGTGTCAGGAACTCCGCAAACGCGCCATCGTGGGCCACGATCCCCAGTACTGTCCGCCGCGCGCAATGGGTCTTCAGGCCGCGCTTGCAGAAATCGCACGATGGACAGTACCCATAAGCCGAGCAGCTTGCGTTGATCTCGCCTGCAACGCGCTTACCCAGCCAATGCTTCTTCGTTTCCCCAGAGACGCCGGCGACCTCCGCAACTTCGCCGACGAACTCATGCCCCGGCGTGCCGCGAAAGGCGTGATACCCGCGCAGAATCTCGATATCGGTATTGCAAATCCCTGCCAGCCGCACGCGGATTAGCGCCCAGCCGGGGCGCAGCTTCGGTATCTCTTTCTTGATTGATTTGAGGCCATTTTTAGAGGCACGAAACGCCAGCATTTTGCGAGCGGCCGTCATCGGAGGGCCGCGGCGACCGCTGCAACAAGCGCGGGCTCTTGCTCCGGGAAAACCGTGCGCAGGTCGAGCAGCAGGCGGTCGTCCTCGATGCGGGCAATCACTGGGAGACGGTCGGTGGTCAGGCGCAAACGTGCTTCCAGCGCACTGGCGGAATAACGCCCGCCGGCGATCCGAAGCACCATCGTGGGAAGCGACTGCGCGGGCGTGGAGCCACCTCCAACCAGCGAACGGCCTTCCGCCATTTCGATCTCGGTGTCAAAATCCGCGGCCGCTGTCTGCAACGCTTCGTAAAAGGAGCGGGTGCGCTCCGCAATTTCGCCCAGGGGCAGATGCATCATGCGCAGCGCGGGAATTTCGTTCCAGGCGGTGCGTAGATAGGCGCGCAGCGTCACTTCCATCGCCGTGATGGTCAGTTTGTCCACCCGCAGCGCGCGGAACAATGGATGGCGGCGCACTTTCTGCACCAGCTCTTTTTTTCCGGCGATGATGCCGGCCTGCGGCCCGCCCAGTATCTTGTCTCCGCTGAATAGCACGAGAGAAAAACCGGCTTCCACGCTATCGCGCGCCGTGGGTTCGTTTATGCCCAGGGAAGAAAGGTCCATCAGGCAGCCTGAACCCAGATCTTCGACCACGGGCAACCCGGCGCGTTGCCCCAACGCAATCAGTTGCTCCACTTCCGGTTTTTCTGTGAAACCCGATACGGTGAAATTCGAAGGATGCACGCGCAGAATCACACGCGTTTTCTCGTTCACCGAGTTTTCGTAATCCGCGATGCGCGTGCGGTTGGTCGTGCCCACTTCGCGCAGCACGGCGCCGCTTTGCTCCATGATTTCCGGAATACGAAAGCCGTCGCCGATTTCGATCAGCTCGCCGCGCGAGACGATCACCTCACCGTCGCGCGCCAGTGCCGCAAGCGTCACCAGCACTGCCGCCGCGCAGTTGTTCACCACGATAGCCGCTTCCGCGCCGGTCAAGCGTTCAATCAAGCGCGACGTATGCACATCGCGTTTCCCGCGTGCTCCA
This sequence comes from Candidatus Acidiferrum sp., assembly GCA_035262705.1. GTDB lineage: Bacteria > Acidobacteriota > Terriglobia > Acidiferrales > UBA7541 > Acidiferrum. The sequence goes on along the minus strand of DATFSI010000178.1, from coordinate 16,375 downwards.
GCGGCCAGGTCGTATTCCAGATTGGAATAGTGCGTGGCCGTTTGCCGGAGTTCGTCGAGGATCGGCGCGGCCAGCGGCGCGCGCCCCAGGTTGGTGTGCAAGATGACTCCAGAAGCATTGATCACGCCGCGCAACGAAGGAGCCAGCTCACTTTCGATGGCTTCGACAATGCGATGCTCCAGTGCTTCGGGTTCCAACTCGCTCTCCGCGATGGCGGCGCCGGAAACAATCTCACGGCGCAGCTGCGCCAGCACGTTGCGCACCGTGTCCACCAGAAAACCCCGCTGCAGCGTTTCGCCCAGTTCGGCCACTTGTGGGCGCTGCAGCAACTCGTCCACCGAAGGCATTTTGCGCAGCAGGGCCGTCTGGTCCGCGGCGGATTTCGGGTATTGGGGCATGCCGCCATTGGAGCACAAGCGGGAATCGCATCGCAATCGGTGCCTGTTCGCAGGGGCAGGTTCCGCGCAGGATTTGCCAGTGTTATATGCGCAGCGAAGCGGCCCTGGGGCGTTGACGCCCGGGCGCAGCGCTCCTACGATGAAGGATCGAGGATTCCCCCTGCATGGCCACGATTGACGAAGAACTCGCGGGTCTCGAGCGCGACATCCGTCAGCTCAAGGTCGAGTACGACATGTATTTCGGCGGCGGCCGCAAGCGTCCGCCCACCGAAATCGAGTGGCGCATTGAGCTGGTCATCAAGCGGTATTCCGAGCGTGGCGGCGAGCTGAAATACACGCAGCGCTTTCGCTTCAACAATCTGACGCAGGGCTACGCCAAGTACAAGGAGATGTTCCGCAAGCGGCTGGCGCAGCGCGAAGAGGGAAAAGTCCAGCGGCATTTTGGGGCGGCGGCAAAGGCCATCGAGGCGGAACGCGCCAAGACCCAGGTTGCCGAAGCGGCCGCCGCCGCGGATATGTCGAAAACCTTCCGCGTGGTTTGCACGGAACCTGAAAAAGAAGCCGATCGCGTGGAGCAGCTCTATGAGGCGTTTGTGCGCGCCAAGCAGGAAGCCGGCGAAGACCTGGGTAAGCTGACCCGCGCGGGCTTTAACGAATTTGTCCGCAAAAAGACCAAGGACCTGCAGCAGCAGAAAAATTGTCACGAAGTGGAATACGTCGTCGAAACCGTCGACGGCCAGGTGAAGCTCAAAGCTCTCGTGAAATCCTGAGTTCTCCAAGTTTCCCACAGAGCCGCGTTTCCGAAATTCTGTGCCTCCGCGTAAACTAAGAGGTTCTTGCCAGCACGGGAGGCGACATGGGCGTGGAGCGCGCGCTGCTCAGCGTTTTTGACAAGACCGGCATCGTGGAATTTGCCCGCAGACTCGCGGGGCTAAAGATCGAAATTCTTTCGACCGGGGGCACCGCGAAACTCCTGCGGGAATCCGGCGTCGCGGTGAAGGACGTTTCCGAGTTCACCAACTGGCCGGAGATGCTCGGCGGCCGCGTAAAGACGCTGCATCCCAAGGTGCACGGCGGGTTGCTCTACCGACGGCACAATGCGGATGATCTCAAGCAGGCCCGCGAGCACGATATCGCCCCGATCGACCTGCTGGTGGTGAATCTCTACCCCTTCGAAGCGACGGCCGCCAAGGAATACCTCCCGCCGGAAGAGCTGATCGAAAACATTGATATCGGTGGGCCGACCATGCTGCGCTCCGCGGCCAAGAATTTCGAAAGCGTGACGGTGGTCACCGACCCCGCCGACTACAGCCGGGTGGCCGCGGAGCTGGAGTCCTCGCGGGAAACCACTCTGGCTTTGCGGCTGCAACTTGCCCGCAAGGTTTTTGCCATGACCTCGCGCTACGACGGCGTCATTACCATGAATCTGGAGCGCCTCGCCTTGCAGGGCGAAAAACTCGAAGTGCAGCAAAGGGGCGGCCTCACCGAGCGCGTCTACCTGGCTCTGCGCCGTCAGCAGGAATTGCGGTACGGAGAAAATCCGCACCAGGCCGCGGCGCTCTATATTCCCGCCGGCCATCCGGCAACCGGCCTGGCCGCCGCGAAGCAACTCCAGGGCAAGGAGCTTTCCTACAACAATTACGTGGACTTGGAAGCCGCGCGCAGCCTAGTAGCCGAGTTCGAAGGGCCGGCCGCAGTCATCATCAAGCACAACAATCCCTGCGGCGTCGCCGAGCAGGCGACGCTGAGCGATGCTTACGCCAAGGCGCTGGCCAGCGATCCGGTGTCCGCGTTTGGCGGCGTGTTAGCGTTCAATCACATTGTGGACGCGCTAACCGCGGAAGAAGTGGCGAAGCTGTTCGTGGAATGCATCGTCGCGCCGGGCTTCGCGGATCGCACGCAGGAAATCTTTGCCGCCAAAAAGAACCTGCGCCTGCTGCAATTGCCGCAGGGCGGCCTCGAAGACGAAAAAGAGCTTCAGTTGAAGCGCATCCTGGGCGGCATGCTGATTCAGCAGCCCGACCTCGGCACGCTGAAGGACAAAGAGCTGAAGGTGGTCACGAAGCGGCCGCCAAGCAACGCGGAACTGGCCGATCTGCACTTTGCCTGGAAGGTTTGCAAGCACGTGAAATCGAACGCCATCGTGTTTGCCAAGGATCGCGCCACCATCGGGGTGGGGGCGGGGCAAATGAGCCGCGTCGATTCGGTGAAAATCGCGATGATGAAGGCTCAGAATCCGCTCAAGGGAACCGTCGTCGCCTCTGATGCGTTTTTCCCGTTCCCTGACGGCGTGGAGGAAGCCGCCAAAGCGGGCGCCACCGCGGTGATCCAGCCCGGCGGCTCAGTGAAGGATTCCGAAGTCATCGCCACCGCCGACCGCCTCGGCCTCGCGATGGTCTTTACCAACATACGCCACTTCCTGCACTGAGAAGAGATTTTCGAAATGAAGATCCCTCAAGGGCCGCAGCACAAAATTCTTGCAGGGTGTGTATGGCACGGCTAAGCCGTGCCCTCCCGACCTTCCAGCGATTTTGCTCCCGATTATTCTTGGCCGATGCGGTCGAGTTCATTTTTTACCGCCAGCGTGTTCAACTTTTCGAACTGCAGGCTCAGGAACAAGTCTATGCGGCGCCCGAGGGTGATAAACGTCTCGCGGAAGGCGCGTTCCAGTGCCTCGGGGCCGCCGGGGGCATTGCCGGGATCGGAGACGCCCCAATGCGCGGTCACGGGCTGACCGGGCCACACGGGGCAGACTTCCGCAGCTGCCGCGTCGCACACGGTAAAAACAAAATCCATGCGCGGAGCGTCAGGCGTTGCGAACTCGTCCCAGCTCTTGCTGTGTAATCCGTCGGCGGAGAGTCCGGCAGCTTGAATTTGTTTCAGGGCATTCGGGTGCACGCGCCCGGCGGGATGGCTGCCCGCGCTATAAGCGTGGAAATTCGGCTTGCCCTGATGGCGCAAAATCGCTTCCGCGAGGATGGAGCGGGAGGAATTACCGGTGCAAAGAAACAAAACGTTGTAGATTTTCCCCACAGTAAACCCCGGGGTATCAGGCCGGTTTGCTGGCGCGAATGAAAGCGCTCATGAACTTGTCATGCACCAGGGGCGCGATTTTCTCCGCGTCGAAGCCGGCGGATTCCAGAAATTCGCCAGCTTCTTCGATCTGATAGATTCGCGTTGGCTCGACTTCGATGTCGGAGAAACCTGCCCGACGCAGTTTGTCGACGTACTCTTCTTCCTTCAGCGCGCCCGCGATGCAGCCAACCCAGAGCTCCACGCTCTTGCGAATCTCAGCGGGTACTTCGCCGCGAATCACGATATCGGAAACGGCGAGGCGGCCACCAGGCTTGAGCACGCGAAAAGCCTCGCGCAGGACGCGGTCTTTGTCGCCGGAGAGATTGATGACGCAGTTTGAAATGATCACGTTCACGGTGTTATCGGGCAAGGGAATGTTTTCGATGGTGCCTTTTAGAAATTCCACATTTTCGACGCCGGCCTTGCGCTGGTTTTCGCGCGCCAGGGCCAGCATCTCGTCCGTCATGTCGAGGCCGTATGCGTTGCCTGCGGGGCCCACGCGCTTTGCCGAGAGCAGAACATCAATGCCGCCTCCGGAACCAAGATCCAACACCACCTCGCCGGGTTGCAACTTCGCCAGCGCGGTGGGATTGCCGCAGCCCAGCGAGGCCCCCACGGCGTCCGCGGGCAGGCTGCCTTTTTCGGCGTCCGCGTAGAGGTTACGGATGATGGGATCGCACCCGCTCAGCGAAGCGCCACCGCCGCAACACGCCGTCTTCCCTTCTGTCACTTGTTTCGCAGCCGCCCCATACTTTTCCTTCACGGCTTCCTGGAGTTTTGATTCGCTCACAACGGTTCTTCTTTTCTGATTATTTCGAAATCTGCACAATCTCTTCCGCAGGCACGGCGCGGTTGCGCATGCAGCATTCCTCGTAAAGAAAACCAAGCACCTCGCGCAGCGCGTCCGTGTTCGCCGTGTACCACAAAAAAGTACCGGCCCGCCGCACGTCCACCAATCCAACCTGCCGCAATTTTTCGAGGTGATGCGATAGCGTGGAAGCGGGGATGCCCAACTCTTCCTGAATCTCGCCGGCCACCATGCCCGTCGGGTGCGCGGAAAGCAGCAACCGCACAATCTGCAGGCGAGGTTCAGCGCCTATGGCGAAGAAACGGTCGGAGCAACGAGTGACCAGCAGTGGATCGGGCTTCTTCATATTTCTATTATTGCAGAAATATAGAAACGTATCCACTCCTCTTTTCCGGAAACCCTGCCTCTGCCTCGAGCATCCTATCCTGTGGCCCCCGCTGCCTTCGAAACGCCCGCCTTTTTCGGTTTTGACCGCGTTTCTCGCGCATGGGATACTCAAAAAACGAACCTTATGACCCCAAATCGCCTCTTTTTGACATTCGGTTGCGCTTCCTTGCTGGCATTCCCTGTCTGGTCGCAGAACGCCGCCAGGACTGCGCCGGCCCCTGCCGCTCCCGCGCAATCCACACCGATTTCCGCTCGCGCCTCGGCCTACTACAACTTCACCATGGGCCACATCTTTGAGCAGCAATACGAGCAGACCGGCGCCGGCGAGTACGCCACCCGGGCGATCGACTCCTACAAAAAAGCCTACGCGATTGATCCACAGTCTCCGATCATCGGCGAGCGCCTGGCGGAAATGTACTGGAAGGCGCAGCGCGTCCGCGACGCGGTGAGCGAAGCGAATCAGGTTTTGAAACGTAATCCAGACGATTTGGCGACACACCGCCTGCTGGCGCTGGTCTACCTGCGCAGCCTGGGCGACATCAACGGCAACAACGTGCAGGGCGAAACGATCACCAAAGCAATCGACGAATATTCCGCCGTTCATCGTCTGGACCCCAGCGATCAGGAATCTGCCATCTGGCTGGCGCGGCTTTACCGCCTGCACAACGAACCGGAAAAAGCAGAAGACGTGTTGCGCAGCCTGCTGAAAGAAGATCCGGAAAACGATGCCGCCGTCGAGCAGCTCACGCAGTTGCTGCTGGATCAGAACAACGCCGAGGAAGCCATCCAGTTGCTCATCGGCATGATCTCCCATTCGCCTTCGGCAACGCTGTATGACCATCTCGGCGACGCCTACACGCAAACGCATGAATTCGCCAAGGCGGAAGCCGCGTACCGCAAGGCCGCGGACCTGGATCCCTCTGAGCTCAGCCACTGGCGCGGGCTCGGACAGGCGCTGCTCTCTGAAGAGAAATATCCCGAGGCCCTCACCATCTATCAGAAGCTCGCCGATATGCTGCCCGACGATGCGGACACTTATCTGCGCATCGCTCAGATTTACCGAGAGTTGCATCAGCTCGACAAAGCCGAAGAAAACCTGGTGAAGGCGCGGCAATTCGCTCCCGGCAGCCTCGAGGTGATGTACAACGAGGCCATGATTTACGAATCGCAGGGCCGCTTTGAAGACGCCATTCGGGTCCTCTCCGATGCGGTCACTGGGGTCAAGGCGCAATCGAAGGTGTTGCCGTCGCGCCGCCGCTCGCTGGCGATTTTGTACCAGCAACTCGGCATGCTGTACCGCGACACGCAAAATTATCAGGCCGCGATTTACACCTTTCAGGAGCTCGGCCACCTGGGCGAAGAAGAAGATCGCCGCGCGCGGCTTCTTGTCATGGACACCTACCGCCAGGCGCGCGACTTGGCGAAGGCTCTGCAAACCGGCAGGGAAGCGCTGGCAAAATATCCGGACGACCCCTCCATCCGTAGCAGCCTGGCTATGCTGATGGGCGAAGCGCAGCAGCCGGATGACGCCATCAAGCTGTTGCAGGCGAATCTGAAGGGCAATGCCAGCGACCGTGAGACCTATCTGAGCTACGCGCAGATCTACGAGCGCAGCAAGCGCTACAAGGAAGCCGAAGAATCGGCCCGCAAGGCGGAATCGCTGGCCACACAGCCTGCGGAAAACGAACTGGCGTGGCTGATTCTTGGCGCGATTTTCGAGCGCCAGAAGCAGTACGACAAGGCCGAGGAAGAGTTCAAGAAGGTCATTGACGTCAATCCGAAAAACAGCATGGTGCTGAATTATTACGGGTACATGCTGGCCGACCGCGGCGTGCGCCTCGACGAAGCCCGCGATCTGATTCAACGGGCGCTAGAGCAGGAGCCGTACAACGGCGCGTATCTCGACAGCCTCGGCTGGGCCTACTACAAGGAAAACAAGCTCGATCAGGCCGAACTGACCCTGCGCAAGGCCATCGAACGCGAATCCCACGATCCCACCATCCGGGAACACCTGGGCGACGTGCTTGCCAAGCAGGGCCGCATGGACCTTGCCGTGGCCGAATGGGAAAAATCTCTCACCGAATGGCACCGCTCCTTGCCAGCGGACCTGGAAGAAGATAAAGTCGCGGAACTGGAAAAGAAGGTCACCCAGAACAAACACCGCGTGGCGCAGAAGACCCCGGCTGCCGACGCCAAACCCTGAGTCGACGACTGATGCCGACAATTCGAATTCCGGCTTACGCTAAGGTTAACTTGCGCCTTGAGGTGCTTGGCAAGCGCGCCGACGGCTACCACGAACTGCGCACCATTTTTCAGAGCGTGTCGCTGCACGACACGCTGGAGTTTCGTCCCTCGAGCCGCCCCGGCATCACCCTACAGATCCAAGGCAACGAAGCGCTCGCCAAGGAAGACCTAGAGAAAAATCTTGTCTACCGCGCCGTGGAGGGGCTTCGTCGCGAGATCCGCGTGCGGCCAGGTGTCGAAATCACACTGCGGAAAAAGGTTCCTGTGGGTCGCGGACTGGGCGGCGGGTCGAGTGACGCGGCCGCAGCCCTGCTCGGCTATATGCAGTTCACACGGAAAAAGTTGGAAACGCCGCGATTGCTCGATATCGCCGCCAGCCTCGGAGCAGACGTGCCATTTTTTCTATTTGGCGGCACTGCGCTGGGAATCAGCAAAGGCGAGGAAATCTACCCCCTGCCGGACGCTCCGAGGCGGACTCTGTTGATCGTTTCGCCCGCCGACATCCATGTGCCCACGCCGGATGCTTACCGCTGGCTCCACGCGCCCGAATTGGCTTCGTTGACAAAATCCGCCGCCAACCATAGACTATTTAAGTTCTGTGCTCTGTGTTGGAGCGCGCAGGAAACCTTCCTTTCGAACGATTTCGAAGCGGCAGTGTTCCAGCGTTATCCCCGGCTTGGCAAGATCAAGCGGGAGTTGCTTCATCGAGGGGCTTCAGAAGCCTTGCTGGCGGGTAGCGGTTCGGCGGTGTTTGGTGTTTTCCCGAGCCCAGCGAAGGCGCGCCGAGCCGCTGTCGGGTTTCCGCACGATCAGGCCTTCGTCTGCGAAACAATTTCGCGGAAAAGGTATGCGCGAATGTAGGCGCCTGGCTTTAACCAAGCCGGCTGAAAAGCGCGCAGGTCGTCGATCCCTCAGCGTCTCTCCCGTGTCCTGTTAATCCTTGTAGTCGCCGACCTTTAGGTTGGTAATCCGCGACCGAGCGAGTGGTGCGTGAACGACGAACGATTCAAAATCTTTTCGGGTACCGCCAATCCGGCTTTGGCTGAAGCTATCTGCAAGAATCTGGATGTGCCGCTAGGCAAGGCGCTGCTCGGCCGCTTCAGCGACGGCGAGATTTATTTTCAGATTCTCGAAAACGTCCGCGGCGCGGATGTTTTCGTGGTGCAGCCCTGCTCGTTCCCCGTGGACAACCACCTGCTCGAGCTGTTGCTGATGATTGACGCGTTCAAGCGCGCTTCGGCTTGGCGTATCACCGCGGTGCTGCCGTATTACTGCTACGCGCGTCAGGATCGTAAAGACAAGCCACGCGTTCCGATATCCGCGAAGCTCGTGGCCGACCTGCTGGAAACGGCGGGGGCCAGCCGAGCGTTGACGCTCGATTTGCACGCCCCGCAGATTCAGGGATATTTCGACGTGCCGGTGGATCACCTGTACGGGTCGCCGGTACTGGTGGATTACTTCCGCCAGAAGAATTTGCAGAACCTGACGGTGGTTTCGCCGGACGCCGGCGGCGTGGAACGTGCCCGCGCTTTTGCGAAAAAGCTCGGCGCGCCGTTGGCCATCGTGGACAAACGGCGCGTGGACATGGACGTCACCGAAGTGATGAACCTCATCGGCGATGTCCGCGGCCGCAGCACGCTGATTGTCGATGACATCATTGATACCGCTGGCACGCTGGTAAAAACCGCCGACGCTCTTATGCGCGAAGGCGCAACGCAAGTCTTTGCAGCATGTACGCACGCGGTCTTTTCGGGCTCGGCGGTCGAGCGCATTGAGAAGTCAGGCATCGGCGAAGTCGTGGCCACGGATTCCGTGCCGCTCTGCGAAGCCGCGAAGCACGTGAAGAAGATTAAGATTCTGAGTGTCGCGGAGTTGCTCGCGCGCGGCATTCGGTCGATTCACGAGGAAACCTCGATCAGCGAGTTGTTTATTTGAGGTAGCGCAGGCTTCAGCCTGTGTCCGGTTTTAGACCGCCGAAAGGAAGCGGATAGCAGCAAACAGAGAACGGATATCAGGAAGCAAATCGCGCCGTGTGGCAAGTCTTGGTTCGTGTTATTTGCTCGCTGTTCTCCGTTATCTAGCAAAGGAAGAAGCTATGGCTCAAATCATTGTGGAAGGCGCGCCCCGCGACACACGGGGCAAAAACGAAGCGCGCCGCTTGCGCGTTTCCGGGAAAGTTCCCGCCACGTTGTATGGCGGTAAGGGACAAGCTCTGGCGTTGTCCGTCAACACCAAACAGGTCGCCGCGATTCTCCGTTCCGAATCCGGTCACAACACCTTGTTTCAGGTGAACCTTGCCGGCAAGCAGGAACCCGCCATTGTGAAGGACTGGCAGGTGGATCCCGTCACCGGCAACCTGTTGCACGTGGATCTTCTTCGCGTTGCCATGGACGTGCGCATGAAGGTCAAGGTGCCCGTGCACACCTTCGGCGAGCCCTCGGGCGTCAAGGTGCAAGGCGGCGTCTATGAAGTCGTGCTCCGCGAGGTGGAAGTCGAATGCTTGCCCGCGGACATCCCGACGGAATTCCGCACCGACGTCAGCACGCTGGCGCTGAACCAGAGCCTGCGCGCCGGCGACCTGGCGATGGACAAAGCCAAGATCAAACTGGTCACCGATCCGCAGAGCGTTATCTCGCACGTGGTCGCGCTGCGCGTCGAAGAGGAAAAGCCGGTGGAAGCGGCGGTTCCAGGTGCTGCTCCGGCCGAGCCCGAAGTCATCAAGAAGGGCAAGAAGGAAGAGGAAGGCGAAGAAGGCGAGGAAGGCGCCAAGCCGGCGGAAAAACAGGAAAAGAAGAAGTAGTTCTTTTCCTTTCGCCACGCGCCATACGTCATGCGGCTCATTGTCGGCCTTGGCAATCCTGGCCCGGAATATCAATGGACGCCGCATAACCTCGGTTTTCTCGCCGTGGATGAAATCGCGAATCGCGTGAACATCCGCGTTGAGCGGCCCGAAGGCAAGGCGCTGATAGGCAAGGGCAAGGTGGCCGGGGAAGAAGTCATCCTGGCCAAGCCGCTGACGTACATGAACCTCAGTGGCAACTCGGTTCGCGACCTGCTGGAGCGTTACGAACTGGAGCCCGGGAATCTGCTGGTGATGTACGACGAGCGCGATCTGCCCTGGGGCGTGATTCGCATCGGCGAACGCGGCAGCCCCGGAACGCACAACGGGGCCAAGTCGGTCACCAGCGCCGTTGGCACGCAGGAATTTGCGCGGCTGCGGCTGGGTTGCGGGCCGGATCATGTGGTCCGCGATTTGGCGGATTACGTCCTGCGACCGATGAAGAAAGCCACCCTGGAGGTGGCCGCCGAAATGGTGGCCGCGGCGGGTGACGCGGTGGAGTTGCTCCTGAAAGAGGGAATCGCAGCCGCGATGAACAAGTTCAACCGGCGCGTTCCGCCGGCGGAGTAAGGTGGCTGTGCGCCGCCCGTTCTTAGGTTTTTGTAGCGGCCGGTCTTTTGACCGGCAAAGCGAGCGCAGCGAGCCGCAACGATTTTCCCGGGCCTCGCGCCCGGAACAGGAAGAAACGAGGTCATCATGGAAGAGCGTTTGTACGATCTGATCTTCATCGCCCGCCCGGCCACGCCGGAAGACGAACTGAAGAAGGTCATCCACACCATCGAGCACACCGTCGCCGAAAAAGGCGGCAAGATCGAGAAGACCGAGCACTGGGGCACGCGCAAGCTGGCCTACAAGGTGGCCAAGCACCGCGAAGGCATCTACATCTACTACCAGGTGCGGACGAACCACGGCGAACTGGTGCACGAACTGGAGCGACGGCTGGGCGTGCAAGACGCGGTCATCAAGTATCAGACCATTCGCCTCGACGAAGAGTTGAAGCGCCAGAAGAAGCTTTCGCACAAACGCGAGCAGCGCGCCGCGCGGCGTCCGCGCCGCATTACGCAGCCCGCGCCGGCCGCCGAGCAGCAGGCCAGCGCAAGCTAGTGGCACAGGCTTTAGCCGGGCAGGAAAGGAACAGCAGGAAACAGATAACAGAAAACAGGAAGCAAATCGTGGTTCCTGTTTTCTGCTTGCTGGTATCTGTGATCCAGCGATGTAGTAGGCGATCTTTGATCGGCTCTTATTCATAACGAATTTCGAATTGCGATTAGGAAAGGCAGGAAGTTATGTCCGACGAACAGAAACAAGCGCCAGCCGCTCCGGCTCCGGCGCCCACCGCCCGCGAAGGCGGTGACGCCCCGGCCCAGGCCCCGGCTCCCGCTCCCGCGCGCCGCGAGGGAGGGCACCACGCCGGTCCCCGCCGTGAGGGCGGTCCTGGTGGCGGCCGCCGCGAAGGTGGCCCCGGAGGTCCCGGCGGCCCTGGTGGACCCGGCGGTCCGCGCCGCGGCAAGCGCCAGTATTTCCGCAAGAAGAAGGTCTGCAAGTTTTGTGTCGAGAAGATGGATTTCATCGACTACAAGCGCGCCGACATCCTTTCGCAGTTTGTGCAGGAGCGCGGCAAGATTCTGCCCCGCCGCATGACCGGTGTCTGTGCGCGTCACCAGAGGTGGCTAGGCGTGGCCATCAAGCGCGCCCGCAACATCGCCCTGCTGCCGTTTGCCGGCAGTGCGGCCGGTGTGCAGGCTCCACGCGCCATCGAAGCCCCGAAGGCGTAGGGGCGGCCATACGCCTCCTTGTGAAGTGGCCGGTCTTTGGACCGGTTCTGTTGGGCCCGCCCTGTGAGGCGGGTCGCTGTGTTCGCAAAGATTTTGAAATGGATTAGGAGCTCGTCATGCAGATTATTCTTCAAGAAGATGTCGAAAAGCTCGGCCACCGAGGCGACGTGGTCACCGTGAAGCCCGGCTACGCCCGCAATTTCCTTTTGCCCAACAAGATTGCCATCGAAGCCACGCCCGGTAATATGAAGGCGCTGGAGCGCATTCGCGGCGCGTTGGCCAAGAAGACCGCCACGGAGATCGAGGCCGCGAAAAAGCAGGCCGAGTTGCTCACCGGCGTCGCGCTGAAGTTCCAGCGCAAGACGGGCGAAAACGACCAGATGTTTGGCTCGGTTACTAACGGCGATGTCGCCGACGCGCTGCACGCGCAGAACTTCGAAGTGGACAAGCGCCAGGTGCAGCTCAACGAGCCCATCAAAGCGCTTGGCGAGTTCCCGGTCACCATCAAGGTCTTCCGCGACGTCATCGCCGAAATCAAGGTTTACGTCGAAAAAGAATCGTAATCAGAACACACCGACACGCCGCACGCGGGAGTCACGAGTGCCATTTGAGCTTGGTCGCGAATTCCAGGTTGGTACCTTTCCAGCTTTGGGCAACATTGAGAACCTCCTGCAAGAGGCTCTTAATATCCGTTAAAATCTGCTCGGCAAGGGCATCCTTACGAAGAAACTGTTTTTTCCAAAATGGTTCATTCCCCCGTTCTTCTGAGGCGCAAAGCCAGACATTTAGCGTCAGAGTTTTCTCGCTCTCAAGGTAGATATGGATGAGCCGGCTGACAGTCCCTTCCATCAGGACCAACGACCTCTCCGGGCAATCGTGGTAGTTCTTGGAAGAGATAGATTGTGTTCTTGCAAATTGTTTGATTTCTGGATCCAGCTTCAGGAGAGGTATTTCCATGCGATTCCATTCGTCAGGTGCGCCGTGAAAGCCATTCGCTTCCTTTATTTTTCTTTTGTGAAACCGATATCCTGAAAAGCCTTTTTATTTTAGTTCGTCAGCAAACTTCTCCGCTATTGCCTCCACCTCTTCCGGTTTCCATTCTCTATAGGAAAAATTCGTGACCAGTGCCACCACCACATGCGTTTCGGGATAGACGATCAATTGCGAGGTCCCGCCCACGGATCCTCCCGAATGTTCGTACACCAGTTTCCCTGACTTCGATTTGCGCACGAACCATCCGATGCCATACTCCGTGGCCTTGCCAGAGTTTGTCTTTTGTGCCCTGAACATCTCCTGCAACGCCGCATCTTTCAAAAGGCCGGGATGCAGCATGGCCGACCCGAATCGTGCCAGATCCTCCGAAGTGGACAGGAATCCACCGCCCGCCCATTTGTAGCTGTTGTCGACATAAGGCGCGTTTTCCAGTGTCCCGTCTTTCTCCTTTTCGTAGAATCGCGAGCGTTCCTCCACGAGTCGGGCATTCTGGTCGGGAGCGGTATGCACTAGCCCCAGCGCGTCAAAAACGTGCTTCTGCATGTAGTCCAGGAATTTCTCGCCGGCAGCCGATTCGATCACCGCGCTCAGCAGATTGAAACCGTAGCTCGAATAATGGAATTCCGTGCCCGGCGGGGAAACCAGCGGATCGTTCTCGAAAATCTTCAGCCCGTCCAACACGTTGTCGTAGTGTTTCTGAATCTGGAACTCGTCTCCCTGATAGTGCCGGATGCCTGCCAGGTGCCCGGCCACCATCCGCACTGTGATCGGCGCGCCCTTATCGGGAAACGACGGCACGTATTTCTGCACGGGTGCGTCCAGGTCGATTTTTCCCGCTTCCACAAGCTCCATCAGGCCCACGGCCGTTAACGGCTTCGAAATGCTGCCGATGCGAAATTTTGTGCTCGGCCATGCGGGCACGCGCTCTTCCAGGTCCGCAAAGCCGAATCCCTTCGAGTAGGCGATCTTTCCGTCCACGGCCACCGTCAGAGACAAGCCGGGGATCCCGCGCTGAATCCATTCCTTCCCCTGCTGATCGGCGAATTGCCTTGCGCTTGCGAGCGCTGTCGCCTGCCCCATTGCCGCTGCGGCCAGCAGGCAGTTCACCGCCGCCAGGGTGAAAAATTTGCGCGTTTGTATCCGCACCCAGTTTCTTCTCATGATTTCCTCTCACTCTCCGTTTTTTTGTCGCAGCATCTTCCCATACTCAACGAAAAGGCTGCCAATAATTTGCAGGCTGTCTTAAGATCGATAAATGAGAGCCATGAGCAAAAAGGAAAAGAGCTGCCCCCGATTCACCCCGGCGAGATTCTGCGGGAAGATTTTCTCGCGCCTCTCGGCCTCAGCATGAATGAACTCGTCTGGATCTGCGCGTTCCGGTCACCCGCATCGCCGAAATTATCCATGAACGCCGTGGTATTACCCTGACACCGGGTCGGGTTGCGCCTGGCGCGCTATTTCAATGCTAGCGCACGATTCTGGCTCAATCTTCAGGCGGCTTGCGATCTTGGGCTTGCGGAAGACGAACTGGCAGATTCGCGAAGTGCGGACCCACGGTTCGCGCCGATTGATCGTCTGTCTGAAGCCAAGAAAGTTTTCCGCAATTTCCTCACAATTAAACAGGGGTGTGATTGACGCGGGCGCGGGTTTCCCGCACACTCGGTCGCGTTGCTCCGGCGCAGGGGTAGTCGCCGGGGCAACCCAAAAATCTTCACTTGCCTTCCCGCTGTAGCCGTGACACCATAGCGAAGGAAAAGCGAAATAGCGAAAGGAGCCTCTCTGTCCCAATGCCTGCTGAAGCCGTCATCGAGCGCCCTCTTCCGAGCAATCTCGACGCAGAGCGCTCCATCCTCGGCGCCATATTGCTCGATAACAAGGCGCTCAATGCCGCCATCGAGTCGCTCAAGCCCGAGGATTTCTTCATCCCGCAGCACCGCAACATCTTTACCCGCATGATCGCCCTGGGCGAGGCGCAGCAGGCCATCGACCTCGTCACACTTACCGAGGAACTCCACCGCCGCAGCGAACTCGAAGCCTCGGGCGGCGCTCCGTATCTCGCCTCGCTCGTCGACGGCATGCCCCGCGTCACTAACGTGGAGCACTATGCGCGCATCGTCAAGGAAAAGGCCATGCTGCGCAACCTGATCCACGCCACGCACAACATCCAACAGCGCGCGTTTGAAGGCGAGGACGGTGCCGACGCCATCCTCGACAACGCCGAGTCCAGCATCTTCGCCATCGCCGAGGACCGCATCCGCGCTGGCCTCGTTTCCGTCAAGGACATCGTCCGCGACAATTTCGAGCGCCTGGAAAAAATCTTTCGCGAAGGGAAAAGTGTCACCGGCGTTTCCACCGGTTACGGCGAACTCGACAAGCTGCTCTCCGGCCTGCAGCCCTCGGAACTCATCATCCTGGCCGCGCGCCCCTCGCAGGGAAAAACCGCGCTGGCGCTGAACCTTGCCGAGAACATCGCCCTGCGCGGCGGCTTGCCGGTGGCGTTATTCAGCCTCGAAATGTCCAAAGAGTCCCTGCTGCAACGCCTCGTCGCTTCCGTCGCGCAGGTGGACGCCCACAAGTTCCGCTCCGGTCACCTCAGCCGCGAAGACTGGCGCCGCATGACCGAAGCGCTCGGTACCATCTCCTCCTCGCCGCTCTGGGTGGACGACTCGGGCTCCAACAGCGTACTGGAAATCGGCGCCAAGGCTCGCCGCCTCAAGCGCGACAAAGGCCTCTCGCTGCTCGTTGTTGACTATCTTCAGCTCATCACCGCGCGTGGCCGCTTCAACTCCCGCCAGGAAGAAGTCGCCAGCATCTCGCGCGGTCTCAAGGGTCTCGCCAAGGAATTGCAGATCCCCGTGCTGGTCCTCAGCCAGCTCACCCGTGCCCCCGAACGCGAAGAACGCGGTCCGCAGCTCTCTGACCTGCGCGAATCCGGCGCCATCGAGCAGGACGCCGACGTGGTCATGTTCATCTATCGCCCCAACTGGGGAAAAATGGACCTGACGCCCGAAGAGCGCGACATGGCGGACATCATCGTCGCCAAGCAGCGCAACGGCCCCACCGACAAGGTGAAATTCGTTTTCCGCAGCCGCTTGACCCGCTTCGAAGAAGCCGCCCCGGACGCCTTCTCGCAATTCTCCGGCGCCGACGAGATGTAGGGTTTGCTTTGACATGCCAAAAGTTACATCGGAAAAGCTTGATGGCATAGGGTTAGTTCCGCGGGTGCGGTGCTTTTTCGAGAACTTCCGTATCTCGGAGCCACCGAGCGCCCTGCTGATTTCAAGGCAGTCAGGAGGCTTTTTCATGCGTGTCTTTTCGCGCCTTCGTTGACTTACCCACCTGCGCTCTTTACAATGCGCGGCAATGCCCCTTCCTTAATTGGTCAAACCGTCTCGCACTACCGCATAGTGGAGAGGCTCGGCGGCGGTGGCATGGGCGTGGCGTACAAAGCCGAGGACACGCGTCTCCACCGCTTTGTGGCCCTGAAATTTCTTCCGGAAAATGTCGCCAAGGACGCGCAAACCCTAATTCGCTTCCAGCGCGAAGCCCTGCCGGCAAAAATCAGAATTAGTGCACGTTTACAAAAATGGGCTACGCGTGCGCCGTCACCAGTGTGTGTGGACTCATCGGAATGGCATAGGCCGTCGCTTCGCTGAATCCCGCTTTGTGATGCATCTCGGCAAGCTGGCGGAAAGTGTACGCGTCGCCGCTCACGGTTGACGCCAGCATCGTCAAGCTGAACGCAGCCGGCACCGGTGGCGAAACGCGATCTTCATTGGGCACGAACTCCAGCGTCACCACCATTCCGCTCGGCTTCAGTGCCCGGTGCACCTTCTTCAACAGCCCCACGCAGGTC
>DATFSI010000177.1:0-29627 GCA_035262705.1 Candidatus Acidiferrum sp. | reverse complement strand
GAGATGACTCGCGGCCCGTGAGAACGGTTACAATCAACGCCGGCGACTTCAGAAACGGGGGAGTATGCAATGAAATTCCTAGATACCTTGCAGCCGCTGGGACTGGCGGTCCTGCGCCTGGCACTGGCATTGATTTTTGTGTTTCATGGCTATCCCAAGCTGGTGCGCGCGGACGCCGGCATGCACGCTTTTTTTGTGCAGCACGGCTTTCCGGCTTACTTTGTGGGTTTGGCGGGAATCCTGGAGTGCGCGGGCGCGGGATTGCTGGCCATCGGGCTGTTTACGCGCCCGGCGGCACTGCTGCTGGCCATAGAAATGGGCATCGTGATCTGGAAGGTGAAATTCAGTCACGGAGTGATGGGCGTTGGCGAATATCAATTCGAGCTCGCGCTGGGCGCCGCGTGCCTGGCGCTGGCCACGCTCGGCGCTGGGGCGCTCTCTGCGGATGCGCTGGTCTTTGGGGGGGGCAGCAAGAAACGACGCTCTACAAAAGCAGACCGCGACTAACCTCGAGTAGCATCGCCGCAAACTGTGCCGCTAAAAGAAGGCGGCGTAACCCTTCGCTAAACGCAGAAAGCCGCCCTCCACAGGCAATGCCTCACGGGCAAATTGTGCTTGAGGTCGACGGTAAACAGGCAGAAGCGCCTGTACCAGAAAAAAGCAAGCACCTCAGACGTGCGCTGGTGTGCTTGGGACGCTGATGGCCTCGGTCGCGGGAGCCAGCGGCAATGCGATCCATAAAACGATGTAGACAAGACCGCCCGCACCTGCACACAAAAACGCTAGTAACCACACGACGCGCACAATTGTTGGGTCAAGGTCGAAATAGTCGGCCAGGCCGGCGCAAACGCCGCCCAGCTTCTTGTCGCGGCTGGAGCGCATCAACTTTTTCACCGGCGCGGCATAACTGGTGGCGGGCGCCGCCTGACCAGCCAATTGCGCACCGCAGTTCGAACAAAAGCGCGAACCTTCGGGCATTTCCCTCTGGCATTTTGGGCAAAGCATGGTTCACCCCCCACAGAGAATCATTCTAAATATTACATACGAGTTTTGCAGGGGGAAAGTTTCAGATGCGGCGAACCGACCTAGTACTCGAGCAAGTGTATCACCGCGCTGGTGATGTCGTCGGTTTGCGGGAGGATGGCGTCTTCCAGCTTTGGCTGGTAGGCGCAGAACGTGTCGGTGGCGGCCACGCGCTTCACCGGGGCGTCTAGTTCGCCAAACAGCTCTTCGCTGATGCGCGCGGCAATTTCCGCCCCGTAGCCCCAACTGAGCATGTCTTCGTACGCAACAATTACGCGATGCGTTTTGCGAACGGTGGCCGCGATGGCTTCCCAGTCGTAAGGAGAGAGCGACCGCAAATCAATGATTTCCACGGAAACGCCGTTGCGCTCCAGGGCCGCCGCGGCCACTTCGGCCCGGCGCACCACCGCGCCATAGGTGATGATGCTTACTTGCGAGCCTTCCTTCACCAGACGCGCCTTGCCGAACGGAACGGTGTAATCCGGCCCCGGATATTCGGAGCGGTTGTAAGGCTGTCGGTACAGATGCTTATGTTCGAGGAACATTACCGGATCATCGGAGCGAATCGCGGTGCGCAGCAAGCCCGCCACGTCCAGTGCGGTTGAGGGCATCACTACGCGCAAACCCGGGCAATGCGTGAAAATCGACTCGCCGCTCTGGCTGTGATATACGCCGCCGCCGGTGAGGTATCCGCCAATCGCCACGCGCAGAATCGCGGGGCTCTTGAAATTGCCATTCGAACGCCAGCGCATCACGCTAAGTTCATCGCGAATCTGCATCATCGCGGGCCAGATGTAGTCGAAGAACTGGATTTCCGCCACCGGCTTCAAACCCCGGGTGGCCATGCCGATGGCGCGCCCCACGATGCTCGCTTCGGCCAACGGCGTATTGAACACGCGGTCGGCGCCGTACTTGCGCTGCAATCCAGCGGTGGCCTTGAATACGCCGCCCTTCCCTTTCACGTCCTTGAGGTTTTCTTCGCGGCTGGCGTCGGCCACGTCTTCGCCGAACACGGTGATGCGCTCGTCGCGGCTCATTTCGTCATTCAGCGTGGCGGCTACCATTTCGACCATGGTCTTCGGCCCGCCGTGGAACTTGGGCTCCGCGGCAAAATCCGGCGAAGCGGGGTCGACCTCCGGTGAATACACGTTCGTGTAAATCGAGTCGACGGGTGGTACCGCAGCCGCCAGCGCCTGGTCGGCTGCCTCGCGCACTTCGCGATCGACTTCCCCTTCCAAAGTCTCGATCTCTTTCTGGTCCATCACGCCTTCGCGGATCAGGAACAGCGAGAATTTCGAAAGAGGATCGCGGCGGGCTTCCACTTCGCGCTCTTCATGCGTCTTGTAGAGCTTTTCATCGTCGGAAAGCGAATGTGAATACGGCCGCGTAACGTGGGCGTGAACTAGCGTGGGGCCGCGGCGATCGCGCACATATTGAATCGCTTCCTTACAAACCGCATAGCTTTCGAGGGGGTCTGTGCCATCACATTCAGCGACGTGCAGGCCTGGAAAGCCTCGCACCAGTTTCGAAATGCTGGAGCCAGCGGTTTGCACCTCGATAGGCACCGAGATCGCGTAGCCGTTGTCTTCAATCAAATAGAAAAGTGGGAGCTTCTTTGCGCAGGCAACATTCAACGATTCCCAAAACTCGCCTTCACTGGTGGCGCCGTCACCGGAGGAAACGTAAACAATCTCATCTGGAAGGTGCTCCAGCCCTTCGCCGAGCGGCGCCTCTTGCGCCTGCGCGAGAGCCTTGGGGTGATGGCCGTAATACACCGCCGCTTCCGCCGCGCCGACCGCCTGCACGAACTGCGTTCCCGTGCACGACGACTTGCTGACGATATGCCACTTGCGGTGGCCCCAGTGCGAAGGCATCTGGCGCCCGCCGGAGGCAGGATCATCCTGTGCACCTACCGCCTGGAGCAGCGTTTCCAGAGGAGTGACGCCAAGCATCAGGCAAAGCGCGCGGTCGCGATAGTAGGGGTAAAGCCAATCAATGCCGGGACGAAGAAGCAAGCCGGCCGCGGCGGTGACCGCTTCATGGCCGGCGCTGGAAATCTGGAAGAAAATCTTGTTCTGGCGTTTCAACTGGATTTCCCGGTCGTCGAGCCGCCGGGAAAGATACATCGTACGGTAAAGGCGGATAAGCGTTTCGCGATCGAGGCCCTGATGCCTGGTTGCTTCCAACTTGGCCACTTTTACGCGCGTTTGTACCGCCATGCAGTTCGCCTCGTGTTGGAATCGGGGAGTTTCGTTTCCGGGAGCTCATTATACCGGACGGCCCCTTGGGCTGCACGTGGGACGTCCGATGGGTTGTGAAAAAACCGTAGTGCTAGGCAGGCCAAATTGTCCTTCCCCTATGTCAAGGGAAATGCGTGTTTTAGACCAGTTCTTCAAACTGCTTTTCGATTTCTGCAAACCGCGCGTCACCGTTTTTCAGCAGCACCGGAGACGCCTCCTGAAACGGTTCCTCCGCGGGGATTCGCTGCACCCAACGCTGCTCGGACAGTTTTTCATGGCTGGAAAAGGCCAGCCGAAGCAACAGCTTCACGTTTTCGCCGATCGCGACAGGAGCCGATGCGGATTCTTCTTTGGAGGGGGCCTTGCCCTTGCTTTTGCCTTTGGACTTTTCCGGTTTCGCGGTAGCTGCCTTAACGCCCATGGGTTCGGCGGCGGGTGCACCATCACTGGAGCGCTCGAATTTGTAGAGCAACTTTTTGTCCAGGCGGAACGCCTGCTTCCAGGTTTCCAGCTTGTGGCGCGCCACTTGGGCCTTTTCTTCGTCTTTCCCAAAATCAAATTGTATGTAAATGTGGGCCATAACCTGAGTCTGTGACTTGCGCGGCCATACTGTCAAGATGCCGGGCGCGGGAGTTCGCTTTTGCGGCAAGCGCGGATTTATTGAATTTACGAACCGGTTGTTGTGCAGTATTCTGGATTTTCAGCACTATGGACCGTTCACGCCATCTTTCCTATGCACCGGGAAATCGCGCGGCCGCTTGTGTCTGCCTGCTCGCCACTCTTCTGCTTTGGAGCCCGCTCTGGGCCGCCGCGTTACATGCCTCGGAATTGGCGTGTTGCGACGGCACGATGTGTCCCTTGCACGGGCATAGGCCCGGGAAGAATCCTCACGAGCCTGCCCCAGCGAAGAAATCGCCGTCCACCTGCGAGCATCATGGTAAGACCGCAGCGATGGATTGCACCGTGACATGCTGCCAGCCTACGGATTCCAACGTAACCCAGGCGATTTTATTTGTTCTCCCCACACCACCGGTGATTTCCACTCCCCTTCTTGTTGAGACTTCAACTCCGGACACACCGGCCTCTGTAAATTCCGTCATTTTTGATCCGGCTTCTCCGCCTCCACGAACCTCACCCACAAATTCCTAATTGCGATCTTCTATTTTCAATTTCCAACCCTGAGGGTGCCCCTCGCTTCCGGGCGGCCCATGCCGCTCGCATAGACCTTTCAGAAGAAGAGCTTCTTGATTCGAACGATTCGCATTTCGATATGCCTCACGCTGCTGATGGCAGCCGTCGCGCTGGCCACGGTTTTCGCCACCTTGCGCGGCATCGTCCACGACCCGCAGCATCGCCCCATTGCCGATGCGGAAGTGGTGCTGAAGGCAGAGAATTCCGTATTTTCGCAAATCACGTGGACCACAGCCGAAGGGGAGTTTCACTTCGATGCCATTCCCGTTGGGGCGTACCGTATCACCGTGAACCGTGCCGGCTTCACGGCGCAGGAGCAGACACTGACCGTCCTTTCCGGCACAGCGCCTATCCTGCATTTCGAATTGCAGGTGGCCCGACAGGCGCAAACCGTGACCGTGACTTCCGACGCGTCGGCGGCGCAGGCGGAGTCGGTCACTCCCACCACGCTCGTTACGCGAAGCGAAATTGCAGAAACACCTGGTGCGGCGCTGACCAACAGCCTCAGCATGATCACCAACTACGTGCCCGGCGCTTACCTCACTCACGACCAACTCCACATGCGTGGCGGCCACCAGGTGAGCTGGCTCCTCGACGGCGTCTCCATTCCAAACACCAACATCGGCAGCAATCTCGGCCCGCAGATCGATCCTAAAGACATGGACGCGCTCGAAGTGCAGCGTGGCAGCTATTCCGCCGATTATGGCGACCACACCTACGGCATCTTCAACGTGGCCCCGCGTACGGGTTTCGAGCGCAACAACGAGGTCGAGTTGCTGGTGACCGCGGGTAATTTCTACCAGACCGATGACCAGTTGAATTTTGGCGGGCACACCAACCGTTTCGCTTATTACGCCAGCCTCAACGGAAACCGCACCGATCTGGGCCTGGAGACGCCAACTACCGCGATGATTCACGATCACGCTAACGGCTATGGTGGCTTTACTTCCCTCACCTACAATGTGAACGCGGAAAATCAATTGCGACTGGTTGCGCAGCTGCGCCAGGACTTTTATCAGGTGCCTTTCGATCCGCGCGATCCGAACACGGCGGGGCAGTTTTTGAGCGATTCGAATGAGGAGCGCGACGGCTTTGTGCTGTTTTCCTGGGTGCGAACGTTCAGCCCCGGCTTGGTTGCCACAGTTTCGCCCTTCTACCACTACAACAAGGTCAGCTACGCCAGCAGTTCGTTCGATCACCCAAGTTCGGCCATGGAAGATGCTTCCTCGAATTACGAAGGCGGTCAGGCGAATCTTTCGTGGATTGCCAAGCGAAACAATCTGCGCGCGGGGCTTTACGGCTTCGCCCAGCAGGCCAGCCAGTTTTTTGGCTTGTCGTGCAACCCAGCCGCAACCGATTGCTCAAGCGTGCCGACGGTGACCGACAGCCCCAACGGTAACCTGGCAGCCGCCTATGTCGAAGACCAGTTCAAGGCGACTTCGTGGCTATCGCTGAATGCCGGGGTCCGCCAGACGCATTTCTCGGGGAGCGTCGTCGAAAATGCCACCAGCCCACGTGTCGGCGCTTCCTTGCGCGTCCCCAAGCTGAATTGGGTCTTTCGCGTCTTCTACGGCCACTTCTATCAGCCGCCGCCGTTGCTGACCATTTCCGGCCCGCTACTCAACTCCACCAATAGCCCCTTCATTCCCTTACACGGCGAACGCGACGAAGAACACCAGTACGGAGTGACCATTCCTTTGTGGGGTTGGACATTGGACGCGGACACTTTCCTGACTCGCGCCAAGAATTTTTTTGACCATAACAATTTCAACAATTCGAATCTTTTCTTCCCGGTCACCATTCAAGGCGCGCGCATCAGCGGCTGGGAACTTACGTTGCGCTCGCCGCAAATCCGCAAGCGCGGCCAGGTGTATCTCACGTATTCCAATCAGCTCGCGCTTTCGTTCGGCTGCATCACTGGCGGTTTGATTGCGCCTTGTTCCGTTCCGCCGCCGGGATTCGATTCGCTCGACCATGACCAGCGCAACACCCTGCACATCGGCGGGCAGTGGACCTTGCCCAGACGCAGCTACGTTTCTACCGACGTGTACTACGGGTCCGGATTCACTAACGGCAATCCCACACCAACGCTGCCCGGCGATCATCTGCAGCCGCACACTACCTTTGACCTGACGCTTGGCAAAGACCTCGGCGAACACTTCGCGCTCTCCGTGACGGGGCTGAACGTTGCCAATCGCCGGGTGCTGCTCGACAACAGCTTCACGTTCGGCGGCACGCACTACAACAACCCCCGCGAAATTTTCGTGCAGCTGCGCTACCGTTTTCACTATTGAGCGAACCGTAATGAAAATCTTCAGGGAGACTGAGAATCTTCGCCGACTTACCCGATGCGGCATGTTCAATTGTTTCCTGGTTAAAGACGAACAGGGGTGCACCCTGATCGATACGAACGTCGGTGGGTCCGCAAGGGCGATTTTGCAGTTTTCGCAGAGGCTTGGTTGGCCAATCAAAAGAATTGCGCTCACGCACGCGCACTTCGATCATGTTTTTTCGCTAGACGAATTGGCTTCGGCGCTCCCCGGTGTCGAAGTTTTGATCGGCGCCCGCGAATCACGCCTTCTGAGCGGTGATATGTCTTTGGATCCTGGAGAACACGGCAAGGAGCTTTTCGGTTTTGCACCCACTCGCACCCAGGCGACAAAAGTGTTGGCCGATGGAGAACAGGTAGGCTACTTACGCGCCATCAGCTGTCCCGGCCATACCCCGGGTCATTTTGCGTATCTGGACATGCGTGACAATTCGTTGATCGCTGGCGACGCCTTCGTGACGCAATCGGGCGTGGTTGCCGCTGGCGTCTTTAAATGGGCACTTCCCTTCCCAGCATGGTTCTCCTGGAACGGTATGCTAAGTGTTCGGAGTGCCGCTAGGCTCCGTGCCCTGAACCCTTCTCGCTTGGCTGTTGGTCATGGCAAAACAGTCGTTTCGCCCGGCGAAGCAATGGACCGCGCAATCGCTATCGGCTATAAACAACATCCGGATGCCCGAAACGGTTGAGCCAAGCGCCTTGCCCTTGGGCGCGGCCAACGATACACTGCAAACCAACAATTTCAGGCGATGGAGTTCGCCACAACCGCCACGGCCGTTTCCGCCGGGGCTGATGACTCCTGGCTGCCCCGCGGCGCCAGGAGTTTTTTGTTCTGCGCGGCAGGCCGCCGGATCGGAGACACTTTGCGTTTACTGCTGATTGGAGCTTTCGGCGCAGTGGGCACGCTGGCGCGCTACGGCTTGCAGGGCCTGGTGCAATTCAAAACGAACAGCACCTTTCCCTACGGGACGCTGCTCATCAATCTGACGGGGTGCTTCTTCCTGGGCCTGATTGGGCAATTGTTGCTCAACCGCGTGATCGTGCCGCCGGAGTGGCGCATGGCCATCGCGGTCGGATTTTTCGGCGGCTATACTACTTTCTCCAGTTTTGGCTGGGAAACCGCCAAGATGCTGGAGGCGGGCGAATGGCTTTGGGCCACCACTTACGTCGTCTCCAGTGTTGTTTTCGGTCTGCTGCTTTCGGTCGCCGGGATCAGGCTGGCTAATCGCTTCTAGGAAAACACCATGCCACACACCAAATTCGAAGGCGAACGCACGCTGATGCGCATCCACGTCGGCGAATCGGACAAATGGCACGGCAGGCCGCTGCATGAAGCCATTGTGGAACTTCTGCGCAAGGAAGGTTTTTCCGGCGTCACGGTGTTGCGTGGCGTAGCCGGCTACGGCTCTTCCAGCGTTTATCACACCGACAAGCTGCTGCGCCTCTCGCAGGATCTGCCCATCATTCTGGAAGTAATCGAAACGCAGGAGCGCATCGACCATATGCTTCCTCGCCTCGATGAGATGGTGGATGGCGGCCTCATCACGCTCGAAAAAGTGCGCGTGATTCTCTACCGGCCCGCTAAACGCTAGAGCTATTTTGTATCGGAGCGTGATTCGGCGTCCGCTTTGGCCTTAGAACTCCGCATGCGCCGGCGCACTTCCGCCTCCAAATACTTTCGCAGGTTATCCGGCACCACGCCGGGAGCGGCCAGTTCGCGCAAATCCGCAATGGTGAGATGGGGCAAGAATCCCAGCACCAGCGAAAGCGGCGTGCCCGCGTTGCGCACGAGCGCGAGCCGCACATTGTACGATTGCGACCACTTCCGATGGTTCGCCACGGTCAGCACCACGGACTGCGGGAGCTTCTCGTGCCATAGCACTTTCAGAACCTGCGCTTCTGTGAGCCGCGGATTGTCCAGCGCGATTCCCAGAACCTGCGCATGGCCCGAGGCAAGCAACGCTCCCGCCACACGTGCCGGGCCGCGTCGCGCAAGGGTGATGCGCTGGCCAAGCGGCAATTGCGGAAGGCGAGCGATGATGTACTCCTCCGCGTGACGCTTTAGCTCCGGTAAAACGCCCGGCGAAAGCGCTAACTGCGCCAGGTCCATTAGGTAGAGATCACGGAGCAGCCGCAAGCCGACCAACCGCGGCGCTTTGGGATGAAACGCCAACGCCTTCTTCACCACATAGCTTTTCAGGAAATTTTTGCGCCCTACGATGCTCTCCAGGATTTCCCCCGGCAAATCCTTGCGTGCAAGGAGCAGGCTGAGCAACGTTTCGTCAAGCGCCGGATTGTCCAGCAGCGCGTAAAGCACTTCGGGGGAAGGATGGTATAGAAGCGACTTCAGCTCTTCGCCGATGGCGAGCCGCGCGCGTTCGCGTTGCTGTTCGAGAAGGGTCAAAAGCACTCCCTCAGGAAAATTAGCACCGTTGGTGTATGCAAAAAGGATACGCGAGCGGCACGCTTTTTGGCCCTGCTAAGCTTCATGCGTTGACGAAAGTGTCGCCTTGTGCAGGAGCACAGGCTTCAGCCGGTGTCTTCGTCCTCACTTCCTTGACGCCGCGAACCTCCCCCACTATTCTCGACACGCTTCGCAGGGGCGCTCTAGCGGCGAAGCCAAGCGCAAAATGCATATTCATTCCCTGGATCTGGTTATTGTCGCCGCCTACCTTCTCGGCGTCACCGCGCTTGGCGTTCACTTCCGCAAAAAGCAGCACAATGTCCGCGACTACTTTCTCGGAGGTCGCACGGCTCCCTGGTGGGCGCTGGCTCTTTCCATCGTGGCCACGGAGACTTCCACGCTCACCATCATCGGTACGCCCGCGCTCGCTTATGCGGGCAATATGACATTTGTCCAGCTTATCTTTGGCTATATCGTCGGGCGCTTCCTGATCAGTGTGGCTTTTCTGCCGGGCTACTTTCGCGGCGACTTCCTCACCGCTTACGCGGTGATTGAAAAGCGGTTTGGCGCGCGCATGCGGTCGGTCGCCGCGGTCACGTTTCTTGCTACGCGCACCCTTGCCGAAGGAGTACGCGTCGCGGCCATCGCTTTGGTCGTCAGCGTTGCGCTGGGTACTTCGCAGCGGCTGGCGGTCTTCGTGGTTATTGCGCTGACGGTTCTCTATACATTTGAAGGAGGCATGAAGGCGGTTATCTGGACCGATGTCGCGCAGTTTCTTCTCTACCTGGCGGGCAGCATGATCACCTTCAACATTTTGCTGGACCGCATTCCCGGAGGCTGGAAAGAAGTTACGCAGGTTGCAGCGGCGCATGGCAACAAACTGCAATTTCTGGATTTCAGTTTCAATTTGGCCACCAAATACACCTTCTGGTCCGGCATCATCGGCGGAGCGTTTCTCACCATGGCCAGCCACGGCACGGACCAGACCATCGTGCAGCGCCTGCTGGCTGCCCGAAACCAGAACGACAGCTGCCGCGCGCTGCTGGCCAGCGGCTTCATCGTTTTATTTCAGTTCGCGCTGTTTCTTCTTGTAGGCGTGTTACTTTTCGTCTTCGCGCAGCATGCTCCTCTGCTTGGTCCCGCGGACCGCGCCGACAGCATCCTGCCGATCTTTCTCGTCCGCGAAATACCCGCGGGCCTTGCCGGAATTCTTCTCGCTTCCATCCTGGCCATCGCCATGTCCAACGCGAGCGGTTCGCTGAACTCGCTCGCGGCATCGAGCGTGGCGGATTTTGCGAGGTTGCGCGGCAGGGAAAACGACCCCGGTGCCTTCCTGCAACTCGCGCGCCGCGCCACCCTAGTCTGGGGCGCAGTGTTGATTGCCTTTGCCTTGCTTCCCTGGAGCCATCTCCTCGAAGCCGGCCTCACCGTTTCGTCGCTTCCCTTCGGCAGTCTGCTTGGTCTTTTTCTCCTGGGCACCTTCGACGCTCGTGCAAACTCCACCGGCTCGCTCATCGGTATGTTCGGCGGGCTTGCCACCGTTGTGCTCGTTCTCGCTCTTACGAACATCGCCTTCACCTGGTACGTGCTCATCGGTTCTTGCGTCACATTTCTGATCGGCGCGCTGGCGAGCCGTGTTCTTACGGGATCCGCAAACAGCGCGTATTGAAATCCCGGGTGGTGCCCCCCGCGCCGGTTTGCGTGTCGGGATTTTGTTACACTTCCCGCCACACTCTCGTTGGAGGGTTATGAGCGAAAAGCATCTCGAACTGGTCCGCGGCCTCGGCCCCTGGGCGGCCATGGCCATGGTGGTTGGTCACATCATTGGCACTGGCGTTTTTCTCGTTCCCAGCGCGATGGCGCGCGCCACCGGCTCCGTGGGACTGGTTTTCTTGGTTTGGATCGTTGGCGGAATCCTTTCGCTTTTTGGCGCTCTGACCATCGCAGAACTCGGCGCCGCAATGCCGGAAGCCGGCGGACCCTACGTCTACTTGAAACGCGGATTAGGCCCTGCTGGGGGATTTCTGTTCGGCTGGATGAACAACATGGTCGGCAAGCCTACGTCCATCTCTACGATCGCCGCGGGTTTTCTGATCTTCGTGGGCTTCTTTGTGCCGACGGTGCGAGCGCCGATCTTCACCCTGCACCTGAGTATGCCGTTCACGGGCCGCACTTCGGAATTTGTCTTCACCTGGGCGCAACCCCTAGCCGCGGCAGCCATCGCATTCATCAGCGTCATCAACTATCTGGGAGTGCGGCTGGCCGGGCGCCTGCAAGTGGCGCTGACCAGCATCAAGATTGGCGCAATCCTGGCTGTCGTTGTTTTGGGCCTCTTGTTCGGAGGTCATCGCACATCCAGCACCCAAGCGTTTCTGCCGCCCGCGCTCCATTTAGGGCTACTCACCGGCTTTCTGACCGCCATGGTTGGCGCGCTCTGGGCCTATGACGGGTGGATTGATCTGACGTTCGCGGGTTCGGAGATTGTCGAACCACAGAAAAACATTCCGCGCGCCGTGGTGGGCGGCACGATCATCGTGGGCGTGATTTATTTGCTGGCCAACACCGTCTATTTCCTTGTTTTGCCGATCGAGGCAGTGGCAGCCGCGCAAAACGTCGCGTCGGAAACGGTGCGCGCCTTTGCCGGTTCTCGAGCGGCCGCATGGATTAGCGCCGCGATGGTCGTTTCCGCGTTCACCACGCTGAACTCCTCCATTCTCACGGGGGCACGCGTGCCATACGCCATGGCGCGCGATGGCCTGTTCTTTCGCGTGGCGGACGGAATTCATCCGCAATTCCGGACGCCTTCGGGCGCCATCGTTTTTCAAGGGCTACTGGCGTGCATCATGGTTCTCACCGGTCAATTCGAGGACCTATTCTCTCTCTTTATCTTCGCGCAATGGATTTTCTACGCGCTTTCTGTGGCATCCGTATACGGCTCTCGGCACAAAGAGCCGGATTTGCCGCGGCCGTACCGTGCTTGGGGTTATCCCGTCGTTCCGGGAATTTTCGTGGTGGGCGCTCTCGCATTGACGGTAAACCTGTGGCTGCAGCGGCCGGGACGATCGACGGTTGGTTTGCTGCTGATTCTCGCAGGGCTGCCTTTTTACCGTTGGTGGTCGAGAAAAGCCGTGGCAGAGGCAGCTCCCGCGAAGCAGTCCGAGTAGCACAGACTTCAGCCGGCTTCTTCTCCAGTTACACAACAAATCGAATGAACTCGAGGGTTTTACCCTGAGCCTCGAAGGGCGCGCCCCTCCCTTGGGTTTTAAGGGTGGGTCTTAGGATCTAACGGCTAAGCGTCTCTGCTCTTTTGCCCAGACTAAACTAGGCAGGATCGACCTTGGGACATGGGGCGCAGCAGTGCTGCGCCCCTACAAGTGAAGAAATTCAAAAACTCGGCGCACTTGCGGCGGCCGAGCGATTTCTCGCAACTGGCACGCTTAACATTCCCAGCATAGCCTTCACCGGAACTTCTAGTTCCGGATGCATGCCTTTGGCCATGGACTCCGTGCCTGTTACTAAGCGTCCCGCTGGCCGCGACACGTGTCCGTTCGCGTCCAGTGCGAAGACACGGGCGTCGCGCACCGCTGGGATCGCGTACCAATCCTCGGGGAACGCGAGCGACGAATATTCATCGCGCGCCTGCTCCGCGTTGTACCCGCACGGGGCAATGAAGATCACCTCTGGCGCCGCGTTTACGATCTCCTGCAGGCTGACGCGATGCGAAGGCGTCTTCGCCTTCCCGAGCATGTCGATTCCCCCGGCGCGCTCGACCATCTCCGGCACCCAGTGGCCACCCACGTAAAACGGCTGCAGCCACTCGAGCACGATGACCCGAGGCCGCACTGTTGTTCCGGCAAGGTGCCGCTCCAGCCGGCCCAACCGTTCCCCGATATGCGTCACCAATTCCTGGGCACGCTCGCGACGGCCAGTAACTTCGCCGATCCACAAAATGTCACGCCACACGTCGCCCAGGTCGTGCGGGTCCAGGCTGATAATCTGCGGGTATTTGGAAATCGTGGCTAGGGCCGCGCCCAATTCCTCCGGCGTCGCTGCGCAAACGTGGCAAAGGTTTTGCGTAAAGATCAGGTCGGGGGCCAGTTGTTCGAGCAAATCACGGTTCACCGCGTAGATGGACTCGCCACGCTCCACGTGTTCGCGCACCAACCGATCCGTCTCCAGCGGAGTCGCATCCTTCGGCAAGCGCGAAGACACTACTGTCTTCTTCGTCTTCGCGCGCAGCGGATAATCGCATTCGTGGCTGACGCCGACAATCTCTTCATCGAGCCCTAGGGCAAAGAGCACCTCAGTGGCCGAGGGTAAAAGTGACACGATCCGCATACAGCGGACTCTAGCACATTGCGCGCATCTGCGCGATTCGCGAAGTGAATTGTGATGGTTCCGATTCTGGCAGCCCGGCATCGACACGCGAAAACCCGTCAACCTAGGCACCTTATGGCTTTAAAATATTTCTGAAGATGCGTATACCTGGCTTCCATTGTGACGAGTTTTTCGCGGAAGTTCCCGCAGATGTTCTCCGTAGCACCAAAGCGACTTTAATTCTGCCCTACCTAGCGAATCGCTGGTAATAGCTCGGCCATTATCGGAAAAATATGATCAGGTTGCTTTGCCAGCTTTTGTTCCACTAGTCCAAGGAACAAAGTAGCTGCGTCGGCGACGTCGAATTCTGGGAACTTTCCGGCCATGAGGTAATCTCTAAAACCAAGCATGTAATAACGAAACGGAATCTTTGGCATCCATCAATTCATCGGCATACTCGATCACACATCGATAGAAATGGAGTTGCATCTCTTCGTTGGTATGCCCCGCAAACAAGTCCAGGTCAGATTGATAGTCGCCCCAATCAGCCTCCGTAGGAACCGACATAATTCTCTTTGCATAGAACATAGCTAGCTACTTATACAGGAAATATCGGCGGCGCACCGCGTCGTAGGCCGCCATGTCTTTTGCCCAGCCCGCGATGATGTCCTCTACTGGCGTGCCCGCCTGAAGTTGCTGAATCGTCGAATCGCTTCCGAGCAGCGGCAAAATCTTGGTCACATCAAAACGCTCGGGATATTTCTTGCGCAGGACCGAAGCAATCTCGAGCCCGATTCGCATTGAGCGCGCCGCGGCGCGATCCGTCACCCGCACGCTGACGCCGCCGCAATGCTGCCCGGAATAGAGCCCGCTTACGGGGATGAACGGCCCATTAACGAAATGCACTCCCGGCAGATTGTTCGCATTGAGCGCCTGTGCCACTTCATCGCCATCGATCCACGGCGCGCCAAACTCCTCGAACGGTGTCTGCGTGCCCCGTCCCACGGAAACGCCCGCATTCTGCAAAATCTCGAGGCCGGGATATAGGATCGCGCCTTTTAACGTGCGCAAATTGGGCGACGGCGGAATCCAGCGCGACCCCGTGCTTTCGTAAAAATAGTTGCGGTGCCAATTCTTCATCGAGATCACGTGCAATTGAGCGTTGATGTGATTCTCTGTGTTCAAAAACTGCGCCAGTTCGCCGATGGTCAGCGCATAGCGCACCGGCAAGGGATAATACGCTACGAACGAAGTCTTCTCCGCGTCCAGCATCGGGCCTTCGACAATTTCGCCGTTCAGCGGATTGGGCCGGTCCAGCACAAAAAACGAAATGTTCCGCTTCGCGGCCTCCTCCATACAATACGCCATCGTCGAGGTGTAGGTATAAAAGCGCACGCCGGCGTCTTGCACATCGAACACCAGTGCATCGATACCTTCGAGCATCGCATCGGTAGGCCGCAGATGCTCGCCGTAGAGGCTGTAGATGGGCAGGCCCGTGGAGGCGTCTTTCATTGAGGCTACCTTATCGTCTGAATGCCCAGCAATGCCGTGCTCCGGGCTGAAAAGCGCCACGAGTTGCACGCCCGGTGCGTGCGCCAGCAGATCAATCGTCGGCTTGCCTTGAAAATCCACGCCCGTGTGATTGGTGATCAGCCCGACATGCTTTCCGCGCAGTGGCGCAAATTTCTCAGCCTCCAGGACGTCGATTCCCATCTGCACGCGCCCGCCATGGCTTCTGCCCTTGGACGACGTTACCTTCTTCTGTGCGGCAACAACACACGGTAGGGAAAGGCACATCAAAAAAAGAGACAGAACCGCGGGGGGGGAAAATCGTGAGTTGCTGCCAACTCCGGAGCGATGTTTCATATGCCCCAATGATATTCTGGAACCTGTTTTCTGCACCTTCATTGTGAGGGGAAAGTGCGCGTGCTATATACAGTCAAGGCTTGGGGCACGGCAGGGAATTTCACAAAATGAGCAGGTGGACCGCCCAGTTATTGCTTTTGCCCTTGGCCCTTCTACCCCTTATGGCAACCAAAGCTCGCAGCCGTCAACCGCGTTCCGGTAAATCTACGAAGTCCGCCGTGCCAAAGTCCATCCTGGCGACCGCGCTTGCGCAAACCCCGGCCGCATCGTCTTCTGCGCCTGACGCAAACAAGTGGGTGGAAACCACACTCAAGCAAATGAGCGTGGAGGAAAAAGTTGGGCAGTTGCTCTTTACGACTTATCACGGCAGCTTCAGCGCGTCCGATTCGGCAGCCTATGGCGATATGATGCGCGACGTCGAACAGCTACACGTCGGCGGCTTCATCAACATCACGCAAGGCTCGCCGCTGGGCATTCTGAAGAGCCAGGTCTATCCGACAGCGGTGCTCAACAACCAGTTGCAGTCGCGTTCGAAGCTTCCTTTGCTTATCGGCGCTGATTTCGAGCGCGGCACCGCCATGCGCCTCGACGAAGGCACTTCTTTCCCCACGGCTATGGCGGTGGCCGCCACGGGGAACCCCAAAGACGCGTATACCGTGGGCAAAGTAACCGCGCTCGAAGCGCGAGCCGCCGGGATTCAGTGGATCTACGCGCCTGACTCTGATGTAAACAGCAATCCCGCGAATCCGATTATCAACACGCGCTCGTTTGGCGAGGACCCGCAGCGCGTCTCCGAGTTCGTCACCGAATTTATTCGCGGCGTGCAGGAAAACGGCGGCCTGGCCACAGCGAAGCACTTCCCCGGACACGGCGACACGACCGCCGATTCGCACATTGACCTACCTATGGTCGGCGCGGACCGCGAGCGCCTGGAAAAACTGGAACTGGTTCCCTTCCGCGCGGCCATCGCCGCGGCCGTGGGCAGCGTAATGACCGGGCACCTGAACGTGCCTGCGCTGGAGCCGGACCCCAATGCCCCGGCGACACTTTCTTCGCACGTGCTTACGGGTCTGCTGCGCAAGCAGCTCGGTTTCGAAGGGCTTATCGTCACCGACGCCATGGATATGGGTGGAATCACGGTGCGTTACGCGCCGGGGGATGCCGCGGTGCGCGCCGTGCTGGCTGGAGTAGACGCCCTGCTGATGCCGCCGGTGCCGGAGGCGGCGTTTTCCGCACTGCTGGATGCTGTTAAATCCGGGCAAATTTCGCAAGACCGTCTGGAAGCCTCCGTGCGACGCATCCTGCTGGCCAAGGCGCGCCTTGGTTTGCACAAGAATCGCCTGGTGGATGTCGCTGAGCTCAACAGCAAATTCGGCAGTGTGGCCTGGCAAGCCGAATCTCAGGAAATTTCCGACCGCGGCGTCACCTTGCTTCGCGATACGCCGCATCGCCTGCCGCTCGACGGTACCAGGCCCGCACGCGCGCTGCTTGTCTGCCTCTACGCCGACCCCGAGCCGTATCCCGGCGAGGACCTCGAACACGAATTGCACAGGCGCTTTGATTCGGTGGTGACTCTACGCGCGGACACGAAGTTTGCCAAAGCTGAAAATTTGAAGCTACCTTCGCCGGATTCTTACAACATCGCGATTCTCGCACTCTTCGTACGCGTCAGTGACCGGAAAGGTGATGTGGACGTACCTGCCGACCAGTTCCCTTTAATCCAGCAGCTCTACAAATCCGGCAAGCCGGTCATCTCCGTCGGCCTCGGCAGCCCTTATCTGATCGAGCGTTTCCCGCAAGCCGAAACCTGGCTTTCCGTTTTTGGAATCAGCGATGTGGCGCAAATCTCCGTTGCGCGTGCTTTGTTCGGCGAAATTCCCATTCGCGGGCGACTCCCGGTAACGATTCCGGGCGAAAATTTGAAGGCGGGTTTTGGCGTGCAACTTCCAGCTACACCGATGACCCTGCAGCCCATGGATGTACTTGCCGAGGTCAAACTGCAGCCAGCCTTCGAAGTTATTGAAAAAGCTATCGCAGACCGCGCATTCCCCGGCGCCACACTGGCCGTCGGCTATCGCGCGAAGCTCAGTTTGCACGCCTTCGGCAACTTGCGTTACGACGCGAAATCGCCCGCCGTGAACATCCACACGATGTACGACATTGCTTCGCTCACCAAAGTCGTCGTAACCACCACGCTCGTCGAGAAACTCGTCGAGGGCGACTTCCCTTCTCCGCTGAGCCTCGATTCGCCCATCGAACGTTACCTACCCGAGTGGACCACCGGCCCGATGCCCGAGTGGCGCCACAAGGTGACCGTGCGCCATCTGATGACCCACACTTCCGGCCTGCCGCCCTTCAAGGAATATTGGCGCACCTCCACGAGCAAGCAGGAGACGCTGCGGCGCATTTTCGCGGAGCCTCTGGAATACGAACCGGGAAGCAAGGTGGTTTATTCGGACCTCGGCATCATCCTGATGGCGGAAATTATTCAGCGGCTGACCGGCAAGCCGCTCGACCAGCTCGCCAAAGAATGTATTTTCGATCCGCTTGGTATGCAGCAGTCAATGTACAACCCGCCAAAGAAGCTGTGGCCGGAAATTGCGCCCACGGAATTCGACAACCAGTTGCGTCACCGCCTGGTGCAGGGCGAAGTCCACGACGAAAATGCCTTCGCTATCGGGGGAGTTTCTGGACACGCTGGAGTTTTCAGCACCGCGCCGGACTTAGCCGTGCTTTGCCAGATGTTGCTGAACGGGGGCGTTTACGCCCACCAGCGGATTCTCAAGCGCGCCACCATAGCCCAATTCACCGCGCCGCAGACGTTGGCGCAGAACACGCGCACGCTTGGCTGGGTCGTACCGACGGAAAACAGCTCTAGCGGCCACTATTTTTCAGTGCACAGCTACGGCCATACGGGTTTTACCGGCACGACGATCTGGGTCGACCCCGACCGCCAGCTATTCGTCGTGCTGCTGACAAATCGCGTCCATCCCACGCGCGAAAATCACAAAATCGCGGAGGTGCGCCCCGCGGTGCACGATGCCATCGTCAAATCCCTCGGCCTCGCCCTCGAAACCGTCCCAGCCAAGTTCCTTCCTGAATAAGTCAAATGGCTCTAGCTATTGATCGAATGTTTAAGTAAATTCGGACAACAAATAAAGCAATTATGTTTACCCTCGATCAAATCAACCCCATACACGACCAACTAGGTAAGGCGGCGACGCTGCCTCAATACCTGCAGGCACTTAAAGCGATTGGCGTAGATAGATGCGATTTGTTTATAACCGACGGCCACTCCGAATACTCCGGAAAGGGCCATAAGGTAATCTCTCGTGCAGAGCATGAGGAGTTGCGGATCGCTGACGTAAGCAATCGGAAGGACTTTCTCAAACATTTGGACCTGCATAGCCAGGGGAAAACAAGCTACCTGGAAATGTCGAGGGGCTTGGCCGCTACCGGCATAGAGAAATGGACGTTTGATACCAACAAAATGACCATGACTTATTACGATAAGCGCGGCAATGTGATGCTGCTTGAGGAAATCGAGTAGAACACGGCTAAACCGCGTGGTCTTTCTCCGCTTCCTGCAAATCCTCCAACCTTCCCAAATCCTTCCAATAATATTCATCCGCGCGAAACGCCAGGATTTTTTCGCCCTCGCCGGCGAGCCGTAGATACGTCGTGATGATGGAAAAGATTCCGTCTTCCCTCATGCGGGAAAGCAATCGCGGCGAAATCGCCTGAATGCCCGAAAACGCCAGCGCCTGCAAATTGCCGCCATGCCGGGCCTGTTCAGGCGGCTGCCCCTGGACGCGCCGCCCGCAAAGTTCGCCACAAGTGTTGAATAACAAATGACGGGAACTCTCGCGGTCCTGGACCGCCAATGTCGCCAAAGCTTGATTCTCGTTGTGAAATTTCGCCAGGCGCGCGAGATCGATCGAACTCACGGCATCCACGTTGTGCAGGAGGAACGCTTCCCCACTGCGCGTAGGATCCTGCAGAAAAAACCACGCTGCCTTCTTCAGCCCGCCGCCCGTATCCAGCAGCAAATCGTCTTCGCGCGAAATTTCCACATGCAATCCAAAATTATTGTTTGTGCGCAAATATTCGATCACCATGTCCGCAAGATGGTGCACGTTAATGATCACATCGCGCACGCCGAACGACGCCAGCCGCGTCAGCGTAATCTCCAGCAGCGTGCGGCCGCCAAGCTCCACCAGCGCCTTGGGCCGGTCGTTGGTCAACGGACGCAACCGCGTGCCCAGCCCCGCCGCCAGAACCATGGCCCTCATCGGCCCATCTTCTCCAGCTCCAGGTGTCGCACAACCACGTCCAGGCCGTTTCGCCCGCGCAAGCGCTTCGCTAGTTCCTCCGCCAAAAATACCGAGCGGTGCTGCCCGCCGGTACACCCGAACGACACCATCAAATTCTTGAACCCGCGCCGCTCATAATTCGCCAGGCTTGCTTCCACCAGCGAAGTGGCGTTGTCCAAGAACTGATGAACACCCTCCTGCCGGTTCAAATACTCGATTACCGACGCGTCTTTGCCGGTCAGCTGCTTGAAACGTTCTTCGCGCCCTGGATTGGGCAAGCTGCGCCCATCGAAAACAAAACCGCCGCCGTTTCCCGTTTCGTCCCTGGGCAGTTCCCGGTGAAACGAAAAACTGAAAATCCGCACCACGAGGTTTTGCGATTGGGCTGGCGGAGCAGGCACGAGGTTCTTCAATTTCTCCGAAGCCAGCATGCTTCGAAATGCACCCATCAGTGCCGGCAGAGCAATCGGCAACTCCGTGTTGTGCAGTATCCAGCGGACATTCTTCAGTGCGTAGGGAACGCTCTGCAGGAAATGCGGCTTGCGTTCATAAAATCCGCGGAAGCCATACGCTCCGAGCGCCTGCATAATGCGCACGTAAACGAATGCGTAGTAATAACGCTGGAAGGCGTCGCGATCGATACGCATGTACCCGCCCAGCGCGTCCAGATACGCATCGAGCAACTGTTGCCGCAAATCCGCCGGCAAATCCGCCTTGGCATCGAACACCAGCGAGGCAATGTCGTATTGCAGCGCGCCCTTGCGTCCGCCCTGGTAGTCCACAAAATATGGCCGCCCACCGGGCAGCATCACGTTGCGCGACTGAAAATCGCGGTACAGGAAATAGTCGCCCGGCGCTTCCAGCAGAAAGTCCGTCAGGCGCCCGAAATCATCCTCGAGCACCTGCTCGTTGAACGGAATCGCCGCGAGCCGCAGAAAATAATATTTGAAGTAATTGAGGTCCCAGCTGATCGATTGCCGGTCGAAACTTCCCCGCGGATAACACACCGAATAATCGAGATCCCGCCCGGCTTCCACCTGAAAGCGCGGCAACTCGGCCACCACCTTGCGATACACCTCGACCACCGGGGCCGCGATGGCTTCCCCATCCCGGTTGATGGAAAGGAACTCATAGAGCGTCGTGTCGCCCAGGTCTTCCTCCAGGTACGCACCGTGTTCCAAATCCTCGCCGTAAATCTCGGGAACGGGCAAGCCGTGACGCCGGAAGTGCCGCGAAAACGCCAGGAATGCAGTGTTTTCCTCGCGCACCCCATACAAAATCCCGATCGCCGTGTGATTCCCGCCGGAAAGCCGGATGATGTTTCGCCCGGAGGCGCCCAACTCCCCCTGCAGCGGGCGCACATGTTCCGCCGGCGCGCCAAAATGCTCTTCGAAAAGTCTCGGCAACACGTCCATGAAATGGGTTCCAGTCTGCAGCGCCGTAAAATCGTCTAATTCCCTTCTACCATAGCACCCCGCCGCGGAAGGAATTCAATTGCGCGGGAGTTGCTGTTTCCGACGTTAGAAAAAGAGAAACTTCGCGCTGTTGTTTTTCCCGTGCGAGGTACCCCCGTTATAATTAAGAATGCCCTCACGCACAGCCGCGCGCAGCCTTGCGTCGCGGCAAATTACGGAACAGCGAAACGCGGCCTCGAAAAATCTCGACCGCATGTCCGCGCTCGAAATCGTCCGCCTGATGAACGGCGAGGATGAAAAGGTGGCCCGCGCGGTGCGGCGCGCGGTTCCTGCAATCGCGCGCGGCGTGGACGAAATTGTGGAACGCATGAAGGAGGGAGGGCGATTGATCTACGTAGGAGCAGGCTCGAGCGGGCGAATCGCCGTGCTCGATGCCTCCGAATGCCCGCCCACCTTTGGCGTTTCCCCGAATCTGGTGTGCGCGCTCATTGCCGGGGGAAAGAAGGCCATGACGCGATCCGTGGAAGGCGCCGAAGACCGTAGCGCGGATGGGGCACATGCTTTGCGCAAGATTCGCCTGAACAAAACCGACTCCGTCGTGGGCATCGCGGCCAGCGGCACCACGCCCTATGTCCTAGGTGCGATTGCTTACGCTAAACGCACAGGGGCGCTTACCATCGGGGTTGCCTCCAACCGGCGATCGGCCCTGGCAAAAGCCGCGCACATTGCGATTGCACCGGAAGTCGGCCCGGAAGTGCTCGCCGGTTCCACGCGCCTTAAGGCCGGCACCTCGCAAAAAATGGTTCTCAACATGCTCTCTACCGCGGTGATGGTTCGCCTCGGTCATGCCTACGACAACCTCATGATCGATGTCGGCGAGGTGAATGAGAAGCTTAGAGAGCGTGCGAAGTGGATTCTGAAAGAAGCCAGCGCCAGAGACGTGTCCGCGGTTACACGCGCTTTGCGTCAAACCGGACACGACCTGCGTTTGGCCCTGATTCTCTTGAAAAAAGGAGTTTCCGCAAAGCAGGCCTGCCATATCCTGAAACAATCTGGCGGGAACCTGCGCAAAGCGCTCGGCGAATAGCCGAGGCGCTCATTCGGGAAAATTTCGAAATGGATAAATTCCGAATTCGCGGTGGAAGGGCTCTGCACGGCACGGTGAAAATCAGCGGCGCGAAGAACTCCGCGCTTCCCGCGATGGCCGCCGCCCTGCTCACCGACGAGCCGGTGACCCTGCACAACATTCCCAAGGTGCGCGACATCATTACCATGGGCAGGCTGCTAGCCTTCATGTCCGCTACGGTTTCCACGCCGGAATTCCCTGCCGAAAGCTATACCATCGAATCCAAATCGCTTAACGACGCCGTCGCTCCTTACGAACTGGTCAAAACGATGCGCGCGTCGATCCTCACGCTGGGACCGGCCATCGCGCGCTCCGGGGTCGCTCATGTTTCGCTTCCTGGAGGCTGCGCCATCGGCGCGCGGCCCGTGGACCTGCACCTGGCCGCCCTAGAAAAAATGGGCGCGCAAATCGCTACCGAGCACGGTTACATCCAGGCCAGAGTTCCCAATGGCGGGCGCCTCAAGGGCGCGCACATCGTTTTCGAGAAAATCACCGTCACGGGCACCGAAAATATCCTGATGGCCGCCGCGCTGGCCGAAGGCGTAACCATCCTCGAAAACGCCGCCCGCGAACCTGAAATCACCGACCTCATTCATCTGCTTCGCAAAATGGGTGCGGATATTCAGGGCGACGACACTTCAATATTGCGCATTCGCGGCGTTTCCAAACTTCATGGCGCCGTCCACGGCGTGATTCCAGATCGCATTGAAGCCGGCACGTTTCTGGTTGCCGGTGCCATAACGGGCGGCGAAATCACGGTCGCAAACTGCCAGCCCGCGCATCTCGGCGCCGTCCTCACCAAGCTGGAAACGACCGGCGTGCGCGTGGACACCGTGAATCCCTGCACACTGCGCGTCCATGCCGCGAAGAAACTTGTTGCCTCCGACGTAACCACCGAGGAATATCCCGGCTTCGCCACAGACATGCAAGCACAATACATGGCCCTGGCTACGCAAGCGGAAGGCACTTCGGTCATCACGGAAACTATCTTCGAAAACCGTTTCCTACACGCCAGCGAAATGATCCGAATGGGCGCGAACCTTTCTGTTGACGGCCGCCGCGCCGTCGTCCGCGGCCCCGCTCACCTCTCTGGCACCACCGTGCAAGCCTCCGATCTGCGGGCCAGCGCCGGCCTAGTCCTGGCGGCTCTGGTTGCGGAAGGTGAAACGGTCATCGACCGCGTCTATCATATCGACCGCGGGTACGAAGGCATCGTCGAAAAACTCCAGGACCTCGGCGCCGACATCGAGCGCCTCCATTTCCCCACCTCCTGACCGCACAGCAAAAGGCCCGGAATTCTGCTACAATCCCGGCCTGATTTAATTGCCTCGTTACGTGCCGATTCGCTCTGCGATGCCAGACCACGGGAGGGATCATGACGCGGAACTCGGAACTTCTGGACAAAATTGACGCTGCCATTGCGCGCAAGAACCTTCTCCAGCACCCCTTCTATCAGGATTGGCAGGCCGGCAAGTTGAGCCGCGAAGAACTTCAGCTTTACGCCGCGCAGTATTACCGCCACGTGGAAGCCTTTCCCAAACACCTTCGCGTGCTTGCGGCGCGCACGGAGGGCCCCGTTCGCAACGTAGTCATGGAAAACCTGGCCCAGGAAGAGGATCCTGCAGGCCCACATCCCAAGCTGTGGCGCGATTTCGCTGCGGCCCTGGGCGTCAACGAAGAGGACATCACCTGCTGCCCGGCAATGCCGGCAGCGCAGGCCGTTGTGGAAACGTTTCGAGAGATCGCCGGGGATCGCACCGTAGCGGAAGCCGTTGCCGCCTTATACGCATACGAATCCCAAGTCCCGGAAATCGCCGCCACAAAAATCGCCGGCCTCAAGAGATTCTACGGTGTCCGTTCGCCAGAAGCGCTTGCCTATTTCCGCGTGCACGAGGAGGCCGACAAGGCCCACCGCGCCGCGTGGCGCAATTGGCTCCTCGAGCATGCCGAAGGTAGTGAAGAAGACATTCTGGCCGCCACCAACGAAGCGCTCGACGCTCTCTGGAGCATCCTGAACGCCGTCCACTGCAAGCGCGCCTTGCACGCCTGCGCTAATTAGCGGCAATCAGCGCCTGGCGATTCTGACAAGATCTTGTGCCTACCGACCCGCCCGTCTACCTCCCTGAATGTTCTTAACAAGTTAACGAAGTACTATGGAGCCCAACCAAAAGCGCCTGTTATCGTTCCGAGAATCCAAGAGGCGACATGTCTCGCACCAAGGTCTGGATCCTCGTCGCAATGCTCGCGCTGTTTGCCGGCTTCATCGCCGCCTATTCCGCATTGCCAAAACGATATTCCGTGGGCGAGCGGCTCTCGCAAACCAATGTGTTCTGGAATGACCACGAGGCCTTCTTTTTTCTGACCACCTCCACGACAGGCCGCGTAGATAACTTTCTGTCGGAAAAGCTTCACGGATCGCTGTTTGCCTATTTTGCTTTTTTCCTTGAGGGCAACCAACGATTCTCCGACCTGGAAGTGCGCGCCTATCGCCTCTTGCCCTTGGGTGAATGGAAACAGTTTTCACTTCCCGGCAAACCGACAGCATACGGAGATTGGACCCTCGTAGACGGGAAACTTCAATTGGAGCTCCGGGCGAGCTACGACCATCGCAACGGCTTCCGTTGGAACGGCGATAAATTTATTGAAGTTGATGCGCAGGAGAAACTGCAAAACTCGCGTGACACCTCAAGACTCGTGCCGGATAACGATGATGAGGACGACGGATTAAACGGCTTTCTCAGCTCCGCTGCTCGCAAACAATTCAAAGAGCAGGGCTGGCATTATAAACAGCTTCCCGCCTATGAAACCAGGTCGTCGCATGCAACCCTGCCCATCACCATGGCGGGGAAATCATTCGATTTGACTCTGAACTATTTTCCCCAACCGACCGAGCGGGCGGACCCCTTCGATTTCCTGAACTTCGGAATCAAAAGCATCGAGCTTTCGGGTGCCACAAGACCGCAAACCATCTGGGAGCAAAACGGCTGGCAAACCGTTTCCAAGGACGAGTACGAGGCGCGCGCCGCACGTTCCGGCCGCACTGCGGTCATGCCCTATACGATCTGGATCTGGCTGGGACTCATTCTTTTTCTAGGATTTTGGAAATTCACCGGCTGGCTTTATCTGATCGGTCATTTCTTCGGGATAAAGGGTCGGGTGCTTAACAGTATGGCAACGTCCTATTCGTTCCCGCCGGCAATGACTTCGCAGTTTCCGCAGCTGGACAGCTCGGAATTGGAACGTTATACGCGCGAGTTTGAAAACCTCGGGTTTGTGCGCCGGCTGGACTTTTCCTTGGTCCCTAACACCGCCAAACCCATCCCTAGTTTCTGCCGTATCTTTTCGCACACCCGGAATCATTGCTTCGCGGAGGTTAGCCAGATTTTTCCTCCCCGAAAGGCGCCTTTGCCGCTTCGATGTTCCATCCAAAGCTGCCTGCAAGACGGCTGGACGCTGGGCTTTTCCGACCGCAAACCGCAGGCCGCCAGTGCCATGTTGCATCGCAAGAAGGCGATTAGCATGTCCGCACCAGGCACGCCAACGCACGAGCTCCTGCAAAACTTTCTCCAGATGCGCAGCCAGATTTGCCACGATTTGGGAATTTCCGTCGTAGCGGAGGACACGCTGGAAGCGTATTTCGCCAAGGTACAACGAAGCGCAACCGAAATGCGCGAGGCAGTCACGGGGAGAAACTTTGCATCGACCTTACCGCAATTCTATTACCGCAAATTTGCCTTACTGAAGACGAAGCCTGAGTATGTCTGGCTGGGCGATTACCCTAAAGTGGCCGAGCAACGCAAGAGCGGATTCCCCGCCGCCGCACCCTCGATGTAATTGGCTTCCACAAAAAAAAGGCCCCCTAAGGGGCCTCTTTCATTTTATTTTGGAATCGACTCTTATC
Source organism: Candidatus Acidiferrum sp. (assembly GCA_035262705.1). Classification (GTDB taxonomy): domain Bacteria; phylum Acidobacteriota; class Terriglobia; order Acidiferrales; family UBA7541; genus Acidiferrum. The sequence continues at coordinate 3,505 of DATFSI010000177.1, read as the reverse complement.
AATCGCCTTCGCCGCTGGCCGCTGCCGCCGGAGTCGGAGTGCTTCCTCCGTCCTTGCGCGCCGCCTTCTCGCGGGCTTCCTTGATCAAGGCCTTGCGCGACAACCGGATCTTGTTGCCTTCGATCGCCAGCACCTTCACCAGAACCTGGTCGCCCAGTTTCAGTTCATCGCGCACATCGCGGATGCGGTGTTCGGAAATCTCGCTGATGTGCAACAAGCCATCGGTACCCGGGAAGAGTTCCACGAACGCGCCGAACTCCGCCAGCCGTACCACCTTGCCGAGGTATGTCTTGCCCACTTCCGCGCTGGCGGTAACGTCGCGCACCATCTGCAACGCCTGGTCGCCGCCGGGGCCGCTGGTCGAGAAGATATGCACCGTGCCGTCTTCCATCACGTCGATCTTCACGCCGGTCTGCTCGATGATGGACTTGATCTTCTTGCCGCCCGGGCCGATCAGGTCGCGGATCTTGTCTGTGGGGATGCTCAATTTGTAGAGCCGAGGCGCGTACGAAGAAATCGTGTCGCGGTGCTTGCTGAGGGTCCCTTCCATGATGTCCAGGATTTCGAAGCGTGCCTTCTTCGCCTGCGCCAGCGCCTCGCGCATCATGTTGATGCTGATGCTGGTCACCTTGATGTCCATCTGCAGTGCGGTGATGCCTTCGCGCGTTCCGGCCACCTTGAAATCCATGTCGCCGTAGTGGTCTTCCGCGCCGGCGATGTCGGTCAGGATCGAATATTCCCCCTTCTCACCGACTACCAGGCCCATGGCAATGCCCGCGCACGGCGCCTTCATCGGTACACCAGCGTCCATCAGCGCCAGCGAACCGCCGCACACCGTGGCCATCGAGGACGACCCGTTCGATTCAAGAATGTCGCTCACGACGCGCATCGCGTAGGGGAATTCGACTTCGGGTGGCAACAGGTTGGCCAGCGCGCGCTCTGCTAGAGCGCCGTGGCCGATTTCGCGGCGTCCCGCGCCGCGCAGCGGTTTCACTTCGCCAACACTGAAGGGCGGGAAATTGTAGTGCAGCATGAAGCGCTTGAAGGTGTCCTGTTCAAACAGCAGATCCAGCCGCTGCATGTCTTCCTTGGTGCCCAGGGTCAGCGTAGCCAGGGCCTGCGTCTCGCCGCGGGTAAACAGCGCCGAGCCGTGCACGCGCGGCAGCAATCCCGCTTCGCAGGTAATCTTGCGAATCTGGTCGAACGCGCGCCCGTCCGGACGCCGCTTGGCCTTCAGCACTTCCTGCCGGAAAATGTCTTCCCGCAGGCGTTCAAACGCGCGCTTGGTCAGCGCCAGCTTCTCTTCCTCTTCTTCCGGCACCGTCGCCAGGATTTCGTCCTGCAGCGCGTCCACCAGGTGATAGCTTTCCTTCTTTGGATGCTTTTCGGTGTTCAGCGCGTCCTGCAGCTTCGCGCCGTAGGTCTTCTTGATGTTGTCATAGATGGCCTGGTCAAACGGCAGCGGCTCCACGACCACCTTCTTGGGCTTGATCTGGTCGTGCAATTGCTGGATGCCCGCCACGATCTTCTTGATCTGCTCGTGGCCGAACGCCAGCGCCTCCACAACTTTTTCTTCGGACACTTCAAACGCGCCGGACTCCACCATCACGATGCCGTCGGCGGTTCCCGCAATCACGATGTTCAGCTTGCTGACCTTCTGGTCGGCCACCGTCGGGTTGGCCACCAGCTTCCCGTCCAGCAGGCCTACGCGCACTGCGGCGATGGGATCGGTGAACGGTAAATCGGAACAATACGCAGCGGCGGAGGCCGCGGTCACCGCAATCACATCGGGGTCATTGTCGCTGTCCGCCGAAAGCACCAGTGCGATCACCTGAGTTTCATTCCTCCAAGAATCAGGGAACAGCGGCCGCATCGGCCGGTCAATCAATCGGGAGACAAGAATCTCTTTTTCCGTCGGGCGCCCTTCACGCTTGAAAAATCCTCCTGGAATCTTGCCTGCCGAGTAGGTATTTTCGCGGTAGTCCACTGTCAGCGGCAGAAAATCCCGGTCATTCGGCTTGTTGGCCATGCAAGCGCTCACCAGCACGATGGTGTCGCCATAGCGGGCAGTCACTGCGCCATTGGCTTGTTTCGCAATTTTCCCGGTCTCAAGAATCAGGGGACGTCCCCCGAGGTCAATCGATACCTGAAATGGCGCTGGAGCGTGGTTATTCTCGGACATATGTTTTCCTTTGGCTCCGCATCACGGAGCATGTGGCAGGCCAGGCCTGCTCGCAACTAGAAGAAAAGGAGGAGGTACCGTCGAGGACAGCAACTTGCTTCGGGCTACACCAATACCGAGGCCGCTAAGCCTGTAGAGACAGGCCCGGCACATCACGTCCGGCCAAAACTTCACCGGCAGACAGACTCCGATGGGAATTTGTACTTTCGTGAAGGCACAAGTGCCGCAGGGTGCGCGGCAGACCTCTACTTGCGCAAGCTAAGGCGTTCGACAATCTGGTGATACCGATCCGGGTCTCGGCGGTTGAGATAGTCCAGCAAACGGCGCCGCTTGTTGACCATCATGATCAGCCCCCGGCGCGATGCATGGTCCTTTACGTGCGACTTGAGATGCGTCGTCAAATAGTTGATTCGCTCGCTCAGCAGTGCGATCTGCACCTCTGGCGACCCCGTATCCTTGACATGTGCCCGGAATTGTTCGATCAACATTACTTTGGCGTCGCTCAAGTGGCCCCCCACCGTCGTCCCTTGAATTTTCCTCTTTTCTTCGACACTTCTAAACTATCACAGCTTTGTAACAAGTGTAAAGCACTGGAAAGGCATCCAAAAAGTTGGTTCGAATTCTTGAAATGCACTCACAGACCAGCGCGAAGAAGGTAGCCCAGGACGTGAGTCCTGTCATTTCGTCACGGAAATTCTAGCGATGTAGGCGCGGCACAATTCCCGATCGCGGAGTCATGTGCCGCCCCTTCCCGGGGCTGGCAAGATTTTGTGCTTACAAGTCTCAGCGCTTACTACGCGTTGGGCTAAAATGTTTCGCGCCTCCGGCGCTGGCCGGGGTCCGTGTTAAAGTAGGCCGGGAGGAAGACGTATGAAAAACAAACTCGCAATTGTGGGAGTTGTGGCCGTGATATTTTTGATGGCCTTCTTCGTAGTGGCGCAGCAGGACAAGTCGAAGCGCCCCAGTCCGCCCGCGCAGGCCGCCTGGGACCTCGGCGGAAAATCGGTCACCATTGATTACTCGAGCCCGCGCGTCAAGGGCCGCAAGATTTACGGCGGTGTGGTTCCCCTCGATCAGGTTTGGCGCACCGGAGCCAACGAAGCCACCACTTTGACGACCCCTGTGGACCTGAACATTGGCGGGACCACCGTCCCGGCCGGCGCGTATACCCTGTTTACCATCCCCAGTAAGGACAAGTGGACGCTGATCATCAGCAAGAAGACCGGCGAATGGGGCACCGCGTATCCCGGCCAAGCCAACGACCTCGCGCGTGTGGACATGAAAATCTCCGCGCTGCCCGCTCCCGTTGAGAACTTCACCATC
>DATFSI010000176.1:0-2487 GCA_035262705.1 Candidatus Acidiferrum sp. | reverse complement strand
GAGATTGATTTTTTAAAGCGAGCCTTGCAGCATGTCGAGGAGCAGCGCCTGCTGCGGGCACTGAACAACGGCGCGCCTTCTACGAACAGGTCGAGAAGGAAGTGAAGACCCAAACCCGGTTGAGCGTGGTGCGCATGTGTGGAGTGGCGGGATTCAGCCGCGCGGGCTATTACCGTTTTTCGGATGCGGAGAAGCCCGCGCCGTTAGACATGGATCTGCGTGACGAGATCCAGAAGATCGCGCTGGAGTGGCCGAGCTATGGGAGCCGACGGATCAAGCGGGAGCTGAAGGAGCGCGGCTGGGACGTGAATCGCAAGCGGGTGCAGCGGCTGATGCGGGAAGACAATTTGCTGTGCGTGCGGAAACGGAAGTTCGTGGTGACGACGGATTCGGCGCACGGGCTGAAGGTCTACCCCAACCTGGCAGGATCGATGATTCTGACGGGCGTGGATCAGTTGTGGGTCGCGGACATCACCTACATCCGGCTGGAGGAGGAGTTCGTCTACCTGGCGGTGATCCTGGATGCATACTCGCGGCGTGTGATCGGATGGCACCTGAGCGACGGGCTGGACGATTCGTTGACTCAGACGGCGTTGCGCATGGCACTGGGGCAGCGAGTGGTGCGGCCCGGATTGGTGCATCATTCCGACCGCGGCGCGCAGTATGCCAGCGGCGATTACACGGACCTATTGAAGGCGAATGGCATCGACATCAGCATGAGTCGCAAGGCGAGTCCTTGGGAAAATGCCGCGTGTGAGTCGTTCATGAAGACGCTGAAATGCGAAGAGGTGTACCGAACCGAATACCGGAATTTGACCGACGCTGGTGCCAGGATCGGCGAGTTTTTGGAGAGGGTGTACAACGAAAAGCGCTTGCACTCGGCCCTGGATTACCGTTCGCCGGTGCAGTTCGAGAGCTCCCTGGCGACGCTGCCGGCAGCGAGGATCTCGGCATGAAGATTCCACACAGGGGCGGCGGGAGCGTGCGATCACAAGTTCCCCAGCCAGGCAGCGCGCCGGGAAAAGGGAGTGGCTTCGAGTTCCAGCGTGGCGCGTGCAAGCGTGCGGCTGAGATAGTCCTCCGGATGCGCGTGCCGACGGGGGAAACCTGGACTGCCCGCGCGCAGAATGGCTGCGACTTGTGGAGCGGATGTTCCGTACCGCAGCAGTTGCTTGGCGACCCACTTATCGGCAATTGTGGTTCTCGGAAATTCTGGAACATCATTTCCGGTGACGTTTGCCGATGTCGAGATTTCCCAATCAGCGGTTTCGCCTGGGGATTCGACTGTAGTTTGCCGGGGGAGATCTGCTCGGCGGACGTATTCTGAACCTCTGATGACCAGGTCGGGGGCATGATCACCGTATGGGGACACTCGTCCCCGGCAGGGGCATCATCAGAAATGCGAGATTTACGCGGCGCGCCGCTCGTATCGGTGATGCAGCCCGCCCAGCACTGGTATCGATACGATCCGGCCAGACTCTGGCGGCTGGATCGGTCGGGGCTCCGGAGTATCTTTCTCCAATGCCAAGTGAACGCGGTTCTGATGGTAATAATCCACGAATGCCTGGAGGTGCCGGTGCAGACTTCGCTCGTTGAACACGATCAAGTGATCCAGGCACTCGCGGCGGATTGTGCCGATGACCCGCTCGACGTAAGCACGTTGCCACGGGGAACGCGGCGCCGACAGCACCTGTTTGATGCCCATCGCCCTCACCTGCTTCACCAACTCCTGGCCAAAGATCCGATCGCGATCGCGCAGCAGGTAGCGCGGCGCGGTGTCCCACGGAAAGGCTTCTCGCATCTGCTGCGCCGTCCATTCCGCCGTGGGATGTGCGGTGACTGCAAAGTGCAGGATGCGCCGCCGCTCGTGCGCCAGCACCAGAAATACGTATAGGATCTGGAACCGAATCGTTGGCACGACAAAGAAATCCACCGACACCATCGTTTTCAGGTGATTGTCCAGGAATGTCCTCCAGGCCTGTGACGGAGGCTGGCGGTGCCGGACCATGTACTTGCTGACACTGGTCTCACCGATGGTGATGCCGAGCTTCAGCAGTTCGCCGTGAATGTGGGGAGCGCCCCAGAGTGGATTTTCGCGGCTCAGCATCCGAATCAACTGGCGAACCTCTTTCGGCACCGCCGGACGGCCGGGCTTGCCATGGCGAATCTTCCACCTCCAGAACAGGCCCAAGCCCTTCCGCTGCCAGCCGATCACCGTAGCGGCCTTGATGATGGAAACGCGGGATTCCCAGCCGTTCCAGACCGAGGAGAGCCATGCCCAGAGAAAGCGGTCAGCAGGGCTCAACTTCGGGCGCTTGACAGAGCGCTGCAGCACTCCGAGCTGATGACGTAAGGCCAGGATCTCCAACTGGAGGGCCGCACGGCTCCGAAACGAGGCGCTGAGGAAGGCGAAAAAGGCCGTTAGAACAGGTCCGAAACGCAAACGACTGATGGGCGACAAACCCCAATTTATCAAACTGATCGGAG
>DATFSI010000175.1:0-12997 GCA_035262705.1 Candidatus Acidiferrum sp. | reverse complement strand
ACGCCTCGCAAAAAGTATGTCCGCGCCTCTTCTCAATAAATCTTTCACGATAAACTAAATGCAGATGCAGGGTTGCTCCACACCAGCATCCAATTTGTGTAGCCGGGAGAGCGCATGCTGTTCGACTTTGCGGACATCGATAGCACAAACCAGTACAAGTTGCTGATTTCTACAGTTGTCCCAAGACCGATCGCATGGATCGTGAGCCAAGATGCCAAAGGCCGCATCAACGCCGCACCATTTTCTTTTTTTAATGCGTTCTCGGACGACCCGCCCGTCGTTGGAATCGGTATTGGCAGCCGCAACGCCGGCCACCCCAAGGACACCCGCTCGAACATTACAGAGACGCGCCAGTTTGTGGTCAACCTCGTCTCCGAAGATCTGGCCGAAGCCATGAACATTACGGCCATCGAATTCCCGGCGGAGATCAACGAATTGAACGAAGCGGGCCTCACAACGCTGCCATCCGTGCGCGTGAAGCCGCCGCGCATAGCGGAAAGTCCCGTGGCCATGGAATGCGAGCTGGTGCAGATTGTCGAACTAGGGGAGGAAAACGGGCTGGTTTTGGGACGCGTCCTGGCCATGCACATTGACGACGATGCGGTTCTTGACCCGAAAAAATCGCATATCGACACGCCGAAGCTCAAGTTGCTCGGCCGCATGCATGGAAGCGGCTGGTATGCCCGCACTTCCGACTTGTTTCAGATGGCGCGCATCAAGGTGGAGGAGTGGAAAAGCAAGCCCCGCCGACAGCATTCCGGGAAATAACTTCGTTAGTGGTGGGTGTTCGAGATACGCATTTTCCGTCAAAGTGCTTGCAACGTGGATACGCAGCCACACACAATAGGTGCCCATGAAGAAGCGGACGTTTCTTAAACTTGGCTCCGCTGCGATCGCCAGTCCGGTGCTCGGGCCATTGCTCGCGTGGGCAGCGCCGGAAAAATTGAAGAACTGGGCCGGCAATGTCGAGTACAGCACGGAGAATTTGTATTCCGCCAAATCGCTTGAGCAGGTCCGTGACTTCGTCAAACAGCAACACCGGCTGAAAGTCCTCGGCACGCGCCACTGCTTCAATCGAATCGCCGACAGCACGCAGCAATTCCTTTCGTTGAAAGAGATGGACCAGGTTGTGGCGTTGGACACAGCCGCACGCACCGTAACCGTGGAGAGCGGCGTGACCTATGGGCGCTTGAGTCCGTATCTCGATGGCCAGGGTTGGGCGCTGCACAATCTTGCATCTCTACCGCACATCTCCGTGGCTGGTGCGATTACCACGGCAACGCATGGCTCCGGCGAAAAGAACGGGAATCTTTCGACGGCTGTCGCGGGATTGGAAATCGTCAATGCCGCCGGAGAGGTGGTGCAGTTGTCCCGCAAAAAAAACGGAGACAACTTCTTCGGTGCCGTGGTCGGCCTGGGGGTGCTCGGCGCGATCAGCAAAGTCACCCTGGAGGTGCAGCCCAGTTTTCAGATGCGGCAGTACGTATATGAAAATCTGCCGCTACATGAACTGAAAGACCACTTTGATGCCATCGAATCCACCGCATACAGCGTGAGCCTTTTCACGGACTGGCAAAAGCAGCGCGTCAATGAGGTTTGGCTTAAGTGTCGCATGGACCAGTCGCCTGCGTTTGACGCGCCCCCGGAATTTTACGGCGCAAAAAAGGCCATCCGAAATGTCCACCCGATCATCGAGCTTTCGGCTGAAAATTGCACGGAGCAGATGGGCGTACCCGGCCCCTGGTATGAGCGGTTGCCGCACTTCAAGATGGGCTTCACGCCAAGCGCGGGCAAGGAATTACAGTCGGAATATTTTGTGCCGCGGCGCCATGCCGTCGAAGCGATTCTTGCCGTGGAGAGCTTGCGCGATCAGATCGGCCCGCACCTCTTGATCACCGAAATCCGGACCATTGCCGCGGACAATTTCTGGATGAGTCCATGTTACAAGCAGGATTCTGTGACCATCCACTTCACCTGGAAACAAGATTGGCCTGCGGTAAGCAAGCTTCTGCCGGCTATCGAGAAGGAACTCGCTCCTTTCTACCCCCGGCCTCATTGGGGAAAGCTTTTTTCGATTCCGCCGGCACAACTTCACGCTGCCTATAGGAAGCTACCCGAGTTTATTGACTTGGCGCGCAAATTCGACCCGCAAGGCAAATTCCACAACGAGTTTCTGGACACAAATATCTTTGGGCCGGATGCATGAGCCGCGGGCGGAAAGCGACTGGCCGGCCCGTCATCCATCCATGTACGGAAAATGCAACGTCGCGTGGTTTCCTCTCCCGGCGCTTATTCCTTGAAAAGTCCCTGCTTTGCAGCCTGGCCAGCAGTCTTGCACCTTCGATCCTTCCTCTTCAAGCGAACAGCTGTCTGCCGGCTCCGGAAAGCGGCGACATCGCGTTGCAGGTCCTGGGAAGCAAAGAGGAAGGCTATGGAGTTGCGTTATTTTATCGTGACCAACCCGTCGCTAGGCACAATTCGGGCGGCGAATTTTCCGCCATCTTCCAGAATGGCGAACGCAGCCTCGAAGATCGCGTCGAGGACTGGAAAGCCCGTTCATGGAAAGGTGACGCAAGGCGGGTGACCCTAGAAGGAATCTGCCGGCTGAAAAATACGAATGCGGCGGTGTTTGCCGAGGTTGAATACGAGGTGCTCGACGCTCACGTTGTACGAAAGAGGATCCGCCTCCGCCAATCCGACATGTTCTTGCTATACCACCAAATAACCAATCGTCTGCAACCTATGTCGTCTCCCGCCAAGTTCTGGAGCTTTGATCAACTGGAATGCCGCGGCGGCCCTTTGCGCGAGAATTTTCCCGCGGCAGGCTTTCGAACCAAAAACAACGTCTGCGTTGGCCTTCTGACCGACTCCGGCTTCCGCAACCAATGGAACCGCATCGTACGCCGCGACGGAAAGCCCGTGAAGCCGGCCCCACGCGAAGTTCCAGACCCCGAACTTTACCGCGTGTCTTCGGGTGCTGAGCGCGAGCAGGATTCGCTCTACGTCCAGCAAACCTTTGGAGAACTCCAGGAGCAGAGAGAGCGCGAAACAGGCGGCGAGGCTATCGCCATCCCGGACGCCTCTTCCTGGATCAAGCAGGGCCAGGCAATTTTCGAGGCAGTGGGAAACGCGACCACTTTGTCCGCGTCGCGATCAACGGATGGGGTACTCATTCCCATCTCGCTGGCTGCCGGGGCCGTATATTTCCTGCGGCTGGAATATAGGTCGCAGGAACCCATTGCGGTTCAAATTTGGGATGTAAATCAGAAACTCGAAAAACTAGAGGAGATTACTCTTTATAACGACGCCATCCCGGCATCCGGCCTGCAGTGGTCTGAATTTCGCACCCGTTTTTTTGTTCCTCAAGTTCAGGGACCTCAGGCGGCAATCTACATTTCCCTTCCGGAATCGGAACAGGGAACCCGCAAGGGTGCCGCCGGTGCGCCAAAGAGGATCGAACTGCGCGGACTCGAGCTCCACAAAATTGCGGACGATCGCCGTCCGTATCATCGGTTGGAAATGGGGCAAGCCGTCGAAAAAACAGTGTTCATTTTTGCGGACGACACCGTTGCGGATACCTTGCGAGGCTATCGCCTGGCCAGCCAACTCCACCTTGCCTCCGGTATGGGTTTCCAAGGCGGTGAGACAGAAAAGGTTTTGTACGCGGACCTCATGATGTTGTGCTGGAACGCCGATACCCAGGAAGTTCGCCCCATGCTTGCGCCCAGCATTTGGTATTCCGCGGCTGGTGAAATGTATCTTCGCGACAGTTTCTTTGCGCTGAACGGGGTCCACAATCGCGAGCTGAACGAAGGCGTTTTTCGTGTCTGGGCGGAAAATCAAGGCGAGGATGGAGCCATAAATACTCTCGTCGAACCCAATATGGCCAACCTGGAGCGCAAGTCGAACGACTCCACGCCGCTTTGGCTCCTGTGGGCTTTGCTGAACCGGCGCAGATTTGGCACCGAGCTGCCGATGGAGAAAATCCGGAAAGCCGCCGCGTATTGCCTTGCTACTTATGACCGGCGGAAAGAGGCCACGTGCTGGGCGCAATTCGTCATGGGCCAACTCGACGTAATCAGCTACCCAGAAGGTACATCGGATCTTTGCGAAAACCAGGGCACGTTTGCCGTGACCTTGCGCGTCATCAAGGAGCTGAAGATTCCTGGCGTGAGTGAGACCATAGCCGAAGAATACATTCAGAAGGCCGAAGAGATCTACCGGAGCTACTACGATCCTGACCGCAAGTTCCTCGTTCCCATCCGTGGCATAACCGATGCCATCGGCATTGCCGAACTTTTCCCCGAATTTCTTTCTTTGTGGCTCTTCAACCGCAAAATCCTGACCGACGAAATGGTCTCTAACCATCTGGATCGCATTCCCGTTATGTTGCCTCATCCCGATTCTCCCTTTCCTCAAATGCAGGGCACCGTTCGGCCCGTTTTCATCGGGCTTCCGGCAAATGGCGGCTGGAGTTATTTCACGGAAAAATGGCATCCCATGATCAGCAACGCCAATGCTGCGGGTTACGCCGACCACGCCATGGACGGCCTGTACTACAACGGCGGCAGTTGGATGCGTATCGAAGTCTGCGCCTATGTAACGGGGTTGCTCCACGGCTGGAGGCAGGGGAGGAAAGCCATCTCCAATCGGTTGTGGGCCGAGATTCATGTCTCGCCGGATTTTCCCACCAGCCATGAATATTTGGCCACCTCCCCAGGCAATCCTTTCTTTGGCTACCATCGTGTCCTGGCCTGGAATTCCTTTGTTTTTTCGGCGCTGGAATTGGCCGGCACGCGGACTCCCGACATGGACCCGGATTTTAGAAAAGCAAATCCGAGTGGCGCTAAGACATGAAAGGCTGTGCACGAGCCCTGGCCACCACGATTATTCCCTCCTTGTTTTTTCTCCCGTGGTCCGTAAGCGCGCAAAATCCTCCTGGTAAGCAGTCCGTCCAGCAGGCCGCAATGCCCGTGCCGAAGTTTGTGGATGTCACTCCTTCCCTGGGAGTGCATTTTCGTGGGCTCGCTTCGCACACTTCCAAAAAATACTTGATAGAAACCATGGGGTCCGGCGTGGCGTTGGTTGATTACGACAACGACGGCCGTCTGGATATTTTTGCCGTCAATGGCGCCCCGCTTAGCGATCCCACACCCAAAAGCACGATTCCACAAAAGACGGGGCCCCAATACTGGAACCGCCTCTACCACCAGAAGAAAGACGGCACTTTTGAGGACGTGACCGAAAAAGCGGGTCTCCAAGGCGCAGGTTATGGAATGGGCGTGGCGGTCGGCGATTACGACAACGACGGTTACGAAGACCTTTACGTCACGGCCTATGGCGGCAACAAGCTCTATCACAACAACGGCGACGGCACCTTTACCGACGTCACCGAAAAAGCGGGCGTCGCCGGGAGCGGCTGGTCCACAAGCGCAGCCTGGGTAGATCTGGATAACGACGGCCTGCTGGATCTTGTTGTTCTCCGCTATGTGCAATGGGATTTCGATGACACGTGGTGCGGCGAGCATCGCGAGGGCTATCGCGCTTATTGCCATCCCGATATTTATAAAGCGATTCGACCGCTTGTCTATCACAATGACGGGAACGGACACTTCACGGAAATGGCCGAAAAAATGGGGCTGGCAAAGCCTGGGAAGGGACTGGGCATCGCGATCGCCGACTATGATCGCGACGGCCGCATTGACCTGTTCATCGCCAACGATTCCATGGCCGAGTTCCTCTACCACAACAAAGGCGAAGGAAAGTTTGCAGAGGCCGCTTTGCTTTCCGGCGTGGCCGTGGATTCGGACGGTCACACGTATGCCGGGATGGGCGTCGATTTTGCGGATTACAACAATGATGGTTTCCCAGATATCGTCGTTACAGATCTGGCCAGCCAGATCTACGCGCTTTATCGCAATGATGGTGTCGGCACATTTGAGTACGACAGCTTTGCCACCGGCATCACGCAGATGACTATGAATCACTCCGGCTGGGGTGTGCGCTTTTTTGATTACGATAATGACGGATGGAAAGACCTGTTAATCGCGCAGGGACATGATCTGGACACGATTGAGCTGACGTTTCCGAATCTGCGTTATCGCGAACCGATGTTACTTGCGAGAAACAATCACGGAACTTTCGTGGACGTTTCCGCAGAGGCTGGGCCTGTTTTTCAGCAGGCCTGGGTGGGGCGGGGGATGGCGATCGGAGATATTGACAACGACGGGCGCTTGGATGCCGTTGTCACCACGAACGATGGGCCGCTCTATGTCCTCCACAATGAAACGGCCTCTTCCAATCACTGGCTCTTGCTGAAGCTCGTCGGGCACAAGAGCAATCGCGATGCGATCGGAGCGGAAATCAAACTCGTGACGCAAGCAGGCTCACAGTTTCAGACGGTGACTACGGCAAGCAGCTATCTTTCGTCCAGCGATAAGCGCGTGCACTTCGGTCTGGGCGCGGACGCCTCCGCGCAAACTATCGAAATCCGCTGGCCAAGCGGGATTCGGCAAACCTTGAAAAATGTGGCGGCGGATCAAATCCTGCAGGTAGACGAACCGACCGCTCGGTAGCCTGTGTAGTGACCGGTCTTTAGATCGGCTTCTCTCCTTCTAGTGGGGTGCACTTCCGCCCGAGGAACTCTTCTTCTCAGCCGGAACTTCTTTTCCCGTGCCTTCCTTCAGGGTATGAATGGTATCGACGTTTAAATCATCAAAGTGTTCCACCAGCCCACTCGGCCAACGCACCTTCACCTCGTCCATCTTCGCGGCCTGTCCAAGGCCAAAGTGCACGCGCATGTCGTTTTGCGAAATGTAACTCGAGCCGCTGCGCACTTCATCCACCAGAATGCGTTTGCCAAGGTGAACCGTGATTTTAGCCCCGATGCCATCGCGATTGGAACGCGTTCCCACAGTTTTGAACGCGACCCAATGATTTGGGGAACGCAGCATATTGACCAGGAGGCTGGGCTTCGCATGCATGTTGTTGATTACTACGGATTGTCTGCCGTCGTTCCACAGGTCACCGATGGCCAGCCCTCTCGATGACAAAGGCGCATTGATCCCGGGCCCTGCGTTCTCGGAAACCTCGGTAAACGTGCCATTCCCGTTGTTGTGATAGAGCAAGCGAGGCTCCTCGTACCCGCTCCCGAGGTGAAATTTGTCCACCTCGGGATAGACGTGCCCATTGGCAAGAATCAGGTCCGGCCAGCCGTCATTGTCGAAGTCCAAAAACATCGTGCCCCAGCCGAGATATTGCGTATGCAGGCCGAGTCCTGCGGCGTAGGTCACATCGGTGAAGATGCCGTCTCCGTTGTTGCTGTAAAGCGTTGGCGTATCGTCGGAAAAATTTGTTTTGAAAATGTCCAGCCTGCCGTCGCCGTTGAAATCGGCAACCGTGGTGCCCATGCCCGCCTGCTCACGGCCTTCTTCGTTGTAAGCGACGCCGGCCATCACCGCGACGTCGGTAAACGTACCGTCGCGATTGTTGTGGTAGAGAATGCTGGGCGTGCTGTCGTCGGCGATATACATATCCGGCCAGCCGTCGTCATCAAAGTCCAGTGTGGAGACGCTGAAACCGAAATGTCCGTTGGTCTGGTCAATGTGGGCTTTCTTTGTCACATCTGAAAAAGTTCCATCCCCGCGATTTTCATACAAAATGTTCTTTGACCCGCGCAACCCCCGTGGGCCGCACATCACCGGAACCCCCTTCCATTTGCAGGAAGAGCCTTCGCCGGGGACCGGCGTCGTGGCTGGATCGAAATCGACATAATTCGCAACCATCAGATCGAGCTTTCCATCCCGGTTGTAATCCACGAAGGCACAACCCGTCCCCCAGGCTTTGCCGTTTCCCGCCACGCCGGCTTTCTCTGCAACCTCCCTGAAGACGCCATGATCGTTGTGATAGAGGCGATTTCTGCCGTAATAGGTGACGTAGAGGTCCTCCCACCCGTCGTTGTCATAGTCCCCCACGCAAGCGCCCTGGCCCCATCCTGTTGCCGTGAGGCCCACCTTGGCCGTGACGTCAGTGAATGTTCCGTCGTGATTGTTGTGGTACAGATGATTCGTTGGCGCGGGGCCGTTGGGAAGTCCCTCCATCATCGTGCCGTTCACAATGAAGATGTCTGGCCAACCGTCGTTGTCATAGTCGAAGATCGCCACACCCGTGCCGGTGGTCTCAATGATGTATTTTTTGGTGTCCACGCCCCCAAAGACTGTCATTGCAGTCAGGCCGGCTTTATCCGCGATATCCACAAAGTTTGCGATAGGCGCTCGATCTTTTTGCTTTTGCGCGGCAGCGGGTTCTTGTGCGGGCGCAAGATTTATAAGAATGAAAAGAAGGATCGTCAGGCCAACGAATTTTAACTTGCTTGGGATCGGGAAATGACAGAGCGAAAACCTGGCCGAGTTCCTCATTGACTGCACATCCTAAGGTGCTCTAAAAGTATGGTCAAGCCATCTACTCAGATCTCGTCAGTTTGCGTGCGGCTGTTTGGGTATTTGCCACTGCGGCAGAAAGAAATCTCCCAGCAAATCTCCCTCCGGGACAGGCGGTTTGTCGGAAGAAGCCTTGGCGAATTCTTCCGCCCGCTCGGTATCGCCGGTTCGGCGATACGCCTGGCTCAGCAGCCTGCGGGCCTGCACGTTGCCTGGGCCGAGGCGCAGCGCTTCTTGCAATTCAGCGATCGCGTCATCTACCTGGCCCAGCGCAAGCGCTGCCTTTCCCAAACCAAGATGTGCCTCAGAGCTTTGGGAATTCTGTTTGATTGCCTCGCGGAAAGCCTTTGCGGCATCCTGGCGTTTTCCGGCACGATCCCAGGACAATCCGAGGAAATAGCTGAGCAGGAAGCTTTTGCCGATTTTTTTCTCGGCTGCATTGAGCACGCTGACCGCTTCCTCGGCTCGCCCTTCGCGCAACAGCACCTGCGCCAACCCAACGTAGCTTGTCGGGAGCGGATCTCCCGCGTCTACCAGCGTTCGAAAGGCAGCCTCGGATTCCTTGTATTGGCCCGCCGCAAGCTGTGCGGCGCCGAGCCGCAAGTGCAAAGCATAGGATTTCGGGTTTGCGGCGATTCCTTCCCGGGTCGCGGCAATGGAGTCTCGATAGCGCCCGGCTTCCATCATTTCCCGTGTCAGATTCAGCCAATGTTGTTCGTTTCCAGGTTCGACGGTTGCTGCCTGGCGCAGTTCACGAATTGCCGCTTCGCTTTGCCCTGTCCTTGCTTCGGCAATACCCAGCAGCGACCATGCTGCAGCAGTTTCCACGGGCCCGGACTTCCTTGCCTGTTGCAAATTGACAAAGATGCGGCTCGGAGGAACAGCCTGCTCATAATTTCCAGACAGGAGATAAACCAGCGCCAAATCGCAATAAGCCCAAGCAGTGTCATCATAAGGTTCCTGCTGGCTTGCTGCCTTCAACAGCTTGATCGCCTGCACATAATCATGCAGTGCAACAAAAAGCAAAGCAGCCTGAGCGGTCTGCGCGGGAATCGGATTCTTTGCGGAAAGTTGCCGAAGAACCTTGCGGGCTTCTTCCGCCTCTCCCAGGGCCACGTGCCCAGCCGCTACCTGGAGGAGAAACGCCGGGTCGTCGGGCAGTTGCAGGCCGGAGAGTTTCAGCTCACGAAAAGCTTCCGCATATTGTTGGGAGTCCAGTTGCACGCGCCCGAGGTAGTAATGAGAAAACGAATCGTCGGGCGATAATGCAATCGCCCGTAACAATGCCTCTCGAGCCGGCTCCAGGCGGTGTGCCGTCCACAGCAAAACGCCTAGATTTCGCCAGGCATCTTCGTATTTTGGGTCCAGACGAGTCGCTTCGCGATATTCTGTTTCGGAGTCGGAAGTCTTTCCCAGCTGCATGAGCGCGATGCCGCGAAAATTGCGAATGCGCGGGTTTTCAGGCTGTTCGTTTTCAGCGATCGTCAGCGCCTCCAGTGCTTGATCAAAATGACTTTCCTTGAGTGCGTTCAGACCGCGCTGCAGGGCATCTTCCTGGCTGGAGATTACAGGCAGCCCCACGCAGAAAAAGAGCGTCGCCAGAACCATACCTCGATGGACGTGTTTCTGAATCCAGCCACGCACGTCTATTCGCGAGTCCATTTGTCGATTTGGTCGAGCCGCTCAGTTTGCTGTTCGAGCCTTTTGTGGGATTCCTCATTCATCCTCGTAGACACGGCAAATTCATGCGCGGCCTTGTCCTTCTGGCCTAGCGCTTGATAAGCACGCGCGAGTTTGTAATGCACGGAGCCGTCGTGGTCCCCGGGAATAGCCAACTCGTATTCGGCTGCCGATTTCTGATATTCGTGCAACTCGCTGTAAGCGGTGCCCATGTCGCGGTGAAAATCGGGATTGTGTGGCTCCAGCGCAACCGCCTGCGTCAAATAGGGCAGAGCCTTTTCGGCCTGGTGCTCCAGGAGATAGGTATCACCGAGCTCATTTAGCGCCCCGGGATGCCGCGGATTGATTTTCAATTCCGCTTCGAATTCGGCCCTGGTTTCCTTCACCTTAAGATCCTTCCAAAATACATGGCCGAGGCTGTAATGCAAATTCGGGAGCGTGGGCTTTAATGCGATAGCCGCCTGATACTCTTCGATGGCCTTTCCGTCGTCGTTCCTCGCCGCCGCAAGATCGCCCAGAAGCTGATGCACGCGATAGGAATCCTTGTCCGCCTCAAACAGCTGCAAATACGAAGCGGTTGCCAGTTTTTCGTACCCACGTGCGCGCCAGTACGCCGCCTCCGCGGAATCACGCGCGGCGGGCGGTAGTTGAGTAAGAGCCCGCAACGACCCTTCGTAGTCTCCGGCTTCGAAGAGGGCCCGAGCCACTTGCATCCGGAATTCCGCGGTTGACGCGGGCTTGAGAATTGTTAGTGCGCAGGACTTCACTTCCGAAAAACGCTCCGCCTTCAACAATGTGCGGACTCTGGCCTCGCTGCAGGGTTGCTTTACCCGTGCGCCGGTCGGCTGCGAGTGCATCTCCGCGATTCGCGCCGCAGCGCTGTCCATGTCGCTTTTTTGCGCTGCCAGAAAGGCCAGCGCGAAATGCGCGGCCGGTGTCTTCCGGCTTCGCAATTCTGGTTCAAGACTCTCTATCTTCTCTCGCAATCCCTCTGCGAGTTGCTCAAAAGCAGCGTCTCCGAAGCCCGTCTCGCGGATGCCCAGAATTCGTTCCGCACGCTCTTGGTCTGTTTCTATGGCAGTCGTCCAGTCCGCAAGCGCGCCATCGAGATCTCCTTGTATAAGCCGGACCTCGCCACGACGAACGAGCGCACGCAACCCGGAGGGGTAGAGCTTCAGCTCTTCGTCAAATTCTTGCACGGCGCGTTTCAGTTTTCCTTCGCGCAGCAACACTTCGCCCAATTCCACGTGCACGCCCGAGGCTTTTTCGGACACTGCCAAGGCATTCTGGAAACGGAGCACGGCCGACGGCCATTCACTGCTCGCGGAATAACTTTCGCCAAGGAGTTGTTCGGCGCGCGCGGATCCGGGAGCGGCCTTTTCGAGCGCCACCACCTGGTCTTTGCCCATACGCTCGTAGGCATGACCCAGCAGATATAACAAATCCACGTTATGCGGCTCGAGCGCCAGGGCTTTACGAAGCGTGGCAATTTCCGCGGGCACATCGCCGGCCATTTCTTCCGCCGTGGCCAACCAGGACAAGATGTCTGCGCGATTTGGCTCCGCGCGGGCCGCTGCCTTCAAATAAGGGATAGCCTCTTTCCCCTCGCCGCGCTGGCAATAGTCGACTCCGAGAAAAAAATTGGCGCCCGTCAGCGTGGGTTTCAGGCGAACGGCGCGGCGAAACTCCGCCATCGCGTCCGTGGTTCGTCCCTGTAGCTGAAAAATCAGGCCCAGATTCATGCGCGCTTCTGCAAACGCGGGGTTGAGCGCGAGTACAGCGCGATATTCCTTTTCCGCGGTAGCGTAGTCCTGGCTTTTCTGCGCGGTTTGCGCGGCCACGAAGTGTTCCTGCCATCCCGGCGAATCCTGTTGCCCGGCGGATTGGGACTGCCTGGCGGGCAAACCGAGGCACCAAACCAAACAGACTCCTGCTGCCACTAAAATCATTTGCGGAATCCGGGGTCGCGTCCTCATTTCCATCATTCGCACCGCTCAGTTCGGCGCGGGATTCTCCGGTGCTTTCTCTTTGTCGGTCCGCGACAATCGTTCGAACTCCGCAAATTCCTTGGCGCTTCTTTCGGTGTCTTTCAGTTCCTGATAGACCTGCGCCAGGAGATAGTGAACTTCCGCGGCATTCGCGTCCGCCGCGATCGCAGTCAAAAATTCCCCCTTGGCCTTCTCCGGATCATGCTCGCCCCGGTAGCATTTCCCCAGCAGTAAATGGACGCGGAACGGATCGGCTTGTCCTTGCTCCGCCACGCGCAGATATTTTTTCGCGTCCACATACTGGCGATCGTGGACTGCAATATCGCCCAGGTAAAGATTGGTCAGTGCGTCGTTGGGGTTTTCCTTCCAGGCTTCGAGGAATTCCGGTTTGGCGGGCACAAACTGCCGCTGGGCCCAATACGCCACCCCGATGGAAAAATGAATCCCCGTGGAATCGGGGCGCTTGGCCAGGGCCGTTTGATACTCTTTAATCGCCTCCGGATAGCGTTCGGCGTCGGCGTAGACCTCGCCCTGTAGCAGGTGGAGTTGAAAGCTGTCCGGATCAACGGCGCGTAGGCGGTCGATCACCTGCACGGAGGCATTTTTGTAAATGCGGGCCAGTTGGTAGAGCGAATCCGGATCTTTCGGATTGTCCGCCAACGCCTTGTTGAACTCGGTGATGGCCTCGTCCGTATGCCCTGCCGATTCGAGCGTAATGCCCAGATAGTAGCGGCACTTCGGGTGTGGTTTTGGTGTGCGCAACTCCCGCTCGAGGCTTTGCATCGCATTCGGCAAATCGCCGAGACCCAGGTAGGAGACACCCAGGAAAAAATTGGTCTCCGGGTAATTCGCGTCGCGTGAAAGAGCCGCCTTAAAATGCGCGATCGATTC
>DATFSI010000174.1:0-30619 GCA_035262705.1 Candidatus Acidiferrum sp. | reverse complement strand
ACCGTTGGCTTCGAGCGTGCCGAACAGCGCGATGGGGCTGGTTTCCGTCATGCCCAGGCCGGTAACCGTCAGAATGCGCTGGCCGACCGCCCGCACAGCCAGACTTTCCAGAGCGAACCACGCCGCGGGTTGCATGGAAGCGGCTGCGTACCAGAGAAATGTGACGCGCGAAAAAAAGTGCTTGCGGAAGGCGGGGTCGGTTTCAAGATGCGGGATCAGAAGTTCGTAGCCGCGAGGCACATTGAAATAAATTGTCGGCGCCACGCGGCGAAGCAGTTCGAGGCTTGCGCCAAAGAGCGCGGGCGTTGGCTTTCCCGGATCGATGTAGAGCGTGCCCCCGTTGTGGAGAATGAGATTGAAATTGCTGTTGCCGCCGGCAGTGTGATTCCACGGGGCCCAGTCGACCATCATCAGAGGATCTTCCTCGAGCACGGGCGCGACCTGGCGTTTCATCTGCGCATTGGCGCAGAGCATGCCGTGCGTGTTGATCACGGCTTTAGGCATGCCGGTGGAACCGGAGGTGAAGAGATATTTAGCGATAGTCTGCCGGCCGACACCGCTGGCCGCGGCGAGAACGGCGTTGCGCCGGCTGCCGTCGCCTCGGAGGGCCATGAAATCGATCATCTTTCGTAACGCCGACGCGTTGCGCAAAGCCACGACGGGCGCAGCAGCCTTAAGCGCTTGTTCGAGCGCGTGGCGATAGAGTTCGCCGTCTTCGACGACAATCAGGCCGGGCGTGAGCAAACGAAAAGCCTGCGCGAGCTTCAAGTAATCGGTCGTCTGCAGCGCATAGGCCGGAGCAATTGGAGCAAGGGGAATACCCACATACAGCGCGGCCAGCATGAGTAGCGCGTGATCGATACTGTTTGCACAGAGGATGGCCAGAGGCCGGTCTGGGCCCAATTCGTAACGCAGCAAGCCTTCGGCAAGGGCCACCGCTGCCGCGCGAGCTTCCCCATAGGTGATCTTTCGCTCGCCGTCCTTGGTCTGCTCCACGAGAAAGACGCGGTGCGGAGCGCGCGAGGCCCAGCGGTCCAGCCAATCGCCGATGCGATGATCGTATTCGGCCAGCGGCTCGACGGAGCGCATCAGGCAAACGCCATCCTTCTGCCGGGTAAGTTCGACCTCGGGCGAGAAAAAACGCACGGGACGCAGCGGTGCGTCCAGGATGTGCTGCCGCTCGTTAAGTGTACTCAACGTGGGCAGCTTAATAGATGTACTTTCCCGTCGCAAGGGGTGCTAAGCTAAGCATCTTCAAGAAGCTGCGAGAGAGGATCCGGAACCAACATGAACCGCCGCCTGCGGGTTTTATCCGACAGCAAGACGAAACGCGAGATCGGGCTGCCAGCCGACGACGATTTGTCGATTGACGTGTACGACCAGCCGGGGCATCTGATCCGGCGCGCGCACCAGATTTCCGTATCCATGTTTTACGCGACGATCGGTTACGACGTGACGCCGATCCAATACGCGGTGCTGCGCATCCTGCAGGATCATCCGGGGATCGACCAAGTGACCCTGGCGCGGTATTGCGCGCTCGATACCTCCACGGCCGCGGATCTCGCGGTACGACTGGAGGAACGCGGCCTGGTGAAGCGCATGATGCCGATGAAAAGCAAGCGCTTCCGCCTGTTGCACCTCACGAGCGAAGGCGCGCTGCTGCTGAAGAAGCTGGTGCCTTCGGTTTACATGATGAACCGCCGGCTGGTGCAGCCACTCACGAAGGAAGAGCAGAAGATTTTCCTGCGACTGCTCAGGAAATTCGTGCATTTGAACAATGCGAAGAGCCGCGCGCCGCTGGACCGGGCCGGCGCCGGCGGGGCTGCGGGCCCGGCCATTGCGACGGAATCGCGCCGCAGCCGACAGAGAAAACAGGCCTGAGCCCGGCCGCGTAGGCCCGCGTCGCAAGAAAGCCCCGGGAAAAATTACTAAAAGTTCTCTTAAATCTGATATGTTCCGTACACTGAATG
The DNA here is from genome assembly GCA_035262705.1 of Candidatus Acidiferrum sp. Lineage (GTDB taxonomy): Bacteria > Acidobacteriota > Terriglobia > Acidiferrales > UBA7541 > Acidiferrum. Next base: position 28,649 of record DATFSI010000174.1, on the reverse strand, counting down.
ATACGATTTCGCCCGCCTGAAGCGTGGCGACGGGCTGCGATACCATTGGAAGGAGCACGGGATGAAAGAAAAAAGCCTGGAGGATTTGCTGCAAGCGGCCGGAAATCCGGCGCAGATGCTGCGCAATTCGCAGATTGGAGCCTACGTCTATCCCGTTGTCCCCACGGAATATTCGAACTGGCGCGATGAGCAGCGCGCGTGGCGCGAGAGCGCGGTGCTGTTTGATCAGTCACACCACATGGCCAACGTATACGTGGAAGGTCCCGACGCGCTGAAGATGTTCTCGCATCTGGCGACGAACAGCTTCGCGAATTTTCCGGTGGACCGAGCCAAGCAATTCGCCCCGTGTACTTATGACGGCTACGTGATAGGCGACGGCATCTTGTTTCATCTCGCGCCGAATCGCCTGGTGTTTGTGGGACGCGCGCCGACCGCGAGCTGGATTCAGTTTCACGCCGAAACTGGAGGATATAACGTCAAGCTTGAAAAGGATGACCGTTCCCCCTCGAACCCGAAGGGCAAAGCAGTCGTCCGGAGTTGTTACCGCTTCCAGATCCAGGGGCCGAACGCGCCGCAGGTCCTGGAAAAACTGAATGGCGGGCCGTTGCCGGAGATCAAGTTCTTTTGCATGGATGCCATCCGCATCGCTGGGCGCAAGGTCCGTGCATTGCGCCATGGCATGGCGGGCGCCCCTGGATTAGAAATTTGGGGACCGTATGAAGAACGCGAAGAAATTCGCGCGGCGATCGTCGCCGCGGGTAAGGATTTCGGCTTGTATGAGGTGGGAGCCCGGGCATACGCCACCAACACGCTGGAATCGGGATGGATTCCTTCGCCGCTCCCCGCGGTGTATACCGGCGAAAAAATGAAGGCGTACCGGCAATGGCTGCCGGCCGCGAGTTATGAAGGCACAGGGTCGCTCGGCGGGAGCTTCGAGTCCAACAACATCGAAGACTATTACATGACGCCGTACGCGCTGGGTTATGGGCCGTTCGTGAAATTTGACCACGACTTCATCGGCCGCGAAGCGTTGGAGAAAATGGCCGGGAAGCCACAGCGGAAAAAAGTGACTTTCGCCTGGAATTCGGAGGATGTGTTGAAGGTGTTCGCCTCGATGTTCGAGACGGGTGACGTGTACAAGTACATCGACCTGCCGCTTTCGAATTATACGTCGGCCTCTTACGACAAGATCGTGAGCGGCGGAAAAACCGTGGGTTTTTCGATGTTCAGCGGCTACAGCTATAACGAGCGTTCGATGCTGTCGCTGGGTGTAGTGGACCCGGACGTAGAGATTGGCTCTGAAGTGAAGGTGGTGTGGGGAGAATCAGGCGGGGGCTCGAAGAAAACCACCGTGGAACGCCACGAGCAACTGGAGATTCGCGCGATTGTCAGCCCGGTGCCGTATTCGCGAGTGGCGCGCGAAACTTATGCCAAGGGCTGGCGCACGGCGAGAAATTGAGATTGCGAGAAGTTACTGGGCGCGCTGCGCGTTAATCCAATCGACGGTCTTTTTGAAACCGCCGAAGACGAAGAAGTGTAACCCTGCTACGCCTTGCGGCAACGCGTCGCCGTTCGCTTCTTCCGCCGACGCGGCGATCACCCGAATGATAGGCTCCGGCCCTTTTTCCACCAGTAATTTCGCGAACGAAGTATTTTCCGTCAGCACGTGAAGTGAATTGCCGATCCCGCAGCGTACTGCATAGCGGGCCAGCGTCATCAGGCTTGCGGGGCCCGCAAGGCCCACACGAACCGGGGTGTCCACGCCTTTGGCACGCAGACCGCGCAGCCAGTTAACGATGGGCGCCGAATCGAAACAGAATTGCGTGACAATCGAAAGCAGCAATCCTTCGTCGCGCGCGAATCGCAACTTTGATTGAAGCGCTTCTTGAAGTAGATGTTCCGGGATATTCGGGTTGCCTTCGGGGAATCCCGCGACCGCCATGCGCAGAATGCCCACCCTTTGAAACGCGCCTGACTGCATTACGCCCAGACTATTGTTGAAAGGCCCGGCGGGTTTCGGGCGATCGCCGCCGACGATCAGTACGCGGTCCACGCCGGCTTCGCCGGCCAGGCGCTTCGCGAAGCACTCCAGTTGCTCCGCGGTTTCGATGTGGCGTGCGCCTACGTGGGGCACGGGAACAAGACCGGCGCTGTGCAATTTTGCGGCGGGCTCGATCATGTCCATTGGGTTGGTGCCGGGAATCCAGGTGAGGAAGACTTCGGTGCCGGGATCGAGACGCTCTAAGGCCAAGTCCACGACCTTCGTTTCGCCTGGGTGGACTTCGATCGAATAGCCCCGCAGAGTCGTGGCGATACTGTGCGGAGCGGCGGAGACCTGTTTCAAGCCGGCATCTCTCCTGTGACGGGTGCTACGTTCAGTATACTGAACTGTCGGCACATCTTCATCGCTTTCGGGAAGCGTTGTCAAGACTGATATGTCGCCTTTTGCTTGACACGCATGTGCAAAAGTGAGAGTTATGCTTGAGTGTACTCAACCAGAGGATAGTCGAAATGCGTTTCGAATCCCGCAAGTGATGCGCGCAGCAGAGGAAACCCATGCAGAATGAACCGGTCATGGATGTGGCGCATCTTGGCCACCTGGAAGTGCTTACTCCGAAGCTCGATGAGAGCGTGCGCTTCTTCGTGGAGGTAATGGGGATGACGGAGACGGGCCGGCAAGGGGATTCGGTTTATCTGCACGCTTACGACGATTACGAGCGCCACTCCTTGAAACTTACGGCTTCGAAATTGCCGGGACTCGGCCATGTCGCTTTTCGCACGCGAAGCCCGCAAGCACTGGAGCGGCGCGTGGCGGCCTTGAAAGGGTCGGGGTTCGGCATCGGCTGGACCGACGGCGACCTGGCGCACGGGCCGGCGTTTGTTTGCCAGGATCCCGACGGGCACAAGATCGAGCTGTATTACGAGACGCAGTGGTACCAGGCACCGCCGGAACTGCGGCCAGCGCTGAAAAACCAGGCGCAACGCTTTCCCGGGCGCGGCATCAACGTTCGGCGGCTAGATCATTGGAACGGCCTCGCCGCCGACATCGCGAGCAATCGCGAATTCTTTGAAAAGTATCTGGGCTTCCGCCTGACCGAGCAGATTGTGCTCGATAACGGCACGGAAGCCGCGATGTGGATGACCTGCACGAACAAGAGCTACGATTTTGCGTACACGCGCGACCATACCGGCAGCCACGGGCGCTTTCACCACATCACCTACGCGGTAAACAGTCGCGAAGAGGTCCTGCTTGCCGCAGACATTTGCCTCGAAAACGGCGTTTACATTGAAACCGGGCCGCACAAGCACGCCATCCAGCAAACTTTCTTTTTGTATGTTTACGAACCCGGCGGCAATCGCGTGGAAATCGCAAACGCAGGCGCGCGCCTGATTCTGGCGCCGGACTGGAAGCCCATCTGCTGGACGGAAGCGGAACGCAAAAAAGGCCAGGCGTGGGGCCTGAAAACCATCGAATCGTTTCACACCTATGGCACGCCACCCGTGGAGGTCAATACGAAGAGCTAGCCGGAGTCCTTTTGTGCAGGCGCGAATCGGAGAGGTGGCCTGGATGGCGGACAATAAAACTGCACTGGTGGTAAGCGCGCACTCCGCGGATTTCGTGTGGCGCGCCGCGGGCGCGATCGCACTGCATGCGGAGCGCGGATGGGAAGTGACTGTTGTCTGCTTGTCGTTCGGCGAACGCGGCGAGTCCGCCAAGCTGTGGCGCGAGCCGGAAATAACGCTCGAGAAAGTGAAGACCAACCGGTGCGAGGAGGCTTCGCGGGCCGCGGAAATCCTGGGCGCCAAGATCATTTTCTTTGATGTCGGCGACTATCCCATGCGCATACCGGACTCCGTCCTGTATGATCTGGCCGGGCTTTATCGCAAAATCCGGCCGGAATTTGTGCTGACACATTCGTTGAGGGATCCCTACAACTTCGATCACCCGCTGGTGGCGCACGCGGCGCAGGAAGCGCGCATCGTGGCGCAGGCGCATGGACACGAACGCGGCACGCCGGTACTTGGAGCGCCGCCCGTGTTTCTGTTTGAGCCGCACCAGCCGGAACAGTGCGAGTGGAAGCCGCAAGTGCTGCTTGACATCACTCCGGTGTGGCTGAAAAAGTTCGCGGCATTCCAGGAAATGAAGGCGCAGGAACACTTGTGGCACTACTATGAGCGTGTGGCGCTGCAGCGCGGCGTACAGGCTTCGCGCAATTCGAACAAGACGATCAAGTACGCCGAAGCTTACCAGCGCGTGTTTCCACAGGTGACGGAGGAGTTGCAATGAACCAAGCCGTGGTGGTCCGGAATATCGAGCGCCCGCCCGCGGATGTAGTTGCCACCTTGGAGAAATTTGGTGTTTCCACGGTGCACGAGGCGCAGGGACGTTGCGGGCTGCTCGCTACGTATATGCGGCCGATTTATGCAGGTGCGGCGATTGCCGGGCCGGCGGTTACCGTATCGTTGCCGCCGGGCGACAATTTGATGATTCACGTTGCCGTGGAAGTGTGCCGCCCGGGAGACATTTTGGTGGTCGCGCCGACTTCGCCTTGCACGGACGGGTATTTCGGCGAATTGCTGGCGACTTCGTTGCGCGCACACGGCGTGAAGGGCTTGGTGATCGATGCGGGATGCCGCGACGTCCGAGCGCTCACGGAGATGAAATTTCCCGTGTGGAGCCGCGCAGTAAGCTCGCAGGGAACGGTGAAGTCGACACTTGGTTCGGTGAACGTGGGAATTGTGTGCGCAGGAGCGCGCGTGGAAGCTGGAGACGTGATCGTTGCCGACGATGACGGCGTAGTGGGGGTGAAGTGCAGCGCAGCGCAGGAAGTGGTTGCCGCGGCGCAGCAGCGCGTTCGCAAGGAAGCGGCCACGCGCGAACGCTTGGGGCATGGCGAGCTCGGCCTGGATATTTACGGGCTGCGGGCCAAGGTCGCGGAGCTTGGCCTGAAATATCTGTGAAAAGGAAAGCGCGATGGCGCGGTCCTCACAAACCGGAATTCCATGCACGCTGATGCGCGGCGGCACATCCAAAGGACCATTTTTTCTGGCCAGCGACCTACCGGGCGATGCGCAATTGCGCGACCGTGTTTTGCTGGCGGCGATGGGTTCTCCCGACACGCGGCAGATTGACGGCGTTGGCGGTGCGGATCCTCTCACCAGCAAGGTGGCGATTGTTTCGCGTTCCGCGCGGCCGGGAATCGATGTGGATTATTTGTTCGCCCAGGTTTCCGTCGACAAGCCATTTGTGGATGTGACGCCGAACTGCGGGAACATGCTGGCGGGCGTCGGGCCTTTTGCGATCGAGCGCGGATTGGTTGCGGCGCAAAATCCTGTCACGCCGGTGCGCATCTACATGGTGAATACCGGAAATGTTGCGTTGGCGCAGGTGCCTACACCCGGCGGGGTGGTTGCTTACGAAGGAAATGCTTCGATTGCCGGGGTACCGGGGAAGGCGGCGGCAATTCGCATCGACTTTCTCGATACGGCGGGATCCGTGTGCGGTTCGTTGCTGCCGACGGGCCGGGCGCTCGACGAAATCGAAGGAGTGGCTGCGACTCTGATTGATAACGGCATGCCGGTGGCGGTGCTGCGCGCCGCTGATTTTGGGAAAACCGGGCGCGAAACGCCGGCGGAACTCGACGCTGACAAAAACTTCAAGGAACGTTTGGAGCAAGTTCGCTTGGCTGCGGGCGAGCGCATGGGCTTGGGCGATGTGCGATCAAAAGTGGTGCCGAAAATGACGCTGATTGCTCCGCCCCAGGCGGGTGGGCACCTGGCGACGCGCACGTTTGTTCCGCACAAATGCCATGCGGCGATCGGAGTTCTTGGCGCCGTTACCGTGGGTACTGCGTGCGTGATTCCCGGTTCGCTGGCCGCGGGCATTGCTTCGACGCCACCGGGCCGAGTGAAGCAGCTTTCCGTGGAGCATCCGAGCGGCGAATTTTCTCTGGAAATGGAAGTGGAGGAGAAAGACGGCAAGATAAATGTGGTGCGTTCGAGCCTGATTCGAACCGCGCGCGCGTTATTCCGCGGAGAAATCCTCATTCCGGCAGGCGTTTGGGATGGGCTCGGATCTGGTAAGGCACAAGCGGTGGAGCACATCTAGACGGCCTTCGCCGTTACGTACTCACACTTCGGGAAAATTACCGTTGCCCGGTTGGGACAGGGAAGGTTCTTCGTTTTCCGCACAGAATCGCATGGCGGAGCGCGTCATGGTGATGCTGGTCTTGGCAACGCAGGCGTGTTCGTACATCAGGGCGGCTACGCGCGTGCCTTCGCCGTGCTCGAGCGCCTCGACGATGGCGTGATGATGCAAATGCGCGTAGCGCAGCCAGTCGAACATGCGAGGAAGATCCACTTTGTCGAACGCGATGGCGTGCGCCGCGGCAAACGGGATGCGGCTGTTGCGCTCGATGGCCTCCGCGACCACCTTGCTTCCCGATCCTTGAATAATCAGGGAGTGGAATTGGCGGTTCATGTCGGCGTAGCGCGCTTCATCGGCCTGGATCAGGTGGCCCTTGGCGAGAATTTCGTCGCCTTCGCGGAGGCATTCCTGTAAAGAATGAAGCAGGCGGCGAGGCGGACCCTGCTCGGCGAGCATGCGGGCGGCCAGACCTTCCAAAACACCACGCACGTCAATGGCGTCCATGATTTCCTGCGGGGTGAACGCGCGAACCACGAAGCCACGCGTGTCGAGCTGCGTCAGGACACCTTCCTGCGCGAGGATGGGCAGGGATTCGCGGACGGGCGTTCGGGAAACGCCGAGCTTGCCGGCGAGTTCCACCTCGCGGACGCGCTGGCCCGGGCGGAGTTCGCCCTGAAGAATCATCTCGCGGATTTTGACGACTACGCGTGAGTTCTTATCGGCCATGATTGTATGCAAACCAAACCAAGGCATATGTTGGCGCGAGGACGGATCTGCGGAAATGATGAATTGGGGAGCCCGGCGCCACGGGGCGGATGTTAGCAAGTCGTGGCCATGTATGCAATCGAGGGAGAGGGAGTCCCGGAGGATGCCAAGCCAGTAGCCCCTGGACGGAAGTGCCAAAGTCTCCTAGGTATTCCAAAGTATGCAATCAGGGAACTTTCGCTGCCCGGCGCGTGATCCTGGCATTGGAGTTCGATTTCGCCGGGCGGGGCGAAAAATAAGGGTGATGGGATGTTTGCAGGCCTTTCAATACCGGCGCTGGCGGAATATCGCATCCGTGAAATGTATACAAAATTAGGAAACGAAATACAAAGCTCTTGACCGAGGCGAGGATGTTGATAAACTCTGCCGCTGGTCATCCATCGATGCCCACATCAATTAAGGAGCCGCAGTGAGCGCGAAGAGCCTGGAAGATCTGCTGCAAGCCACCGGCAACCCAGTGGACCTGCTCCGCAATTCGCAGACGGGGCCGTACGTTTACCCGGTGGTTCCTCCGGAGTTTTCAAACTGGAGAGACGAGCAGCGAGCCTGGCAGCAGACCTGCGTCCTGTTTAATCAGTCGTATCACATGACCGACATGTACGTGCAGGGCCCGGACGCGCTGCGATTGCTTTCGGACCTGGGGATCAACAGCTTCAAAGGATTTGAGCCGGGCCGCGCCAAGCAATTTGTCCCGTGCAATTACGACGGGTACGTGATCGGCGATGTGATTTTGTTTTATCTCGACAAGGAACTGTTCAATCTGGTTGGGCGGCCATCGGTTCACAACTGGGTGCAATACCACTGCGAGACCGGAAGTTACAACGTGAAGCTGGAGCGCGACGAACGATCCATCGCCCGGCCGGGACCTATTGTGCGGAAGGCATACCGCTATCAGGTACAGGGTCCCACTGCCATGCAGGTCATCGAAAAAGCGACCGGCAAGCCGGCGCCGGATCTCAAATTCTTCCATATGACCACGATCGACATCGCGGGGAACAGTGTACGTGCTTTTCGCCATGGGATGGCCGGGCAGCCGGGGCTGGAAGTGTTTGGCCCGTGGGAGCACGGAGATGCGGTGAAGGCGGCGATCGTGGAAGCGGGAAAGGAATTCGGCCTGCGGCAGGTCGGTGCGAGGGCCTATTCGTCAAACACGCTGGAATCGGGATGGATCCCGTCACCCATGCCGGCGATTTATTCCGGGGAAAAGATGAAGGTTTACCGGCAATGGCTTCCGGCGAACGGCTATGAAGCCAATGCTTCGCTGGGCGGGAGTTTCTATTCGAGGAACATCGAGGACTACTATCTGACCCCATGGGATCTCGGCTACGGGCCGATTGTGAAATTCGATCACGATTTCGTCGGCCGGCAAGCTTTGGAAAAAATGGCGCAGCGACCACATCGGGTGAAGGTGACGCTGGCGCTGGACAACGGCGACATCACTCATGCAATTGGCACGATGTTTCAGAAAAAGAACCGCGTGAAGTATTTCGATTTTCCCTCCGCGGTTTATGCCACGCTGCCTTACGACAAGGTTTTGCACGACGGCAAGATGATCGGCATTTCCACGTGGTGCGGCTACAGCGCGAACGAAGGCCGCATGCTGACGCTGGCGATTCTGGACCCGCAATTCAGTGAGCCCGGCACGGAAGTTACGTTTGGGTGGGGCGAAGAAGGTGGCGGCTCGGCAAAGCCCACGGTCGAGCGCCACGTACAAGCGGAAATACGAGCTATTGTCGGCCCAGTGCCATATTCCGAGGCAGCGCGCACATTGTATGCCGAAGGCTGGCGCACCGCCCAGCGCTAGAGCCGGCCTCAGCCGCTGATTTCTCACATTTTTTCTCGCTGTTTTCCGCGACTGCGGATACCCCGACCTCATACCATGCGTCATATATGACCAAGGACTGAACCGGAGCCAGCGACGATCCAGATTTCAGTCAATCCGTGGTGCCAGAATGCCGAAACAGCCGCCTTTGCTCTTCCTGCTCGATCGTACGAAACGCGTTTCCCTGCAAAAGCAAATCTCCCTGAATTTGAAGCGCCTGGTCCATTCGGGCACGCTACATCCAGGGAGGGAGATCCCTTCCAGCCGGGAACTCGCTCGTGATTTGCATATTTCAAGGAACACCGTTCTGCAGGCCTATGATCAATTGATCGGCGAAGGGTATCTGGAGGCTTCGCCGCGTCGCGGTCTATTCGTTAGTGAAATGCTTGAAGAGAAGAATCTGCGAAGAGCCGCACCGAGCGGAGCGCTTGCACCAGCGCTTGCCGACTTCGACAAAGAGTCTTGCGACGAAGTCGCGAAGCCGCTGCCATTTCGCCCGTGCCAGCCCGACGTCCGGCTGTTTCCCCTCGCCTTGTGGAACCGCGCGCGTGCGCAAGCTTTGCGCAAACACGGCGCGAATCTTCTCCAGTACCACTCACATCATTCCTTGGGCCTGCCCGAGTTGCGGCGGAGCCTGGCGGGTTATCTTCAGGGAAGCCGCGGGGTGAGGTGCGATTGGCGACAGATCGCGATAACCGCCGGTTCTCAGCAGGCGCTGTTCTTGCTTGCCAACCTGCTTCTCAAACCAGGCGATTGCGTGGCCATGGAAGATCCCGGGTATCTGGGGGCGCGTTTAGCCTGGCAACGTGTTCGCGCGCAAATCCACCCAGTTCGCGTGGATGCGGCGGGAATGGATCTCGGCAGCGAAAAGGAATTCTCGTCGAAGCTGATCTACACGACGCCGTCGCGGCAATTCCCGACCGGCAGTTGCCTTTCGCTTTCCAGGCGACTGGCCCTGGTTGAGTTTGCCGCGAAAGAAAGCATGGGTCGTCGAAGACGATTACGACTCCGAATTTCGTTACTCGCGCGCTCCGCTGCCGAGTCTGCAGAGCCTGGATTCGGCGCAGCGCATAATTTATGTCGGCAGCGCCAGCAAGGCGTTATTTCCATCTCTGCGCATCGGGTACGCCGTCTTGCCGGAACCGCTGGTGGAGAAATTCGCCCAATTGAAGTCTGTAGCCGATGAACACGGGCCATGGCTCGATCAGGCCACGCTGGCGGAGTTTATCGAGAATGGTGCATTTTACCGGCATATCCGCAGAAGCCGCCGGGAATACGCGCTGCGGTTGCAGGTTTTTCTGGATGCGGCAGCGAAATTCGATGTTCCCCTTTCTTTTCCCCATACGGACGGCGGGATGAACGTTGCCGGCTTTTTCAAAGGCTTTGCCGGAGATACGGAATGCTCGCGGAGGCTGGAAAGGAAAGGTCTGGAAATACCGCCACTCTCCCGTTATGCCTTGCGAGCGACACCGCCCGGTCTGCTGTTCGGATTCACGGGATTTGAGCCGAGCGCGATACGCAGGTCTGTTGAATCCGCTTCTCGCGTCTTACACGGGGCATGATTACGGAATCCAACAGAACGGAGCTTGTTGCACGAGCGAGCCGCCAACCTTTCGTAGAATCTGGCCGCGCCGGTGTTCCACGCTGGGGTTTGCCATTGCAACGTCGCGCAATCAAGGGCACGGGCATGTCGCGCTAAGCCGCATCATTTCAGCGCCAAGGCCTGCATCACGGTAAGCAGGATCAATGTAGAGACAGTCCATGTGGAGGTACTCGGTGGCTCTCCGAGTGAAAAAAATCCCTGGTGCCGGTGGCGTAACCTGCCAGCGAATTGCCGCCTCGATTACAAAGCAACGCAAACGGGGAACCCCGGCTAAAACAGCATGGCGCAAAGCGTCTGCCTTCCCGTCGGGCGGGAATTCTGCCTGTTCGAAGCCCGCGTGATCGGCGCGAGACGCAACAGGTTTTCGATATCGTCGAGCTGCGCCGGCCGAACCAATGCTTTGGACGCCATCAGCTGATGCTCCCATGTTTGAAGAAACGCGGCTCGCCCTTGTGTGGCCGGAAGTCGTCGGCGGAAAAAAAACTGTCTAATTCTTTTCCTTTTGCGTGGCCTGCAAACGATTCGAGATGTTCTTGACGTTCATGTCCCTGGCCATCTTGTTCGGAATGGCTTGCGCAGACCGCAAAGCTTCTTCGAGCGCGCGGCGTGCCTGCTCTTTTTGCCCCTTGGCAGCCAGAGCGGTGGCCTTAATCTGAAGCAGCCACGCACGTCCATTGGGACCGGGCGCGCGAGCCAGTCCGCGATCACATGCGGCGATTGCTTCATCGCTATGTTTTGCGGCGCTTTCCATCTGGGCGAGGCGCAACGAGGCGATGTAGTTGTTCGGCATCGCGCGTTCGGAATCCAACAGCGCCGGCAGTATGCGTTCGGGGTTGCCAAGAACCTGTATATTCTCCACGCGCGCGATATCCAGCGCAGAGCGTTCTTCATCGCTGGCCGGCTTGATGGCTTCGAGTTCGGCGAGCCAGCGATCCCCCCATTGTGCGGCGGAAGTCTCGTCATGCCGGGCGACGGATGCGTACATCAGCGTGCGATAAATGGCGTCTCGGTGGTCGCGCACGGTCGTCGAGAGCGTTAAGGCTTCAAGTGCCAAGGGTTTCAGCTTGGCGAGTTGGGCATCAGCCCAGGGCGCAGGGTCTGTGGAGACCACACACCACATGCCGGCTACCACGGTGCGCGCGAAGATGACGTCGCGTTTCATTTGCACGGCTTGAGCGGACGCGGTTTCGGCGCACTCCTGCCACTGGTTGCTGTCTTGCAGGGCCTGCACCAAAGAGGCCTCGGTGAGTTCGTGGTGAGGCCAGCCGGCTGGTGCCAGGCGGAGCGCTTCTCGATAGGCCTTGATTGCCTCCGCAGGCTTCTCAGCCAGTAGGGCATCGCCTTGGGTCAGCGCGGCGTCAGCAGGGACTTGATTTTTTTCCGCGACGCTGCTCTTTCCCCTGTCGAGAAACTGGGTGAGCTCGGGCAGAGACATTACCCCTGGCTGCATCGCGGTCACTCGTTCGTCCTGGGGATCGATTACAAAGAACGTCGGTGTGGCTTGCGCGCTAAACTTCGTCAAGAAAGGGCGATTCGTTGCTTCATCGTAACTAAGTTCCAGCCAGACAAACTGTCCGGCGTACCCAGCGAGATCGGCGTGAGCCAACAGGTCTCGCATCAGGTGGCAGGTCGATCACCATGGAGCCCAAACTTCAACGAAGATGGGCAGCTTGCGCTGCTTTCCTTCGACCAGCGCTTTAGGATAGTTGTCGTTGATCCAGGGCAGGCCAGCCGGGGTGGAGGCGGCGCATATGGCCAGCAAAAACAGGATTCCTATCGTGAATTTGGTCTTCATCGAATACTCCTGGAACCGATGATCGTTGTTGCTCACACCGAGTGCGCGAGCAGGGTAACCCGCGGCCTGGAACCAGTAAAGCTCCAGATCGTGACACATCCATGGTGCCAGCAGAGATAGATGGAAATCGGCTTTGGGCAGCGTCTTGGAAGAAAAGTCACCCGCCGCCAACCGCGAGCATATGGAGAATCCTTTGCTTCGTGTACTCGGGGATGAAATGGAAGGCTGCTAAATCGTTTCAAGGCCTTGACATCCTGCCAGCCTACGTGGTGTCCTTGCGATGAATTACCAAAAAGTGGCGGACTAACTGTGATCAGGACAAGACATAGCTGGACTGTTAGCTTTGCGTGGGCAATTCCGGCCGCGGCTTCCGCAAGCGTGTTCCTAGTGATAATCCTGGCATGGCCGGGATGGTTGGCCGCACAAACCATCCGCGTGGACGCCACGCCGAGCCATGTCGTGAATACGTTCAGCCCGCCGCACGCCCTTGGCGGAGCCATTGACCGATTGCGCGCGGGAACGGGCGCGCCCGGAAGTGAAGAGGGCCCGCGGCTGACCAAAGAGCAAGTCGACAAGAACACGGACACGCTGCTGAGCGAACCGGTGCTGAAGGAAATCCTGGGCGCGGGATGGCAAACGGTGACGTACCGGCAAAACACTGAACTGATGGTGGAGGGGTGGCACTGGAACGCCGCAGGCACGTGGAGCAATCCGGAAAAAAAGGAAGGATATTTCACGGGGAGTGTGGAACCCGGAAGTCCGATTCGCCATTCGTATGCATATCCGCTGCCGCATCGGGGCTTCAGCCGTGGAGACGGCAATGGCTGGTCGCGGCTGACCGATGGGGACACGAATTCGTACTGGAAAAGCAACCCGTACCTGACGAAGGCGTTCACCGGCGAGGACGACGCCCTGCATCCGCAATGGGTGATGATCGATCTGGGCGCAAAAGTGGAAGTGAATGCCATTCGAATTGACTGGGCGAATCCCTACGCTCGCCACTATGCCGTGCAATTTTGGACCGGGACGCTGGAGCCGTTTTATGACGGGACCATGAACGGAACGTGGCAGACGTTCCCCCAGGGCTTTATCACGGCGGGAAAAGGCGGCATCGAGACGCTGAAACTTGTCTCCGGAACAATTCCCGCGCGCTATTTGCGCATCTGGATGACGGAATCCTCGAATACTTGCGATTCGCACGGAGCGGCCGATAAGCGCAATTGCGTCGGCTATGCCATCAATGAGCTGTATGTGGGAACGCTTTCGGCCGGTGGCTTTTTCAATGATGTGGTGCAGCATTTGCCGAGCCGGAGGCAGACGGTGACCTGGCCTTCATCGGTGGACCCGTGGCACGCCGAAACGGATCTGGACTACTCGCGCGGTGATCAGATCGGGTTTGATCTGTTCTTTACGAGCGGGATCACGCGCGGGCTGCCAACCATGGTGCCAATTGCGATGCTGTATGAAACTCCGGAAAACGCCGCGGCGGAGATTGCGTATCTCTATAAAAGGCATTACCCGATTTCTTGGATTGAGATGGGCGAAGAGGCCGACGGACAGCACATGTTGCCGGAGGACTACGGCGCGCTATATATCCAGTTCGCGGCGGCGATTCACAAGCGGGTCCCGGAGGCAAAGCTCGGAGGGCCGGCGTTTGAAGGCACGTTCGGCGACGTTGAGGTGTGGCCGGACGGCATGGGGCGCGTTTCGTTTCTGGCGCGCTTTCTCGATTACCTGAAGATGCACGGGCATTTGAACGATTTCACGTTCTTTTCGTTTGAGCACTATCCGTTCCAGGAGAAGGGTATTACGGCGTCCTGGGGCGATTTGTATATTGAGCCGATGCTGGTGCACCACGTAGTGCAGGCGTGGAGAGACAACGGGCTGCCGCCGAATCTGCCGTTCTTCATGACTGAGGGAAACATGGGCGGCGGCAGCGGGTCCAGAGATGTAAAGAGCGCATTGTGGTTGGCGGATTATGTCGGGTCCATGATGAGCGAAGGAGCGGGCGCAACGTATTATTTTCACTACATACCGACGCCTGGCGGGCGCGGGGGATTCCTGGCGCTGGACAAGGATTATCGTGTGGTGAACTACCCGGCGCAGTATCTGGCGGCGCAGGTAATTACCAAGGAGTGGGTGCAGCCGGTGGATGCTGCTCACCGCATGTTCCGTGCGACGAGCGATGTGACCGATGAGAATGGAAATGTGCTGGTGACGGCTTATGCCCTCGAGCGGCCGGACGGACAATGGTCGCTCATGCTCGTTAACAAGGATCGCGACAGTGACCACACCGTTGGCGTGACTTTTGCGGATGAAGAAACAAACCACGCCCGGCATTTTGCCGGGACCGTGGATCGCGTAACATTTGGGGCCGCGGAATACCAGTGGCCCGCCGGCGATGGCGCTACTCACGCCGAGCCTGATGGGCCGCCCACAAAAGCTACGGTGCAAGGGGGGAAGGACGCGCTTTACCGGTTGCCGAAGGCATCGGTCGTTGTGCTGCGGGGCCGCCTCGCTGAATGAGCTAATTGACATCCAAAGGAAACCTTACACAGCGCAGGGGGCAGAGCTGCAGCCGCATCCCACAGCGGGACCAGCGCAGAGGCTTCCTTTGATGCCCGCCAGGTGAGCGGCGCTTGATGGACAAAATGCATCTAAGCAATCAATGATCTTGCGCCTCAGTTTTCTTGTGCTACCGCTGGCATTTATCGCCCAGCAGGGGGCTGTGTGGCCGGACAAAGCCAGCCCCTCTTTGTCGTCATCGCCGCAACCGGCTTTCGCGGAGAAGATTCATATTTCGGGGATGTCCGACGCCGGAAAAGTGAACGACTTCCTGTATCGCGGAACGCAACCGAACTCCGAGGGCGTGGAGGCGCTGCACAAGCTTGGTGTGGACACTATTGTGGATTTGCGCGGCGAGTTTCGCGGCACCATGGAAACCGAACGAAAGCGCGCGGAATCTTGCGGCATGCATCTTGTCAGTATTCCGGGAAACGGGTGGTCGCCGCCCACCGATAAACAGATGGCGCAGTTCTTTTCGCTGATCCGCGAGCGGCCCCGCCGCAAAATTTTCATACACTGCTGGCTAGGCGGCGACCGTACCGGCGTATTTATCGCCGCTTACCGGATAACCTTCGAGGGATGGACGCCGGAACAAGCTATGCAGGAAATGCAGGCCTTCCATTTCAAGAGTTTCTGGCATCCGGCAATGAAGGCCTACGTTCGCAGTTTTCCCGACCGGCTGGAGCATTCGCCCGCGCTTGCCGCGTTCCGGAAAATCGAGCCGCTCGTTTCGCGCTAGCTGGCATTGCCTGAAAACGCCTGGCCTTTCCTGCGCAATCGCCACTTTATCCTGCCGCCAAGGCGTCCATCGCGAGGAATTTTCCAACTCAAATTGGACAAAAAACCGACGAATCTCAATCTCAATGAGTATTGTCTTTGAGCGGCGCCACCCAGGACGGCGTCGAGTTCGGCGATTCCACTCGGCTGCAGTTCCACTTCGTGCCGGTGCTGGAATCCTTCCAGTCCTCGTGCGACGAGACCGGCTCCCAATTTTGCTGACTTCGACTGCGACCATAAAAGATTCGCCGTTTGTTCGCCTACGCTAATTAGAACCGAGAGGGTTGTCAAGCGGTCATCTGGCCGGCGGGGTCCAGTCCTCGGCGACAATCCCAACTTCCTGTTGGCCGGCCACTCGGCAGTAACAAGAGCCGTTGGCTGGCAAAAGCGTCTGGGTTGCGTGACTAACGGAGACTAGTAACCCCCGTCTATCATGGTGTTGTCATCCTCGAAGGAAGGGCTTAGAGAAATGAAGACCGTGTTCCTACTGTGGTTAGGGACTTTGTTTTTAGCACCGTCGTCCAACAGTGTCGGCTTCCAGCAACTCTCCGTTCCTGACCCTTCGGGCAAGACATTATCCGTGGGCGTCTGGTTTCCGAGTGTTGGGAAGCCTGTTTCAGTGTCCGTGGGACCATTTCAACAGATGGTTGTTCCTGACGGGACAGTTTCCGGGACGAGGTTACCGCTGGTGCTGATTTCTCATGGCACGAGTGGCTCGGAAGGGAGTCATTATGATACCGCCATGGCGCTTGCCGCCAATGGCTTTGTCGTGGTGGCTTTGACCCATACCGGAGACAGCTATATGGATCAAAGCTACACGGGGAATCAAAAGAATTTGACCGACCGGCCGCGTCAGGTGAGCGTTGTGTTGAGTTATATGCTCACGACCTGGACACAGCATGATCGCCTCGACCCTGCGCGCGTGGGGATGTTCGGGGTCTCGTTAGGTGGTTTCACGACCCTAGTGGAGATTGGAGGGATTCCGGATTTGAGTCGCACGCGAGAGCTGTGCACGAAACGGCCGACCGCACCGGAATGCCTCTTCATCCAGCAACGAAATGGGGACCAATTAAGCCCGGTGACGTCCAAACCGATTTGGACCCACGATCAGCGAGTGAAAGCAGCAGTACTGGCTGCCCCAGCAGTCAGCTACTTATTTGGTGGGCCTGGGTCGCTCAAAGATGTGAGAGTTCCGGTTCAGTTGTGGCGCGCCTCGAACGATGAGCAGGTACCGGACGCTTGGAACACCGCGGTGATTCGCGAGGAACTGCCTAAGACCCCCGAGGAACACGTCGTGAATGGGGCCGGGCACTTCGCATTTCTTCCTCCCTGCGGCGAGGCACTAGCAAAACAAGTTCCGCAAATCTGTACCGACGGTCCGGGCTTCGATCGAGAAGCGTTTCATCGCGACTTCAACCGAGAAGTCGTTGCGTTCTTCAAAAAAACGCTTTTTCCTTAGCGCTCCTTGGGCAGATTGCCAAAGCTGGCCTGACCAAGACAGACTACTGAACAGCCTCGGCGACGCAACACCAGGCTCCCAATTTCAACTTCGTTGCGTGAAACGCTACAACAACTGCCCCTGAGCCGGAGTGTCTAACGTGAGGGCGATGCGGACACTGCGTCGTCGTTTTTCGAATTGTTGAGCTTTCTGCTGACCGGATATCGCCGCATCAGGCTTGCGTCGTACGGTTTCAGAGAGTCACAAATCGGCCACGTCGGGATCGCGCCACAGATCGTATTTCTCCGGCGGCACAATGACCGGCATCCGATCTTGAAGATCGGCCACCAAGGAACTGGGTCCGGTCGTCAGCATCGTGCAACTCTCACTTTCGCTTTTGCAGCGTGGCGCCGGTGTATGATGAACGCCACCATGTCGCCAGTTGAAAGGTGGTTTCAGGTGGACGGACTCGAAATTGAACGACTTCTTCGCGACCGGCGATGGCTTTGCCCTTTCAGATGTCACTTCTCGCAAGAAATTTGTTCGGCGAATTGTTCTTGCAGGACGAAATTGGCGCCGTTATCTGGTTGAATACAACAGTCGGCAAATTGAGCGAGGTCGCCGACTCGAAAAGCTGAATTTGTGGAAATGGCAGAAACAAGCCAGAAACGGCAGGTTTGGTTCGTTGCGCAAGAAACAGAAGCCTCTGGGAATCGTGGCCTTGTTCCGAGTGCCTCGCAGCGTGTTGGGTTCGGTGTGCCTGCGGTCTTCGTCGAACGCGGCACTCCTGATACGGCTTTCGTCGCCGACATTTGCGAACACATTTCTTTTCTAGGTGACCCCTAAGATGGCCCCAAACAAGAACTCGCGATGGATATCCCGGTCCACCGGCGCGAAAGTCCGGCCGACGCGGGTCGTTGCACTCCTTGGCTTAGTCGCAGCCATCGCCCTGTCCGTGTGGCTGGCGTTCGCAGTGTGGCGCTCGGTGCAACAACGAACCGTGGTTATGGCGGTATATCCCGAAGGCAGCCTCAATGCCGAACTGGTGAAACGCTATAAGCAGGTTCTTGCTCGTAACGGGATTGAAGTCAAGCTGGATCCATCGGCGGGTGCCGTCGAGAGTCTAGGTGACCTTCGGGACCCGAAATCGGGGGTCGGCGTTGCTCTCGTTCCGGGCGGCATCACGACGAAGCAAGACTCGCCGGAATTGGTCTCTCTGGGGACGGTATTTTACCAACCCCTCTGGATCTTCTCACGCGGTCGTCTTCCGCAAGGGCCCTTGCAACTTCGAGGCCGCCGAATCTCAATCGGACCAGAAGGCAGTAGCTCGCGTGCGCTCTCTCTTGAGCTTCTCGGGCGTGCGGGTTGGATCGGCCAAAAGTCAACCACGCTGCTGGCGCTTCCGCCGGCGGAATCGGCTCAGGCACTCATTCGCGGTGACATCGACGCCGCAATTTTTCTCGATGGCTCGGAAAGCCCCGTTGTACAGCAACTTCTTAGAGCCAAAGGGGTCAACCTCGAAAGCATTCCTAGAGCGGATGCTCTTGTTCGGATATATCCATATCTGAACAAGTTGGTGTTGCCCGCTGGCGCGGTCGACTTGGTTGAACCTCGGCCGCCGACGGATGTGATCCTCATCGGCCCCAAGTGCAGCCTGGTGGTGCGCAATGACCTTCACGCGGTCATCCAATACCGGTTGCTGGAGGCGGCAGTGGAAATCCACTCGACGCCCAGCATGTTCCGGACCGCCGACCAGTTTCCTGCGCCTGAAACCGTCGACCTTCCGCTCAGTTCGTATGCGCGAGATTTCTACAAGACGGGGTCGCCGTTCCTCCTGCGCCATCTCCCTCTCTGGCTGGCGATACTTCTAGAGGAGCCGTTGGTGTGGCTTATTCCTTTGCTTGTCATTTTATTTCCGCTGTTCCGACTTGCGCCGGCGGTCTATGACTGGGCGGAGCGGAGAAGAATCTACCGCCTCTATTCGGAATTAAAGCGCCTCGAAGACGAAATGTCTTTCACTGCTCCGGGTAGAAGCCCTAAGGATTTCATCGAACGACTGGATCGGTTGGAAGACCGAGCAAACCGCCTTTCAGTTCCATCGGCCTTCAAGCCACTGGTATACGGGTTGAGGGTGCACATTGAAATGGTCCGCCGCGAAGCCCAGAAATCGATTTCGCCAGAGCTCAATTAAGCTGTTGCCGGAGATTTGGTAACTCCTTGAGAGTCGCTAGGCTTGATCGGAAATGTGTCGGGCGAAAATTGTTCGGCGAATCGGGACGTCAGCGCCGGAAAACTAGCCGCAAAAAAAACTAGAAGCTATTTAAAATAGCTTCTAGTAATTTGGCAGTTGCAAAGCGTCCCTCAATCAGAAGTAGTAACATCCAAGGTTGCTCTGGGGATATCATGCTAAGTATGTCTTCACATTGCAGATCGTGCGGCTCTTCTGACCTAATCGACCTAAATGCAGAAGTTTGCATCCATTTCCCCGGGTTGGTGGGACTGAACATAGAGTCAATCTTCGTGTTTTCAAAGCTTACGGTTTGCCTGGGCTGCGGGTTTGTCCAGTCCAAGTTTTCAGAGAAAGAACTTAAACAAGTGAGGGAAGGTACGGAAAAAGCTAAAGCAGCTTCTGCTTAGTCTTTTGTACTCTACTGCACCCCGAAACCGTCCCCGCTCAAGCCGCTGGTGACAAATCGCTTGCCAGAAAGGACCGCCGCGATTGCAGTCAGCAGTTCGGTCTCGGCCTGCTGTTTGACGATGTATCCCCGAGCACCCAAGTTGAAAGCTACTTTCACCACGTCAACATCTGCTACTTGAGTTAGGAAGACAATCTTTGCGGAAGGGAGCACGTCGCGTATCCGGCGTGCTGCCTCAAGGCCATTTAGTTTGGGGAGACCGATGTCCATCAAAATCAAGTCCGGCTTCAATTTTTGCGCCTGTGCCACGGCCTCGGATCCATCCTCTGCCTCCCCGATTACCTTCAAGTCTGGATTGTGACTCAGCAGCGTGGCGGTTAAAGAGCGGTACGGCTTGAAATCCTCGACCAGAAGAATCCGTGTCAATGATGTCCTCAAGTAAATCCCCCGTCTCTCGCTTAAAAACCGAAATTCAGGAATAGTTGCAGGGCGTTGGCTGCCCGAATCGGAGGCCCCAAACGAGAAACAGGAACCCAGGATGGCTGCTGTATGTGGCACCCAAACTCAAAAAAGCACCACGAGCAAATTAGGGGGTGCGGAGGACCTTAGCCTTCGTAGATTCCTTTATCTAACCCACAAACCAAACGCTCAGCGGAGATCTCGAATGTAGCACAAATACGGAGCAGCGTTAAGACTGTGATCGGACGGCCTGCTTCAATTTGTTGCCAATGACGAGCCGAAAAACCGTAAGAAATCATGTCCTCTTGGGAATGGCCGTGCGTTCTTCGTAGCTGTCGGACCCGTTTTCCCAAACGAAGCAAAAACTGGTCTGGATTCGCAACTGTCGCCATCTTAACTTAGTCCTGCTTCTCCCGAGACTGCTAGAGTTGGTTTAACCCGCATGTTCCACGATACAGAAGATAGGGGGTCCGTTCGTTGCTCTAGAGCAAGGAGCGCTTCGAGGCTGGTGCAAACAAGCGTCAACTCCCAAGTAATGCGAGAAAAGTGCTCATCAATACGTACCTTAGCCTTCAGCCTGGCTGCCCGGGGAGTCGTTTAGAGGTTGTCGGTTCGTATTCCCTATACCTCACCGTGGGAACCAGCACGGATTGCGCTTCGGTTTCCCTCGATTTTGGGTGGTGAATCGCTATGCCGTGACCGGAAGCTGCGCAAGATCTTTTGTTGGGCCTGATCCTTGGGCAAATTGGCATCAGTTTACGCCCAAAGGCGAACCCATTCCGGGGTGGGCGGCTACCCCGGCGACGACCATGTCATAGTAAGCAATCAGCCTTAGAGCCACGAGCAGAATAGCGGGGAGCGGGCGCAAGCAATATTGACAACTGCCGAACTTCTGGATCGCTAGTTGCCCACACCAACAACGGAACATTGAAGATATCGGGCGAGGAAGCTGTCGGAAGCTGGACTGAGTCCCACCACCAAGAAGAACTGGGAAGCGATCGGTACGGATCCCGAGTTTCAAATCGTGATGAAAGCCGAACTGACGGAAAAGACGTTGGATAAGGCCGACGTGATACTCATGCGCCCGACGGATTTTTCGCTACTGAGATCGTTGGGAAAGCTCATTCAAAAGGAAAGCCAGCCGCCATCCACCACCAGCACATGGCCGTGGACGTAGTTGCTGGCGTCGGAGCAAAGGAAAATGGCCGCGCCGGTCAGGTCCGCGGGTTCGCCCCAGCGTCCCGCGGGAATGCGGTCGAGAATTTGCCGGCTGCGCGCAGGATCGTTGCGCAACGCTTCCGTATTATCGGTAATCATGTAGCCCGGCGCAATCGCATTCACGTTGATACCCTTGGCAGCCCACTCGTTTGCCAGTGCCTTGGTGAGTCCCGCGACACCGGCTTTGGCCGCGGAATATCCGGGCACGCGAATTCCACCCTGGAAAGAAAGCAGCGAAGCGATATTCACGATTTTGCCCGGCACGCCGCGCGCCAGCATGTGGCGGCCCGCGAGTTGCGAGAGATGAAACACCGCGGACATATGCGCGGCCAGCATTTCGTTCCAGAACTCCGCGGAATATTCCGCCGCAGGGGCACGGCGGATCGCTCCGGCACTGTTCACGAGAATATCCACACGACCGAATTCGGAAACGGCGTTCTCGAATAAGGTAGAGCAGGGCCGCGGGTCAGTCACATCCGCGGCGAAATAGGCCGTGCGACGGCCCAGGACGCGAATCTTTTCGCATGCCGGCCCGGGATCGGAATGGAGTCCGTGGCAAGCGACGTCGGCACCGGCTTGCGCCAGCGCAACGGCAATGGCCGCGCCGATTCCGCGGCGCGAACCGGTGACCAAGGCGGTTTTGCCGTCAAGCCGAAATGCTTCGAGACCCATGGTTTGCCTCCCGGCGTACGCAATCAGAGCAAGACGACGGTGGATGTCAGACCCTGCGCACGAACCCTTGCTCGGTGGCCTGCGTATTGCGCACTAATAATAAGACGAGGATCATGCCCACAAACGGAATCAACCCCGCGAGAATCATCAGCGGGTCGAATAGATGCGTGCCGGTGGCAAGGCGTGAGTCGGAAAGATGTCCGGCCAGTTCAAAGACGATGATCGTTCCGATCGCCGCTCCCGTGCCGCTCAAGCCGCTGACGGAGGCCACCGACTCCGCGAAAAATAGATCGGAAGGCAAGACGTTGGCGATGGTGGTATAGGAACCGTAACAAAAAGTGGCCAGGGCAAACAATACGGTCAGAGCCGGAAGGTTCACGGTGAAGATGGTGACGACCAATAGAGTCATGCCGATGGCGCCAAACACCACCATGGCCTTGCGCGCTTTCCCGACGGTCCATCCGCGCCGGATCAGCACGCCAGACATCCAGCCTCCAAAAAAGTTGCCCAAATCCGCTCCGACAAAAGGAATCCAGATGGCGATGAGGCCGCTCTTGAGAGAAATGCCTTTGGCGACCAGATAAATGGGAAACCAGTCGGCGATGAAGAAATACACCGGATCGGCAAACGAGCGGCAAATGATGGCGCCCCAGGTTTGCGGCAGCTTCAGCAGGTCGCGCCAGCGTGGGGACCGTCTTCCGGGTGCCCCGTCTTCGCGCTTGTCCGCAAGAATCATGTTGCGTTCGCCTTCACTTATCCGCGGATGTTCTTCGGGGCGGTAGTACAAGCAACGCCAGACGATTAGCCAAAGAAATCCGAGTAAGCCGGGCACAACAAAAGCCGCGCCCCTGCCCCAACGGAAATACAACGGCAAGACGAGAAAAGGGGCAATGGCGCCGCCGATGGAGGAGCCGCTGTCGAACACGGCGGTGGCCAAACCACGTTCCTGTTTGGGAAACCACTCAGAAACCGCCTTTGTGGCGCCCGGCCAATTGCCGGATTCGCCGGCGCCGAGGAGAAAACGAAATCCGAGGAAACCGGAAAAGCCGCGTGCTAGCGGCGTTAAGATGGAAACCAGCGAGTACCAGATCACGGTGAGCGTCAATCCGCGTTTGGTGCCCAGGCGATCCATGATTCTGCCGCACACGGTTTGCCCGATGGAGTAGGCAACGCGAAAGGCCACAACGATGTTGGCGTAGTCCGCGTTGGTCCAGTGATAGTCCTGCTTGAAATAGGGCGCGAGCAGCGACAGAGTCTGGCGGTCAATATAGTTGATGACCGTGGAGAGAAACAGGAGCCCCGCAATCCACCAGCGCAGCGAAGGGATCGCGCGCCGGCCGCTGGGGCCGGCAGGCGTGGAAAAAGTCCGCGGCCCGCTCGCCATTTCTTCAGGCCGTCGCGGCCAACGCCGACAGGGTCGCGGGACTCAGCAGCGCCGCCGATTCAAGATCCAGATAAATTGTGGCGTTCGCGTGCGTGCGCAAGATGGAAGACGGCGCCATGGGACTGATGGGTCTGTCAAAGCACGCTTTGATGGCCTGGGCTTTCTTGGGCCCGGGGACGATGGCGAGAATTTCTAAGGACTTGAGAACCTGCTTTACGGACATCGAGATAGCTTGCTTCGGGACCGCATCGATGCTTGCGAACCATCCTTCGCCGACCTGCTGCTGGCGGCAAGCCTGGTCCAGATTTACAACGATGAAGGGGTCCTCGATTTCAAAATCGGCCGGAGGATCGTTGAAAGCCAGGTGACCGTTTTCGCCGATGCCGACGAAGGCTACGTCGATCGGCGCTGTGCTAATGGTTTCGTTTGTTTGGCGAATCACTTCCACGGGATCCTTTTCGCCATCCAGGAAATGAAAGTTGGCGATTCCGGTTTTTGAGATCAAGCGATCCTGCAGGAATTTGCAGAAACTTGCGGGGTGCGATTTGGGGAGGCCGATGTATTCGTCGAGATGGAACAATTCGACCTTCTTCCAATCGATGCCGGGCGTGGCCGTTAGCGCTTCCAGAAATTCAAACTGCGAAGCCGCGCTGGCTCCGATGATACGCGCGTTATCCTTCCCCGCAATGGCACGCTGGATCGCGGCGGCAGCTTGCGCTGCGGCCGCCTTGCCCAGGGAATCCCTTCCTTCGAGCACTCGTATCAGCATGGGCGGCTCCTTTTCCACTGGATGAAAATAGAAGAAGGTTGTTAAATCGGTTTAAAACCTTGACATCATACCAGCATGCATGGTGTTCTTTCGGGGGAATTTACAGGATGAAAGGCGAGCACGGCCTGGATTCGCCATCCAACCACCGGCCGGCACCGCATGGGAAAACCAAGAACATACCGAACAGACCGCCTTGGCGGGGCGATTTCGCGTGTCATGTGCGCTTCCTTGCTTTTACTTGCGATGGTGCTGCTGCCAGGAGGGTTGACCGCGCAAACCATCCGCGTGGACGCCACACCGAGCCATGTGGTGAATTCCTTCAGTCCGCTTTACGCGCTGGGCTCGACGGTAGATCGCGTTCCCAGCAACGCCACCGATGCGTTTTTCAAACCAGAAGCAATCAAACAAATTCTGACGGCTGGTTGGGGCGCCATCAGCTATCGGCAAAACACGGAACTTTTCGTGCAAGCGTGGCATTGGAATCCCAAGGGCAAGTGGAGCGATCCGGCAGGGAAAGGCTATTTCACGGGCGACGCCGATCCCACGGAAATGATTCGGCACTCCTACGGATACTCTTTGCCACATCGCGGGTTCACGCGCAACGGCGGCAGCGAGGATGACGGCTACTCACGATTGAATGACGGGGATTTGAACACCTACTGGAAGAGCAATCCGTATCTCACAAAATTGTTTACGCACGAAGACGATGCTCTCCATCCGCAGTGGGTGGTGATTGACATGGAAGCAAGCCATCCGGTCAATGCCATACGCATCGCTTGGGCGGAACCCCACGCGAAAAGTTACCAGGTGCAATATTGGGTGGGCACGGGCGACGCGATGGATGAGCAAGGCTCGGGCGATTGGAAGACGTTTCCTTCTGGCGCCGTGACTGACGGCAAGGGCGGCACCGCAACCTTGCGGCTGGACGTTCAACCGGGCCAGGTTCGCTATGTGCGCATTTTGATGACGCAATCTTCGAATACCTGCGACACGCACGGCTCGAGCGATGCTCGCAACTGTGTTGGGTACGCCATTAAGGAACTTTACCTGGGCACGCTCGACAAAAAACAAGAGTTCAAGGATTTGCTGAAGCATTCTCCCGATCAAAAACAGTCGGCGACCTTTTGCTCATCGGTCGATTCATGGCATCGGGCTTCGGATCTCTACGTGGTGCCGGACCGCATGGAATCGGGCGACCAGCCGGGCTTTGATCTGTTTTATACCAGCGGCATTACGCGCGGCTTGCCGGCGATGATTCCCGTCGCGATGCTTTATGGGACGCCGGAGGATTCGGTCGCGCAGATCGCCTACATCAAGAAACGCGGATATCCCATCGCCATGATCGAAATGGGCGAGGAGCCGGACGGACAATATATGATTCCGGAGGACTATGCTGCGCTGTATCTGCAATGGGCGTCAGCGCTGCATGGACTCGATCCTGGATTGAAGTTGGGTGGGCCGGTGTTCCAGGGCGTCGACGAGGACATCAAGGCCTGGCGCAATGCGGAAGGACAGATGTCCTGGTTCGGGCGCTTCCTTGCTTATCTCAAAATGCACCAGCGCCTGTCGGACCTCTCCTTCATGTCCTTTGAGCACTATCCCTACGACGGCTGCGAAACTCCTTGGGAGAATCTTTACCGCGAACCGCGACTCATTACCCACATCATGCAGGTGTGGCGAGACGACGGGCTGCCTGCGGGCGTGCCGATGTTCAACACGGAGACGAATGCGCACGGCGGCGAAGCGGCGGTTGACGTTTTTGGGGCCTTGTGGCTCGCGGATTCTTTCGCGGGCTTTCTGGCTGCCGGCGGCAAGGGGGTTTTTTATTATCACGACTTGCCGTACTCGCCGGCTCACGCCAATTGCGCCAACAGTTGGGGCACGTATCACATGTTCATGGTGGACAAAAATTATGAGATCGACATGCGCCGAAAGACCTCGCAGTATTTCGCGGCGCAGTTGATTACCCAGGAGTGGGTGCAGCCGGAAGACGCCGAGCACCGGGTGTTTCGCGCGGAAAGTGACGCGAAGGATGCCCCTGGCCATGTGCTAGTAACCGCCTACGCGGTGTTGCGGCCTGACGGACAGTGGTCGCTGCTGCTCATTAATAAGGACCACGACAATGCGCATTCCGTTCGCATTACGTTTAGCGATGCGGATCGCAAAGTGGAGCGCGCATATGTCGGGCAGGTCACGATGGTCACTTTTGGCAAGGACCAATATCGGTGGCACCCAAACCGGAAGCAAGGCTATGCGGAACCGGACGGGCCTGCGGTGACATCGACAATGCAAGCGACGGCAGACGCGATCTATACGCTGCCGTCGGCTTCGGTGACGGTGGTGCGCGGCAAAATTGCGGCGCTGGAGGCGAGCCATTGATTGCCCGCCGAGACCGGATTTCGAAACAGCGATTTATCAAGCGGATGCACGGCATGGAGGATTCCATAAGCATAGGGATTCGAAAACAACTGACGGCGAGTGTAGCAATGGCCACCCTGTTTTATGCGCTGGTCCCGGCAAAAACAATGTTGCGGCAAGGATGCGCTCTACCGGTTGCCGAAGGCGTTGATTTGTGGGTGCTGCGGGGCCACATCGCCGAATAGATTGATTTAGATCCAGGAGGAGCTTTATGGACTGGAATACGCGACGTGGTTTCTTAGGCAAACTCGCGGTGCTGACCGCTTTCGCTACCGAGGGAACGAAACTTTTTGCGCAGCAGACTCCTGCATCACCCGCGCCCGGCAGTGCACCGCAAGGAGCACCCGGCGGGGATGCCCCGCGCCGCCCCGGCGGCAGCCACACGCACAACGGCATCTACTATTTTTCAGGCACGGGCGCCAATGATGGTTACCCGAAAGACGACCACGTGGTGGTGACGGATCCGTTCGAAAAGCATGTCACACGGACCATGGACGCGCTCAAAAGATCGGTCGAGCGCGCCGGAAGCAACATGGACAGCCTGATCCATTTGGATGTTTTTATCTGCTTGCCCCACGCCGATAGTGTCGCAATGCCCACGGGCAAGGCGAGGTTCGATGCGCATAAGGCACAGTACGACGCGCTGAACAAGATTTATCAGGTTTATTTCACGCAGGGGAAAACGCCGTCGCGCGCGTGCATGGCGGTGGAATGGATTCCCGGGGATTCGCTGATTGAGATTGTCGGCAGCGCGCTCGTTGTGAATCCGCCGGCACCCGCACCTGAAAAATAGCCTTCGCAAACGACGCCGAAAGGAAATTGCGCATGAATATGGAGTTTGGTTGGAACCGCCGTTCGTTTCTGGCTGCGTTGGGAGCCCTCAGTGGAGGCCTATTTGCCCCGCCCGAGTTTGGCAAAAAGCATAAGCCCTCCGCGCCTGCTCTCGACGGCAACCCCATCATGCCCATTACTTCTGGCCTTGGGTCCACCGGCGACATTTACGCCGAGCTGAGCGTGACGCCGCTGATCAATATCAATGGCACGCTGACGGTGATCGGCGGTTCGGTGATGCGGCCGGAAGTGATGGAACTGATGCGGAGGGGCAACGAGCACTTCGTGCTAATCGACGAGCTCGAAGTCGCCGCCGGCAAGTTCATCGCGAAACTTTGCAAATCTCCCGCAGGCTATACGGGCCTGGTAACGGCAGGGGCGGCCGCGGCCATGGTCGTCGGATATGCCGGGATGATGACGGAAGACCTCGAACCGCGCATGTGCGATATTCCCGATGTCAGCAAATTCCCCAGAAATGAAGTCATCATCCAGAAGAGCCATCGCTATCCGTTCGACCACCAGATCCGGCAGACCGGCGCGAAGTTGGTGGAAGTGGAGACGCGCGAAGAGGTGATCGCTGCAGTCAATCCGAAGACCCTGGCGATTCACTTCACCAACATTCTCTCGGACAAAGGGAAAGTCAGCGGGCCGGAGACGATTGCCATCGCCAAGGAGCACAACCTCTACACGTTCAACGATGCTGCCGCCGACGTGCCGCCGAAAGAGCGGCTGTGGGAATATCCCGCGCAGGGTTGGGACATGGTCACCTTCAGCGGCGGCAAGGATATCCGCGGGCCGCAAGCATCGGGCCTCCTCATCGGCAAGGAAAATCTGATCCGCTACGCCTTGTTGAACATGAGCCCGCAGGAGGACCGCATCGGACGCTGCTGCAAGATTGGCAAAGAAACGATCTTCGGTTTTCTCAAAGCGCTCGAACTCTTCGTCAACGAAGACTGGGATGCATCGTTGAAGACCTACGACGAACGCGCGCAAGTGATTACCGATGCGGTGAAAAAGTTTGGAGTGACGGCACTTCCCCGGCAGTTCAATCCGCAAGCGCTCGGCAATGTGACTCCGCGTTACAGTTGGCAGATTGATCCCGCCAGGCTCAACATCACCGGGCCCGAGGTTATGCAGAAGTTGGCCGATACCCGGCCTGTCGGGATCGGCAGCATGGGCGCCGGTGCGAGCGGGATGCGGGGGCGGAATCCTGAAGCCGCGGCCGGCGACAACTTCAAGGAAAATCGCCGTCCGGCTCGCGACCCGCACACATTCGGTTTTCCTATGTGGCAACTGAAGTCCGGCGAAGAGAAGCTTATCGCCGACCGCCTGGTGGAGATCTTCAGCGC
>DATFSI010000173.1:0-13145 GCA_035262705.1 Candidatus Acidiferrum sp. | reverse complement strand
ATCGGAACGCGTTTGGGCATCCTGACCTTTGGTTTCGGTCAAAAAGCTACTGGGCGCGGAATTGCACCGTAACCGTGAGGTGCATGGCCGTGGGCTTGCCGTCGAGTTCTGCCGGCTGGAACTTCCACTGCTTCACGGCGTTCAACGCGGCCTGATGCAGGAGCGTCGGGCCGGAAAGCACCTTCATGGCGCCAACATTTCCGTCCGCTGCGATCGAGGCGTCAATCTGCACGTTGCCGGAAAGATGCTGCGTGCGCGCCATGTCCGGATAGATCGGCGGCACAGACTTGATCAGCCTCGCGGGCTTCACGTCGCCGCCAATGGGCGCCGGGGCCGTCGGCTCCGCTCGGCGCGAAGTGCTGAGCGCGGAAACGGGCGCGGCAAAATTGCCAGCCGGACTCACGTCAATCGAAGGCTCGGAATCGCTTGGCGTGGAAGCCGCTTTGCGGCCGTTCACCTTGGGAGCAGCCAGGCGCACTTGGCCAAGCGAAGGCTTTTTGGGCTGCTCGACGGCAGGCGCCAGGTTGTTCGCGGCCGGTATGGATTCGGGATTCGCTGTTCGCGAAGGGGGCAACATCGGTGTGGCAGTGAAATTCGAATTGCGAGAGATCGCAGGGGCGCTGGTCTCCGGTTGCACCAATCCTGAATCTCCCGGGCGGGAATTGGGAGCCACTGGCGTGGGGTGCATGACGGGCGTCGAAGTGAAATTCGAATTGTGCGAGAACGTCGGCGCAGGCCCTCCACCTTCCGGCGCCGCCGTCTCCGAAGACACGGCTGCGGAATTTACCGGGACCGGCGCGGGCGAGGCCGACGAAACATCTGGGCGCGATGCAGGAGCGGCGGCTGCGCCCGGCGCTTCAGAGGTTGTGGCCCCTGAACGGGAACCGCCGAGCGATCCGGAGATGGCGTTACCAGGCTGCTGCGAATACCAGAATCCGCCGGCAATCACCAGCAGCCCGGCGGCGATGCCAATAGAAAGCCCAGTGCGCGACTTGGAGGCCCCGATTTCGGATGCAGAGGAAGCTTCGCCAAGCAATTGTCCGCCGAACACAGCGGTTTCCGGCCTGTGTAAGCGTTCCACAGGTTGCGCCAGAACTTCGGGCTCCGGTGATTCCGGCAGAATCGGCTCGGCGGCAACCTCGGCCGGCGCTTCCGGCAAAACCGGGAGCGAAGATGCGGTGATCATTGGAGACGGCTTGGACAGCGAAGCATCGGTCTCGCGCGCCAATGGCGCAAGCCATGCGGGAATCTGCAATTCTTCCTCGGGCGACGAAGCTGGACCAGACTTTGCCTGCGAAGCAGTGCTCCTGGGAGCATTCGCCGCAGGGGCGGATTCCCTCGCCGTCGCAGCAGTCTCGAAGCGTTGCTTGGTCACTTCCGAAAGATTTACCGAGGACTGCGAAGCGGAAGAGGAGAGCGAATCCGCGCTCGCGGGCTTCGATTCGGTGAAAAGTAGCGAGCTGAGCTGCTCCTGCAAACGCGCGGCCTGCTGCTTGAGCTCTTCCGTGGTGGGATTCGACGAAGAAACGGGAACAGAGGACAAAACGGGTTTGGCATCCACCACCGGCAAGGTCACGGGCGAAGAGAGTTCGTCTTCCTGTTGGGGCAACGGATAGGACTTGGCTTCGAAGGAAGATCCGGAATTGAGCAGCGAAAGTAGTGGCTCCTCGGAAAGGGCTGCCGGTGCGGGCACCGTCGGTACAACGGGCTTTACGGCAACCGGGGCTGCAGGCGCAACAGTCTTCGGCGCTCGGGGAGCAACCGGTGGAGCGGTGGCTACAGGGGGAGCAGGCTGCACCGGAGACGCAACTTTCGGCGTGACCGGAGCAACCGGCGGCCCTGCCGGACGCGTGGCCGCTTGCGGGAGAACCGTGTCCAAAGGAAAGCGCATGCCCCAGAATCCCGGCGAGGGCTCCGTAAATCGCAGCTCAACGTAACCGACCGAGCTGCCGTCGGACTTGGACTTCACCACCTGGCACACCACTTCTTTTTTCGTTTTTTCGTTGGTCAGAAAAATCAGTTGCCCGGGAGCAAGAGCCGCCGAGACGCGAATCACCGCGCCGTGTCCGAAAACCAGCACAGTCTGGGAATGCTCGGAGAAGGGCTCGCGCTTGGCCGAGCCGTCCACCGCGCGGGCTCCATTCACCGTCACGGGAACTTCCAGGGCCACAGGTTGCGGCCGCGCGAGCGCTACGGGCGCGCCTGGATTTGCTGCGTTTTCGGGGTCTTTCACGAAAGAGGTCATAAACAACTCACTCGAGCTGGATTTGGGCGGACTGTCCCTTGCGGCGGACAAGGGGTCCCCACCTGTACCTCTATATGTTCGGGTTGCCGGAAGAAGGGCCGATATAGTACGCAAGTACCACGGAGCCGCAATTGTGCGCGAAGAGTGAAGGTTGTCTGGATGGGCAAAAATGCACATTCCGCGCGGGATAGCGCCCGGCAGGAGGGTCGGAACTGGCAACGGTCTTACGAACGGGGACAACATCCATGCGCGTGCGGATCAAATGCGCAGCCGCCGCGACCAAATCCGCATTGTCGCGTGCCTGTGTCCCTCGCAATGCGGAATCGCTCGTTTGCATCCTCCACAATCGCCACGGACGTCGTCAAGGAAATCGGGGTTCCGGGGCAGCTTGCAGCAATGGCGCGCAGAACCTTGGCACAAGTCATGCCATCGAGAGTCTCGCGGCCGGCATCGTCGAATGCACGAACCTGTACCGATTGCGCGCCGGTGTCCACGGATGCGCGAGCCGCTTCCGCAATCGCACCCGGAGTGCGTGGCGCGGCAGGGTGAATGCGGTCGCCGTTCAGTGCCGCCTGCAAGAAAATGTTCGTTTGTTTAATCCTAGCTTGTCCGACCGCGGAGCGTCATGTTCGGAAGAACGAACGGACATCTTCTAGAGTGACACGACTTTTAAGCGCCCATGCAGGAAAAAGTCGCGCAGGATAAGGACGCGCTATTTGCGGTTCATTTCCAGCGGCGCCTGAAAGCGTGCGTCCACGGCAACCTGATAGCCGGTGACCAGCTTGTTGGTCTCGTTGGCCATCCCTATGACGGCCTGGAGTTCCTTGAACATCTCCGGGGTCATGCCTTTGGCAAAGGCCGAGGCGGTGTGCGAGGCAATGCAATAATTGCAATTGTTGGTGACGCTGACGGCGATGTAGAGAAGTTCCTTGGTGAGGGGATCGATTGCGCCAGGCGCCATGATGGCCTTCAGATCTTCCCACGTGCGCTTGAGCAGCGTAGGGTCGTGCGCGATCGCTTTCCAGAAATTGTTGATGTAGTCAGTTTTGCGCGTGGCCATGATGTCGTCGTAAACGGCTTTGACCGCGGGGCTGGCGTCTCTGTATTCAATGAGGCCGAAAGTAGACATGAATCTTCTCCGTGGGAGTGCGATTGAGCGTAGCAAAATGGTAGCGGGAATTGCGACAGCCGGGTAGTACGCGCGCGTCAAAGCGGGCGATCACGGAGACTTTACGCAAGAGACGCCATTAATGTTCGCGACGTTTGCTCTTTGAATAGTAAATCTGGTCACAATCGGCGCAAAGATAAGGTCGTACCCTCAGCATGAAACACATCGCGCGTTGCAATATACCGTGCCGTCGCTCCCGGCAAACATCGCGGCTATTGCAGTAAGGACATCTGTGGCTATGGGTGAATTGCAGCGGCGAGCGGGAGAAGATGGTGAAGTTCCCATGAGTACTCATAGGCGTGCACCTCAGGATGAGACCATTCCGCGAACCGGAGGAAGAGGTAGGCTGGGGGAAGGGTAACCAAGAGGGATTTTAGCCGAAATAGAGGCGTTGAGCATCAGAAAGTTCATCTTGCCGCTGAGCTTCTGTCTGGATGCCCCGAACTGCAGGAGAAAATTTAACAGCAGAAAGCGGATAGAGACGCGGGCTTGGTCTCCGCTATTGTGCAGGACATGCACAGAACCATTGAACCAACCATTCTCTACTTTGGAACGCCCATCGCCCTGATCAGCACCCTCAATCCAGACGGCTCGCCGAACCTTGCGCCGATGTCCTCGGCGTGGTGGCTCGGCTGGAGCTGCATGCTGGGCCTGGGGCAAATGGGACAAACCTCCGACAATCTGATTCGCACGCGCGAATGCGTGATCAACCTGCCGTCCGAGACGCAAGTCACCGAAGTGGATCGCCTCGCGCTTACCACAGGCAAGGACCCCGTGCCGGAGCGCAAGCTGCAATGGGGCTATCGCTACGAAGGCGACAAATTCGGCACCGCGGGTTTTACGCCGGTGGCGTCGCAAGTGGTTGCGCCGCCGCGCGTGCTAGAATGCCCGGTGCAAATGGAAGGTATCGTCCACGACCACCGTCCCTTTGGCAAAAACGTCAGCGCCAACTGTTTCGAGGTACACATCCTTAAATTGCACGTCGACGAGAGCCTGCTGGTCGGCGACGGCCCCCGCCCGCACATCGACGCGGAACGCTGGCGCCCGCTAATTATGAGCTTCTGCCGCTTCTTCGGCCTCGGCGGCGAAGTCCACCCGTCGCGCCTAGCGGAATCCGACTTCATGAAATTCGTCATCAAGGGGCCGCAGCCTCAACCAGTGAATGCAGTAGCCGAACCCACTCGCTGATCGCGGCGCGCTCGCTAACGGCTCATACTCTCAGAAATTCTCGCCCGTCACGGTTACCAGAAGGGTGCCCCACCCTTGGTTTCTAACGGGCGGGTCTCGCGTTTTCCCTCTAGACTCAAACTCACACATAACAGATGTCTGGGCGTGGCAGGTTCAGATTTGCGCGCCATTGAAAAGAAATTCGGGCCAAGGGGTCGGAGCACGAGTCTAGCGCCGCGCGGCGGGTAGGAGGAACTTATCGAGGAGCAGCGCGGCCAGGCGCGCGGAATTGTGGCGGATGACGTTGTTTTCTTCCAGGAGATTGCCGTCAATCAGGCGAACGTGCATTTTGGCCAGGTTGGCGCGGTCAAGGCGCACGGGCTCCGCCCCTTCCGCGCGATAGCGCCGGGCGACCTCCGGCGAAATGGGCCGCTTATTGGCCACGACACAGTTGATGAAGTGCCTGGCGACATGGTCCTCAATCGCGCGGACATGCTGGCTGAGCGCGTATTGCGTGGTTTCCCCGGGCTGCGTCATGAGATTGGCGATATAGACGCGCGGCGCCCGGGAGCGCGAGATTGCCCGGGCGATCTGCGGAATCAAGAGATTGGGAATGACGCTGGTATAGAGCGAACCGGGACCCATCAGGATGAGGTCGGCTTGGTCAATCGCTTCGATGGCCGGGGTCAGGGCCTGGACGTTACGCGGGCTCAACTCAATTCTTCGAATGGGAATCTTGCTGCGGGAAATTCTGCTTTCGCCCTGCACACGCTGGCCGTTGGTGAGCGTAGCCACCAGGTGGACGTTGGAAATAGTGGAAGGAAAGATCCGCCCGCGGATAGCGAGAACTTGGCTGGAAACGCGGACGGCTTCAGCGAAATCGCCGGTGACATGGGTGAGCGCAGCCAGAAAAAGATTGCCGAAGCTGTGGCCTTTCAGCCCATGCCCCGCCTGAAACCGGTATTGAAACAGCCGGCTCAGCAGCGCTTCATCCTTCGAAAGCGCGACCATGCAGTTGCGGATATCGCCGGGGGGAAGGATACGGTTCTCACGCCGCAGCCGGCCGGAACTGCCGCCATCGTCGGTGACGGTAACTATGGCCGCGAGATCGGAGATCGGGCGTTCGCGCGTTGGCAAGCGCACCGGGCCGCGCACCACGTGTTCGCGCAAGCCGCGGAGCAACGCCGAAAGCCCCGTGCCGCCGCCGAGTGCGACGACGCGCATGCCGCGTACCGGTTGGCCTGGTTTGCCAGATTTCTTCATTAACCGGAGTCGCACAGGCACCCTTGCCTGTGCGCAGTTTGTTGTGCTCGGTTACACAGCCGGGAGCGGCCGTGCCACGTACGTAAAGCAACCGGGTGACTGGGATTACCCGGCGTAGCCATCCTTTTCAGGATACAACAATTCGGTGAAGCGGGGGTCTTCCTGGAGAAAAGCGAAGTCCTCATCGTTCCGAGCGTGGAAGCGGTTGGCGGGGCGCAGTTCGATGGCGATTTTCAAATTGGCCATGGCGGAATCGGCTTCGCCGGTCAGGCAATCGAGAGCTGCAAGAGCGTAGTGAATGTGATCGGCTTTGGGCGCGAGCTTGCGCGCCTTCTCAAGGCTTTCCCGCGCTTCGTCCCAGCGCCCAAGGTTCATCATGGCTACCCCGCGCTGGTAATGGTCTTCGGGAGATTTCGGATTATGTTCGGACGAAGGCTTCATGCGCTGCTCAACAATGCGCAGATGAGTGCGCGCGCGGTCGGCAAGCTCCTTGCTCGGGCCGGCGATTACCTTCTCGAGTTCCTGTTTGGAGCGTTGAAATCTCTGCTGGTGAAACAGGCTCATGGCCTCTTCATAGAGCTTCATCTGCGCCTGCACCAGGGGATCCACCAGCGTGACGCCCCCGCGCTGCGGCGGAGGAGCCGGTAACCCACTCTTTTTCTTCGACTTAGAAGCCGATTTGGAAGAGCCCTTGCGCCGCCCAGCGGAGCCCGAAGAGGATTTTTGCACTTTCGCCATGGCGCGAATGCTAACAGAGGCGAAGTTGCGCGTCAATCGAGGCGCGCACAGGCCGTGAAAATCCCGAATTGTAACGTGTTCGACAGCCTTAACCGACCGGGAGCAGCCGCGAAAATAGTTTTCCGGAATAAGGGCTTATCCGCGAAACTAGGAAGCAGACTTTACTAGGTCCGGCATTTTGCTATAAGTTTCAAAGGTAGCTCAGGCTGACGACTCGTGCCCTTTATCAATTTTCCCGCGCGCGAAATTAACTGCAAGCTCGTGTATTACGGTCCGGGTCTCGGCGGAAAGACCGCCAACCTGCAGTGGATCTACGACCACACGGGCCAGAACCTGAAAGGGAAAATGGTGTCGCTGGCCACGGAGACCGACCGCACCCTGTTTTTCGATTTTCTGCCCCTGGATTTGGGCACCGTGCGCGGGTTCAAGACGCGTTTCCATCTTTATACCGTGCCCGGGCAGGTCTTTTACGAGGCCAGCCGCAAGCTGATTCTGAAGGGTGCGGATGGCGTGGTATTTGTGGCCGATTCGCAGGAAGAACGCTTAGATGCGAATTTCGAGACCATGGAAAACCTACAGGAACACCTGAAGGAACATAACCTGAATTTCGACACCATCCCCTACGTGCTGCAGCTCAACAAGCGCGACCTGCCCAACGCCATGAGCGTCGATGATTTGAAAAAGCAGTTGCAGAAAAAAAGCGAGCCGGTGCTCGAGGGCGTGGCCATCAACGGCACCGGCGTGTTCGAAACACTAAAAGAACTCGCCAAGCTGGTCCTCGCCGAACTCAAAAAAGGCGGGTAGTCCGCCCTAATACAAGTGGAAGGTGACCACGAAAGGGACCAAATTAGCGGGCCCTGGTTGGCATCGCCAAGCTTTGACAGTCGTCAAAGACTGCCGACCGGCTAAAAGCCGGCTTGGGCGGCGGTTTCCGAGTCGTACGTGGGAATCGCTTCGACAAGGCGTGTGACCGTGAGCGCGTCGCGAACACGGCCTTCGCCGCAAACCAGATGCAGCCCGCCGCCCTGGCGTGCCAGCGAAATAGAAAGCTTCACCAGCGCCGAGATGCCGGAACTGTCAATCTGCGGAATTTCGTTCAGGTTGACGATCACCTTGCGCGCACCTTTCGACACCAGGTTCTGCATGAAGGAACTCAACTGTTCGCTGGGATCGCCAATCGTCAGCCGGCCATGCACGTCCACATAGTGAATCCCGTTTGCTTCGCGCGAGGAAACTTCCAATGGTGGGTACAAGGTCATTGCGTTATTTCCTTCGATTTCGATTTGCAGAGGATTCGGGCAGCCGCGCGCCGGAGCGTTGGCGGCTTTTGCATTATACGATGATAGGGATGAAGGACAAGCCAATTGGGGTTGCGCTGGGGCAACGCTGGGATGTCACACCGGCCGAAGCACGGGAGATGCAGGAATGCCTGCGTGCGCAATGGAAAGGCCGGGATGCCTTCCGAAAGATTCGCACGGTGGCCGGGCTGGACGCCTCGTTCATCTTGGTTGGGTCGCAGGCGCTAAAGAGACCCGCCGGGCGCTGGGGCCGCTTGCGGGAGGCAAACCGCGCGATTGGCTGCGTGGTGATGTACCGCTTTCCCGAAATGGAAGAGCTGCAGCGAGTGCATGCTATTCGTCCTTTGACATTTCCTTACGTGCCGGGATTGTTGAGCTTCCGGGAGATTCCGGTGCTTCTCGAGGCGTTGAGGAAATTGCCGGAGCTCCCCGACCTGCTGTTTTGCGATGCGCATGGTTACGCGCACCCGCGGCGCGTGGGCCTGGCTACGCATTTGGGGATCTTGTTGGACCGGCCGTCGATTGGATGTGCCAAAAGCATCCTGATTGGCAAGCATGGCCCGCTGGAGGGACTCGTGGGAAGTTGGACGCCGTTGATCGACGATAGAGCCAAAGGCGAGCGTATCGGCGGGGCGCTGCGCACGCGAAGGGACACGCGCCCGATTTACGTTTCCCAGGGTCATCGTATCAGCCTGGAAACCGCGGTCGCCCTGACCCTCGAAGTCTGCGACGGCTACCGCATCCCGCGGCCCACGCGCGACGCCGATCATTACGCCGGCGAAATAAAACGAAAAGTCCTGCGTGGCCATTCATCCGAAAATTGAATCTGGCCCATAAAAATTTCTAGAGCCGCGAAGGAACCCTGCTGCGTATAATTTGTGCGATTACGTGGAAACTCCCGAAACAGCAAGAGAGTAATCCCCCAGCGGATGGGCTCCTCCACCTTTCGCTTTGGAGAACTTATCGATGAAGCGCATGGGCATGTTATGTTGTTGTTTATTGACCCTGGTTTTGAGTTCCCTTCCCTCGCAAGCGCAGCAACCCCCCGCCCCAACGACCGCCGCAGCCGCAAGCCCCGCCCCCGCCGATAACGCCCAAGCCGTTGCCGACAAATTGAGTCAACTCGATCAGCGCGTAACCTCGGCGCAGTCCTCCGCCGACAACGCCTGGATGCTGGTCAGCGCCGCGCTGGTGCTGATGATGACCGGCCCCGGGCTGGCGCTGTTCTACGGCGGCCTGGTGCGGCGCAAGAACGTGCTGGCCATCATGATGCAGAGCTTCGCGTTGATGGCGCTGATTACCGTGCTCTGGGCACTGGTGGGCTACAGCCTCTGCTTTGGGGGCGACGGCCCGGTGCTCGGAAATTTTCAGTTCGCGATAATGCGCGGCGTGGGCGTTGTACCGAACCCGGATTATTCCGGCTCGATTCCCCAACTAACCTTCATGGTCTACCAGCTCATGTTCGCGGTCATCACACCGGCGCTGATTACCGGAGCTACTGCCGAGCGCATGAAATTTTCCGGCACGGTTCTGTTCATGACGCTCTGGTTTCTGATCGTCTATGCGCCGATGGCCCACATGGTTTGGGGCAAGGGCGGCTTCCTGAACGCTTCCCTCGGCGGTAAATTCCCAACGCTGGATTTTGCCGGCGGCACTGTGGTGCACATCACTTCAGGTGTTTCCGCATTGGTGTGTGCTCTTTACATGGGCAAGCGCGTGGGCTATCCCAAACAGCCCATGCCGCCACACAGCCTGGTGCTGAGCTTCATTGGCGCATGCCTTCTGTGGGTGGGATGGTTCGGCTTCAACGCCGGGAGCGCGCTGGCATCGGGCGGCCTGGCCAGCAGCGCGTTTGTGGCCACGCACTTCGGAGCCGCCGCTGCGGCGTTGAGCTGGAGCGTGGCGGAATGGCTCAAGAACGGCCGAGCCAGCGCGTTGGGCGCAATTTCCGGAGCCGTAGCGGGGTTGGTAGCAATTACCCCAGCGGCGGGGTTTGTCGGGCCAATCTCCGGGCTGGTCATCGGTGTGATTGCGGGAGCGTTCTGCTACTGGATGGTCACAAAATTCAAGGCCGTTTTCGGATACGATGATGCCCTTGATGCCTTCGGCGTGCACGGCGCCGGGGGCACGATTGGCGCCTTGCTCACCGGCGTTTTCGGCACCATGCTCATCAATCCGATCTTCGGCGACGGAAAGCCCGTTGGCGGATTCGACGGGCATTGGGGCCAAGTGGGCAATCAGCTCGTGGGCGTTCTGATAGCCTGGGTTTTCGCCCTCGTAGGCACTATCGTAATTCTGAAAATTGTCGACGTCACCACCGGCGTACGCGTCAGCGAAGAGCACGAAGTGGAAGGCCTGGACATTACGCAGCATGGAGAAGAGGGGTACAACCTGGAAACGTGAACCACAGGCGAAATGGAGAGCGAAAAACCAGCGGGAGCAGAGATCCGTATGATGAAAATTGAAGCCATCATTCAGCCGTCGCGGTTCGAATCCGTGAAAGATGCACTGCTGGAAATCGGCATTGACGGAATGACGGTAACCGAGGTGCGTGGCCATGGTCGTCAGAAGGGGCACACCGAGGTGTACCGCGGGCGCGAGTACACCGTGGACCTGCTGCCCAAGATCAAGCTGGAGCTGGTGCTGCCCGACAACCTGGTAAACCGCGCCGTGGAAACGATTTTGAAGAGCGCCAAGACAGGGAAAATCGGAGACGGTAAGATATTCCTGAGCCGAATTGAGGAAGCCATCCGGATCCGCAACGAGGAACGCGGCGAAAACGCTCTGTAGGATTTCTTATGTCCTCACCGCGCACAGATTTGGTCCCGGGCTTTGGTCCGCCCAACAAAAAGATGGAAGAGAAGCCGGTAACGCCGCTGGGGGAGCTGGGGCCGCAAGTCGAGGCACAGCGCGAGCGGATACGCAAACTATTCGAGAGCGGAGCTGGCGCCCGCGAGACGCTGCGGCAGTTGTGTGAACTCGCGGACGGTACCATCCGCAAGGTGTTTGGGGAGTTGCTGCGCGTGCGCGGCACGCCGGCGCAGGGCATGAGCCTCCTGGCGCTGGGAGGTTACGGCCGGGAGATGCTGTTCCCGTATTCCGACCTCGACCTGCTGTTTCTTTTTGGAACCGAAAAGGCCGAAGAAGAATTCCGCCCGCTGATTTCCGAATTTTCCCGCACGCTTTGGGACCTGGGCTTTCGCGTGAGTTCCGCCGGGCGTACGCTCGACGAGTGCAAACAAATCGAAGAATCCAACGCCGAGTTTCACCTGGCCATGTTGGACCGGCGCTTCCTGGACGGCGACGGCCAGCTTTTCGAACGGCTTGACGCCAAGGTTCTCTCCGGGCCGGAGAAAACGGCGAGGCCGCTGCTGCTTTCCGAAGTGCAGCGATTGACGCGCGAGCGCCTCACCCGCTACGGCAACACCATCTTTCACCTCGAGCCGAACGTAAAGGAAGCTCCCGGCGGCTTGCGCGACTACCACGCCACTCTTTGGATGCGGCAACTGGCGGGCGATCGGCGCGACCCGCGGATCAGTCCGTTGAATGAAGACGAGCTGACGCGCAATGCCGTGGATTTTCTCAGCGGCATCCGCTGTTTTCTGCATCACAGCAACGCCCGCAACGATAACACGCTGACTTATGAACTCCAGGCGGAAGCCGCGGAACGTTCTCTCGGCATTGACGACAACCTTCGCCGCAACGCCGCCGAGTGGATGCGCTTGTATTTCCGCCACGCCCGCACGCTGAACCGCCAACTGCTGCGCTATATGGAGCAGCGGCAGACAGTGGCCCTCACGCTGCGGCAACGGCTGATGAATGCTATGCCCGGCGCAAAAATCGAAGGCAGCGGCAAACCGTACACCCTGCGAGACGGGTTGCTGGAATTGACCAACGAACTGGCCTTCGCCGACCGCCAGGCCACCTACGCGATGCTGGCCGATTCTGCACGCACCGGCGTTCCGCTAAGCCGCGATGCGGAGCGCGGCATCGCCTACATCATGGTGCATCCGGAATTGCCGCAGAAGAACACGCGTATCACCTGGCCGGCGCTTAGCGAAATCCTCGGCGGGGATTATCCTTCGCTGGCGCTGCGCCCGATGCACCGTCTGGGACTGCTGACCGAGGCGCTGCCCGAATTCCGCAATATCGATTCGCTGGTGGTGCGCGATTTCTATCACCGCTATACGGTCGACGAACACTCCCTGCGCGCCATCGAGCACCTCCAGGAATTGGCGGCGCCTCCGGATGCGCGCGGGGCGCATTTCGCCCCGCTGTGGCGGACCGCGGAGCGCCGCGACCTACTCATCTTTTCGCTGTTGCTGCACGACGTCGGCAAAGGCATGCCCGTGGAGAGCCACGTAGCCGGAAGCCTGCAAGCCCTCGAAACCGCCGCCGACCGCTTGAAGTTGACCCCCG
The DNA here is from genome assembly GCA_035262705.1 of Candidatus Acidiferrum sp. Lineage (GTDB taxonomy): Bacteria > Acidobacteriota > Terriglobia > Acidiferrales > UBA7541 > Acidiferrum. Next base: position 847 of record DATFSI010000173.1, on the reverse strand, counting down.
AAGAGAAAAGCGAAGTCCACTTCCTGATCGAGCATCACCTGGACATGTCCGCGACGGTACAGCGCCGCGACATTTTCGATCCCTCTACCGTTTCAGGATTCGCCGCAACCGTGGGCTCCCACGAGCGGCTGCAGCACCTGTGCCTGCTGACTTACGCGGACATCCACGCCGTCAACCCGGAAGCCCTGACCCCGTGGAAATCGGAAATGCTTTGGCAGTTATTCGTGGCCACTTCGAATCATTTCAGCCGCACCGTGGACCGCGACCGCCTGCACGTTTCCGACGAAGCCCTGTTGCTCGAACAGGTACACCAGCAGACCGCAACAGGCGCGAAGGAAGAGATCGCAAGGTTCCTCGAAGGATTCCCACGGCGGTATCTTGCCGTGCATTCGCCGGAGGAGATCGCCTTGCACTTCGCGCTCTATCAGAAACTCGGCGCACAGCCGGTGCAAACCAATCTGAAGGAGCGCCACCATGCCTTTGAGCTGACGCTGCTCTCCGCGGACCGCCCGGCGCTTTTTGCGGCAATCTCCGGCGTGCTTGCGGCCTGGGGAATGAACATCGTGAAGGCGGATGCGTTCGCGAACTCCGCCGGCGTGGTGCTGGATACCTTCCACTTCGTGGACATGCACCGCACGCTGGAGCTGAATCCCACCGAGCGCGCTCGCTTTCAGCAGAGCATCGCGGACGTAGTCAACGGCAAGCAGCCGTTGGAGCCGCTGATGAAGGGCCGCCTTGCCGCAGCGTTGGCGCGGCCGCCGAAGGTAATGTTCCGCACTTCCGTGCAATTCGACGACAACTCCTCAGATCATTCCACCTTAATGGAAGTAGTCACGCAGGACCGGCC
>DATFSI010000172.1:0-3639 GCA_035262705.1 Candidatus Acidiferrum sp. | reverse complement strand
CAAGCGCCTGGTCAGGGAAGCCGACACCCAGCTCTATGCCATCGGCATCTTCGACCCGCTTGGCAACCGGAACCGTACCCCGGAAGAGCTGAACGGCCCAACGCTGCTCTCCGAGATTACGGAACTTACCGGTGGCCGCGTTTTCGCTGTCGAGCATCTAAATGATTTGCCGGACATTGCAACAAAAATTGGCATGGAGCTTCGTAACCAATATGTTCTGGGATACAAACCAAGCAATCACATCCACGACGCGCGCTGGCGCAAGATCAAGGTCAAGCTGCGCGCTCCCAAAGGGCTCCCACCCCTCTCCGTCTACTCCAAGACTGGCTACTACGCGCCGGCGCACTGAGCGCTTTCGCGGCGTTTTCCTCGCCCTTCCCAGTTTGCTTCTGATGTTCCTCTTCGCTGCCACTGGCCTGTTCGCTCAGATTCCTGTGGCCGTTCCACCGCCTCCTCCGCCCGGACAGGAAGGTGGAGTTTCTCCTTCCGGCGGCAAGATCAAAGTCGACGTTAACCTTGTGGTGCTCCACACGACGGTTGTGGATGACCGTGGCAACTTTGTTGACGGGCTGGCCAGCGACAACTTTCGTGTCTACGAGGGCAAGGAAGAGCAGAAGCTTTCCGTATTTAAACGCGAGGATATTCCCGTCAGTATGGGCCTGGTCATCGACAATAGCGGCAGCATGCGCGACAAACGGCCGCGCGTGAACGAAGCCGCTCTTACCCTGGTGCAGAGCAGCAACCCCCAGGACGAAGCCTTTGTCGTCAACTTCAACGATGACTTTTACCTGGACCTCGACAAGGACTTTACCAACAGCATTCCGGAGTTGAAAGAAGCCCTGGAACGCATTGATTCGCGCGGCAGCACAGCGCTCTATGACGCCATTATCGGCTCATTAGACCACTTGAAAAAAGGCGTGAAAGAGAAGAAGGTCCTTCTGATTGTCACCGACGGCGAAGACAATACCAGTCGCAACAGCTTGGAGAAAACTATCAGGGAGATTCAGAAAACGTCCACGGTGATTTACACCATCGGCTTGCTGGGGCAGGAAAACAAAAAGAGCGCCAAAGCCGCGAAGAAGGCTTTGACGGAAATTGCGCAGGCCTCGGGGGGCTTGTCCTTTTTCCCGGAGAACGTCGGTGATGTCCACGCCATCTGCGAACAGGTGGCTCATGACATCCGCCACCAATACACCCTGGCGTATTACCCCTCCAATACGGCGAAGGACGGAACCTTCCGTGCCGTGCACGTGGATGTGATTCCGCCGCGCGGCAAGGGCAAGCTTCTTGCCCGCACGCGTAACGGCTATTACGCACCCACCGCACCTTCGGCAGCATCCGCGGCGACAGCTTCACCCAGCTCAGGAAAATAAGAGCGGTGTGGCGCGGCACCCCGCGGGATCGTCTTCTCAGGCGGCCCGCTTAGCTTAACGAGGCAAGAAAACTCGTCCCGTGGGCAATGCTCCCGCTGAAATTCTCTGCGATCGTCTGGCCCATATCCGCCAGGGTCGCACGCGTTCCGAGATTCGCGCCGGTTTTGCGTGCCCTCGTGTACGCCAGGATCGGTACATATTCGCGGGAATGATCGGTGGTCTCCCAGCGAGGATCCGGATCGCAGCCGTGGTCGGCTGTGATCATCAGAAGATCGGCGTCTCCGAGTAGTTGTAGATACGGCGCAAGCTGCGAGTCGAATTCCTCAAGCGAACGTGCAAAGCCTTCCAGGTCCTTGCGGTGGCCAAAAAGCATGTCGAAATCCACCAGGTTGCAAAAAATCAAGCCATTTGAACGTTCCCGCACAGCGGCAGTCAGTTTGTCCATGCCATCGCTGTTTGATTTCGTTGTGACGTAGTCTTCCACGCCGCGGCCGTTGTAAATGTCGTGAATTTTGCCCACGCCAAATACCGGCACTTTCTTATCGGCCAGCACGTCCATCAGCATGGGCTTAGGAGGATCTACGGCGTAGTCGTGACGCCGGGTGGTTCGCTTGAAATTGCCGGGGGTTCCTTCGAAGGGCCTCGCTATCACCCGGCCGACGCGATGCTTCCCATCCAGCAGCTTTCTCGCGATCTCGCACATCCGATAAAGTTCGGGAATCGGGATCACGCTTTCATGCGCGGCCATCTGAAACACACTGTCGCCGGAGGTATACACAATCGGATAGCCGGTTCGCACATGCTCTTCGCCCAATTCTTTGATGATCTCCGTGCCGGAGGCAGGTTTGTTGCCGATCGTCTTGCGCCCAATCCGCTTTTCGAACTCCTCCATGATTTCCGGCGGGAATCCATGTTTGTAAACGGGGAAGGCCTGATCCAGCCACACGCCCGCCATTTCCCAGTGTCCCGTGGTGGTGTCTTTCCCCGGAGAGTGCGTGGCTCCTTTGCCATAAGAAGCTCTGGGTACCGTGGCAGCAGGGAGATTCTTCAGCGGGGCGATGTTCGCAAGCCCGAGTTCGACCAATGTCGGCACATGCAGTGGCCGGTATTCGGCAATATGGCCCAACGTGGTGCGTCCGGTGTCACCATATTCCTCGGCATCGGGCAATGCGCCAATGCCGACGCTGTCCAGCACAATCCAGATGACACGCGTAAACTTGCCCATTCCCAGTCGTCCCCCCGCGCAATAGCGCACTCTAGCACAGGGCCGGATGAACTTGTGAATTGACCTTGCCTGCTCGGTCGCACTACGATGCGGACAAGCCAATGCCGGAACATTTTCCCTGCTTCCCGCGTAACTAGAGATAAGCGAGGTCCCTGTGATGTCTGCCAATCGCGGAGTGCGAAGTAGTTCGGTAGTGTTCCCTATATTGCTCATTGCTTTCGGTGCGTTGGTTTTGTTGCACCGTGCTATTCCCGGTTTTTATCCGTGGGCCGTGCTCGGGCATTACTGGCCGCTGATTTTGATTTTTGTCGGTGCGGGAATGATCTGGGACCGCTCGCATCGCCCCCAGGATCCCTCACAACGTCCTTCGTTTCCCATCGGCTCCACTGTGGGTACGCTGTTGTTCATTCTGCTGATGGTCGTTCTCCTCTGGCATGGACACGCCTTTGCCGGCCGCGGGTTCGCCAGCAGCTCACTTACGCGCACTCATCGCCAGCAGGTTATCGAGACCAAAGGGGCCAAAGCGCTGAAGATGTCGATCAAGATGCCGGCGGGGGACCTGCGCATGGGCGGCGGCGCGCAGCAGGCCCTGGAAGCGGAATTTTCCTATGGCGGTTCCTGGACGCCACCGAACGTCGACTATTCGGTTAACGCCGGCGTGGGTGAGCTAGATATCGGCCAGGGTTCGGGAACCACTTTGGTAGTGAATTCAGACAACATCTGGAACTTGAAGGTCAACGATTCGATTCCCCTGGATCTGGAAGTGGATGTGGGTGCCGGGCGCGGCGAATTTCGTTTTGCAAAAGTCGACTTGACGCGTCTCAAACTCAACATTGGAGCCGGCCAGGCAAATGTCGATCTTTCGGGCGAGCGTGCCAAGGACCTGGAAGCTGAAATTCAAGGAGGTGTCGGCGAAGCGACCATTCGCCTGCCGAAAAACGTCGGAGTGGTGGCAGAGGTGCACGGCGGCTTGGGTTCCATTGACACCCATGGCCTTAAGGAAGAGGAGGATGGCCATTACGTGAACGAGGCCTACGGCAA
>DATFSI010000171.1:0-10105 GCA_035262705.1 Candidatus Acidiferrum sp. | reverse complement strand
AATGGAGTCGTCGTACGGAAGGCCGTTATGCTCGGCACACGCCCTCTCGCACAATTTGCAGCCGATACAGAGCGTTGCATCGTACAGAATCGCCTTACTCATATACGCTCCCTATCGCGAGTAGTGCCCCTCGCTGGTAGGCCGTAACGGCGGCGGATTCAAGTCGGAGCGTTTCTGAGGAGCGGGCTTAGATCGAGTCTTGCCGTTCGATTCCTTGCCGCGAGAGGGTCCTGGGGCTGACCGAGAGCCACCTACGCATCCGGGCCAGACGATATCTGTCCGCAAACTGTAGGGAAGTTCGACGGTGATGGCCTTGTCAGCGAGAAACCTTCTTCGCACTCGCTGGCCCAGGGTCAGTATGCTGAAAAATACCTCATTTTCCAGTGAAGGGAGTCACGGTTCGACGTGACCCCAGTCACCTAACTGATGCATTTTTAGGCTGTTAAGGGATTCTGCGGTACCAGGTCGCGGGATAAATAGAGCGGCGCCGGGGGTGCCGTCTTGCTCAGGTCAGGAAGAACTCGCGGGTAATTTCGTCCCACTTCACACTCGGGATTTCCGGCGTGATGTCGCGGACCGCCAGGCCGCCATCCTGGGCAACCGCGCCGGCCATCGCTCGAAGCCGCATCTCGAGTTGCTGCGCCGCATCCGTCATCCACTGCCGCGCCAGGCTGCCGTTCAGCAAGTTGCGGAAGCTCACTTTCAGTTCAGGCGAGAGCACCGATACAAACCAGCCCTGCCCGTAGGGATCCATGTTGGCTGCGGCGGGCTCGGTGATCAGCTTTTCGTTTACATCCGTCACTTCGCCCTCGACCGGCGAAACTAGGTCCACCCGCCTGCCAGCGCGTTCTAGCGTAGCGAACTTCTGCCCTTGCCTCAGCCATTGCCCGCGCTTCGGCAGCGTGATCGCATCCACTTTGCCCGCTAGCCGCGCGCCAAAATCATCGAGTCCCACGCGCACCAGGCTGGGGCTTTCTTGCAGCGCCCAGGTGTGCCCGGGATGATAGCTGCGGTTTTCCGGCAGCTCAAATCCCGCTACATACTTCGGCTGCAAACGAGGAGAAGCCGGGATGGCTTCCTCCCCGGTTTCCGTAATTTCTGCTTCCTTCCCTTTTCTCAGAAAGTCAATCGCGAGGAATGTCGCGAACATAACGAGCATCAAAACGACGGTCATAACCCACCTCCGGTTTTTTTGTTTTCCTGGCCTTGTTTTCCCTGGCCTTCTTTGCGTCTGCACTTCGCCCTACTAAAAGGCATTTGCTGCGCCAAAGCGAGTGCGCGGGTTGCAGGCGTCGCTAACTCGCTGATTTCTCGCGAGAAGTTTGTAGATAGAAGAAAAAGCCCCGAGATTCCGATGCGCGCTGCAAAGCTCGACTCGATGAAATTCACAACGCCGCAAAACGCATCATCCAAGGGGTAAACAGCCAATCGCTTGAGAATACGAAAGTTGGTTGTGTTGCATTCTTCGATAGAAAATACGACGACGACGCTGCAAATCTCAGCTGCGGCCAGCCGTCAGCAGCCCCACCAAAAAAACCCTCTCTATCTCAGTTTTTCTTTTCTTGGCTGATGGCTAACAGCTTCCGACGGCCCTTCGAAACTCCGCGATGGCCTTCACCACGCGCTCCTGCTGTGCGTCCGGAAGCTCGGCATAGACGGGCAGCGACAACACTTCCCTGCTGGCCTTTTCCGATTCCGGGAACTCCCCCGTAGCATGGCCCAGGTAGGCGAATGCCTCTTGTAGATGGATACAGAGAGGATAGTAGATTTCCGAGGGGATGCCCGCCGCCTGCAAAAAGGCCTTCAACTCGTCTCGCCGTCGACAGCGGATGGTGAATTGATTGTAGACGTGCTCGAATTTCCCCGGAGGCTGTAGAGGAGCCGTCAGAAAATGGGAAAGCCCGGCTTCGGCGAAAAGACGGCCGTAGCGCTCCGCGCGATTCTGCCTTCCTTTCTGCCAGTCATCCAGGTGCCGCAACTTCACACGCAGCACCGCCGCCTGTAGCGCGTGCAAACGGCTATTCGTACCGATGATCTCGTGAAAGTATCGTTTCTTGCTGCCGTGCACGCGCAGCATCTGCAGGCGCTCCGCCATGCCAGCATCGTCTGTGGTAATCAAGCCCCCGTCTCCAGCTCCCCCGAGATTCTTCGACGGGAAAAAGCTGAAGCATCCGTATTTCCCGAACGTGCCGGTATATCTTCCAGCGTAGCGCGACCCGATGGCCTGCGCCGCATCCTCGACCACTAGCAGCTTATGCTCTTTCGCAATCTTCAAAATCGGATCAAGATCTGCGGGCAAGCCAAACAAGTGCACCGGCATAATCGCCCGCGTTCGCAGCGTGATCGCCGCCTCAAGCAACGCCGGATTGATGTTGAAGGTCGCCGGGTCGATGTCCACAAATACCGGCTTGGCCCCCACATAGGCGATCGAACCCCCTGTGGCGATGAAGCTGAACGGCGTGGTGATGACTTCATCGCCTTTTCCGATGCCTTCCGCCAGCAGCGACAGGATCAGCGCATCCGTGCCGGAGGCGCAGCCCACCGCAAACTTCGCTCCCAACTTCGCGGCGATCTCTTCTTCCAGAAGCTTTACTTCGGGTCCGAGGATAAAGTGCTGGCTTTCGAAAACGCGTGCGACCGCCTGCATCACTTCGTCATGGATGCCCGCGAATTGTGCGCGTAAATCGAGAAAATCAAACGGCGTGTTGGCCGATGACGTGGTGGCAGGCGAAGGCATGCAAATGTTCTCCTGCGTCTATTCTAAATCGAAGGATGCGGTACCACGTAATGAGGAGATGTCTCTTGTGGGGCCCGTTTTCTGCCTGCGCCGATTTTTATCGGAGAGACGGGCCGCTCCGCTGGCTACTTCGTGTAATTTGACAGCGCCTCGACGATTCCGTCCTGCACTTCCTGCACGCTCTGGTGCACATTCTTGTCCATCGCCGCAACCACGTCGGCAACCGACTTTCCGGAAACCGGCTCGTCATGGTTGTACACATGCCGCCAGACCACCCTGCCCCTCTTCAGATCGATGAGTTCCACGTCGTAGTTCAAGCGCGCTACCACGGCGTTTCCCGACACCTCACGAAACGCGTACAGTTGCCCCTTCAGGTAAAAGTCGACGCTCGCGTCGCTCCGCAATGTGGTCACCGCCCGGAATGCTCCCGAAGAACGCATGCCCCGCGCCAGGGCATCCTGCAACAATTCCACCGGCGGCTCGGTCCATCGGTCATGCTCATACAAGCCAAGTTGCACGGTTTCTCCGCCGTAAACGATACGGTCTTCCCGGTAGAGATGCGATGTCTGGAAAAGCCGCACCAGCAGCGTCACGTCCAGCGGACCCGACGCCCCCGAAAGACCGTTGGTCGGAGGATGCGTCAACTCGTAGTACCGCACCGGCTTGACGCTGCCGCATCCCGACAACGCGGCCGCCAGCAGTGCCGCCACAAAAGCGGCTCGCAGCCCGCGGCGCGGCCTTCCTTCGACGGGCGAAACTCCGTCACGATGATTGCTCGAAGCGCTGAGTCTCATGGGCGTTCTCCGGGTTTATGCACGGGCGGACTTGTGGAGCGAATCAGCTCGGAAGGCCGCGTCTTGATGATGTCCGTGAATTCCCTTAAGTTTTCGGAAACGTCGCGAAGATTCATCAGCAATTCGTCGATGGTCTCTTCGTTGACGTCCAGGGTCTGATCGAGGCGCCGGGTAATGTCGTTCACCGTGTTCAAGGATTCGCGAAGTTTTTTGACGGAGGCCCGGATGTCTTCGCGGTTTTCCCCGAGCATGGCGTCCGCTTTCTTCAGCGTCTGGTCAGCTTGCGCGGATGTCTTCTTCAGATCGTCCATTAGCGGGCCAATCTTGTCGCTTGCCGTGTTGACTTTGGTCAGTGTGGATCTCACCAGCGGGCGGTCCTCGTTCAGCATGCCGCGAAGATCCGCAACGCTCGCCGAAATATTCGCACGATTCTGGTCGTTCAGCAGGTCATTCACTCGGGCAATTGTCACGCTCAGCTCTTTCACCCGAACATTCAGATTGGCCATCAACTCCTGCGCTTGCGGCGCAATTTTATTGATCTGCTCGGTCAACTCGTTGAAGCCGACGTATTGATCCGCCGGCAGAATCGCCCCGTCGGGGGCCAGCGGCGCACTTGGTGAGCCGGCCTTCACCTCAAGATGGTTGTCACCCAGGGGGCTGAAGCTCAGGATGCACACGTGGCTGTCCGTCTTGATGGGCAGGCCTTGCTTGACGCTGAATTCCATGTCCATCAACGAGGAATCTTTCGGATCGATTTTCACACTCTCCACGCGGCCGATTTTCGGGCCGCCTGCGAAGCGCACCGTGGCCCCCCGCTCCAGCCCTGCGGCATTGTGAAACTTTGCGTGAAAATGCCGCGCCGGGCCGGCGAAGGCCCCGGAGAACGAAAACAGCGTGGCAATCAGCAACGCCGACGCGGCGATCACAAACAATCCGACAAATACCTGTTCACGTTTTGCTTCCATCTTTACCTGCTCTTCCCCTGGCGGCCTTCCCCGGTTTTCGTAGACGGCTCCGTCAGCATCTGCAGATAATCAAGCTCTTGCGCTACCGCGGGTTCCGGCACGCGGTCGAGAAATTGCCGCACTTTCGGGTGCTTGCTGTTCTTCATCTCTTCTGTGGTGCCAAAGGCGATCACGTCGCCCTTGTTGATCAGCACCATGCGGTCGGCAATCAAAAAAGCGCTGGCCAGTTCGTGGGTCACCACGATGATGGTCATACGAAACGCCTTCTTTAATTCAAGAATCAGTTGATCGATGCCCGCGGCGATGATCGGGTCGAGCCCCGCGGACGGTTCGTCAAAAAACAAAATCTCCGGGTCCATGGCCAGCGCGCGCGCCACCGCAGCACGTTTTTTCATGCCGCCGCTGAGCTGCGAAGGCAGAAAATCCTCGAACCCCGAAAGCCCCACCTGGTCGAGCTTCAGCCTCACCATGATCTCAACCGTGGATGGCTCCAGTTTCGTGTGTTCCACCAGCGGCAGGGCCACGTTTTGGCCCACGGTCATCGAACCGAACAAGGCCCCGCCCTGAAACGACATTCCCAGGTGCTTGCGAATCTCATCCCGCTGCGCTTCCGAGATCGCCGCAAAATTCTTTCCTCGAATCCATACCTCACCGGAAGTGGGACGTTCCAATCCCACCAGCGTCCGCAAAAGCGTGCTTTTTCCGGATCCCGAACCTCCCAGGATCACCAACGTCTCGCCGCGTTGCACATCGAACGTGATTCCGTGCAGGATCTCCCTTCCGGTATAGCTCACCCGCAAATTTCGCAGCGAGATCATCGGGCCGTCGAATTCGCCGGGCGGGTCCGCAGTTGCAAACGAATCGGGCATCGCTCCTAGTGTTCTCCCAGGAAGTAGAACAACATCGTGAAAACAAGGTCCACAAGAATAACAAGAAAAATCGACATGACCACCGCCCGCGTCGTCGAACGCCCGACCTGCTCTGCGCCTCCGGTGGTCTTGAGGCCTTCCAGACAGCCTACCGCGGTGATGGTGGCGCCAAACATCACGCTTTTGACCAATCCGGTGATGACGTCGCGCAGGAACAATGCGTCGAGCGAGGCAAGAATGTACCGCCAGAACGTGAAGTCCGCCTGCGCCACGCCGAACAATGAACCGCCGAGAATGCCCATGAAGTTCGCCCAGATCGTCAGGCACGGCAGCATGATGAGCATGGCCACAAACTTGGGCGCCACCAGGAAGCCCACGGGATTGATAGCCATGGTCTCCAAGGCATCGATTTCTTCGGAAACCTTCATGGTGCCAAGTTCGGCCGCAAACGCTGAACCGGACCTTCCAATCACGATCACCGCGGTAATCAGAGGCCCCAGTTCTCGCGTCATCGAAAGAGCCACGGCGTTGGCCACGAAACTGATGGCTCCGAAGCGCCGCAGTTCGTAAGCCGCCTGCAGTGCCAGAATCAACCCGATGAAAAACGTAATCAGGGAAAGAATGGGCAGTGCGCGTACACCCGCTTCCATGGCTTGCGAAACCGCGCGCTGAAAACGCATCGGCTTCCCGCGAAGTGGCGCGACGAAGGTGAAGTACGCGGCCTGTCCGGCCAGCGTCGTCAGCTCTCCGACGTACCCCAGGCTCTCCTCGACGGAGGCCCCCACTTTTGAAAAGAATTCCACGTCGTCCGGCTACCTTTGCGGGCGCTCCACAATTCGGAAAATTTCAGGAAGCGGTCGCCTGCGCTTCATCGTCATGAATTTCAAAAATCTTCTGCAGGCGTGAAAGTTCCATCACTTCACGAACGGATTTGCTCAAGCCGTAGAGAACCAGGCGCGAACCCAGGTCCCGCGACGCCTTGAGACCTTCAACGAGCGAGGCAATGCCGGAACTGTCGATGTAGCGGACTTTCTCCAGATTCAAATAGACCTTGGGGGTCTTTTTTTCTTTGATTTCCTGGAGCAACGCCTTGCGTACAGCCGGCGAGTGCGCCAGGTCGATGTCACCGGTGATATCCAGGATGGTGCCTCCCGCCGCTGGTCTTGCCGCAATGTCCACTTTCATTCTCCTTCCGAGCCGGCTGGCCGCGGGGTTGGCGTCAAATACTTCACCATGCGCAACTGATTCTTGCCGTTCTTCCGGCTAAATTCAACTACATCCATACTCTGCCGGATAAAGTGCAGCCCCAGGCCGCCGGGGCGTATCTCGTTGAGCGGGCGTCCTTTCATTTTTGTTGGATCTACCGCTATTCCATGATCCTGAAGAACAATTTCGATGCCCGACTGCTTACCCTCGGTACTTTCGCCGCTCCATCTCCGGCATCGCATCTCGATGGGGAGCCCCTGCCGTCCTCCGTAAGCGTGCCGCATTACGTTTGCCAGAGCTTCATCGACAGACCGCACAATGGCTCGCGCATCTCCTTCCGGGAAATGCAACACCTCGGCCGCACGCTCCACCGTTGCCCGCACGAGACACAATGCCTCCGGATTGCTCCGCAGTTCAAGCTTCAAGAGCATCTCATCGTTGGGCTGCTTCGATTCCCGCCGCGTTGTCCTACTCTTGGATACCCGACCGCGCAATCCTGCTCCCATAGGCCTGCGGATAGTTCGCAAAGTCGAATGCTTCCCGGTTTGTACCGGCGGGGAGACAATGCCATGTTCTTCGCTAACTGACAACCGAAAAATTTTGTATCCTCCGGCGCGAAATATCCGCGTAACGTGTAGAATCTCTGGCGGCTAGGGGACGTTTGCGCGGGCGGCGCGCTTACCTTTTGGTTTAGCCTCAGGACATTCGGATGACGCGAAGGTTGCCAATCTTTGGTCTTCTGCTCCTTTTCCTTCCGTTGGCGATGTATGCGCAAAGCTCGCCGGCGGATGTCCACTTTCCATCGGTTCTCGCGCGTCTTGATTCCCTCGTCAACGCTCCCCTCGACGAATGGCGTTTTCATGCGGACCTTGCTCACCCGGAAGACGCATCTCTCGATGACTCTTCCTGGTTGCAACTGAAAATTGCCGAAAGGTGGGCCGACGGCTCGCGCGTCCTGCGGCGCTGGATTGAAATTCCCACGTCGCTCAACGGTTATAGCTTGCAAGGAGCGCAGGTCCGCCTCGATCTGCAAATTACCAGTGAAGACTTTCTTACCGTCGCGGTGTTCTCTAACGGCTCGATGGCCTTTCGAGGCGACGAAGACGCCCAGCAGCCCATCCTGCTGACGGATAACGCGCAACCCGGGCAGAAGTTCCTCATCGCCGTCCGCGTACAGGCCGCCGAAAAGAACACGCAAATCCGCGCCAGCCGCCTGCTGATTACTCCGTCCCCTGCGCGGCCCGACCCCGGCATCTTCCGCCAGGAAATTCTCGCCGCGCAGCCCATGGTGGAAGCGTTTTCGGAAGGCAAATCCGAGCGTCAGGCAATCCTTGCCGCCGCCGTCGCTGCCGTGGATCTGCATGCTCTTGATCGCGGCGATCAGCCGGCGTTTGATTCCTCCCTTCGCCTGGCACAAAACAAACTCGATGCCCTCAAGCCATGGATGAAGCAGTTCACCATACGTGCGGCAGGCAACTCCCACATTGACATGGCCTGGCTCTGGCCTTGGACCGAAACCGTCGAGGTCGTCCGCAACACCTTTCGCAGCGCTCTCGACCTGATGCGCGAATATCCCGACTTCAAGTTTTCCATGTCTTCCGCGCGCACCTACGCCTGGATGGAAGACAAATATCCGGATTTATTCCGCGAGATTCAGGAGCGCGTGAAAGAGGGGCGCTGGGAAATTGTCGGCGGCATGTGGGTCGAACCGGACTTGAACATGCCGGGCGGTGAATCCTTGGTTCGCCAGATCCTCGTTGGCAAGCGCTACTTCCACCAGAAATTCGGCGTGGAGGTAACGATTGGCTGGAATCCCGATTCCTTCGGCTACAACTGGCAGTTGCCGCAAATCTACAAAAAATCGGGCATCGATACCTTCGTTACGCAAAAGCTCATGTGGGCCCACGAATTCACCACCTTCCCCTACAAAATGTTCTGGTGGGAAGCACCCGACGGAAGTCGCCTGCTGACCTATTTTCCCCATGACTACGCGATGGGCATTGATCCAGTGCAGTTAGGCCAGGACGCGTCTGTCTGGATTCCCGCGCTTTACGGCGCGGCACTGCCTCGAAACCCGGAAATGATGCATCTCTATGGCGTCGGCGACCACGGCGGCGGCCCCACGCGCGCCATGCTCGACAAAGCGACACGGTGGAGGAAGACCGATGTCGTATTTCCAAACCTGCAACTAAGCACCGCGGCCGATTTCTTCCGCAACCTTCAGCCGAAATTGCCCGAAATGAAGGTACCCATCTGGCGCGATGAGCTTTACTTCGAATACCACCGCGGGGTCTTCACTACTCAGGCAGAAACAAAAAAGCGCATTCGCGCCACCGAAGAGCTTCTCCTCAACGCTGAGAAATTCTGCGCCTTTTCCACGTGGTTTGGGCGAAAGTACCCGTCTGAAGAGTTCGACCGCGGCTGGAAAGATCTGCTTTTCGACGACTTTCACGACATCTTTCCGGGCTCCGGTATTGCCGCCAACTATCGGGATGCGGAACGTAATCTCACCGACGTTCAGCGCGTCGGCAACGGCGTCTTGGACGCTTCACTCAGTGAGTTCTCTTCGAACATCAATTTCCGGGGTTCCGGCGACCCCATCGTGCTATTCAATTCCCTTTCCTGGGAACGCAGTGAATTGATTGATACCGATGTCGTTTTGTCCGCGCCGGCGGATACCGTAACGGTTCTCGATCCGGCCGGGAAAATTGTTCCCACCCAAATCTTGTCCGTCGATCGCGCGAAACGCCGGGTTCACCTGCTCTTTCATGCCGACGTTCCTCCCATGGGCTATCGAGCGTATTACATTGTCCCAGGCAAGAAACCCCTTGCCCCAACCACGCCTGTAGAAGCGTCAAACGACACCCTGGAAAATGAACTTGTGCGCGTGAAGGTGGATCCCAAAACCGGATGCATGACCAGCCTCCTTGACAAACGCACCAACATCGAAACCCTCGCTCCCTCCCAATCGGACACCGGCGGACCAAAGGACTCCGTCTGCGGCAACTTGTTGCAGGCTTTTCGCGACAAGCCCAAGCAATGGGACGCCTGGAACATCGACGCCGACTTCGAAAAGGAACATTGGGACCTCACTCAGCCCGACGAGGTCAAACTCGTCGAGAATGGATCCCTCCGCGCCGTTCTCCGCATAAAGAATCATTTCGAGAACTCCACCTTTGTTCGTGACATCATCCTCACCGCAGGTTCCCCGCGCGTCGACGTAAAAATGACCGCCGACTGGCACGAAAAGCACATCCTGCTAAAAGTAGCTTTCCCTGTCAGCGTGCACAGCGACAAAGCCACGTTTGAAATTCCCTATGGGGCCATCGAGCGGCCCACCACCCGCAACACCCGCGCCGAGCAAGGCAAATTCGAGGTTCCTGCTCTCCAATGGGCCGACCTTTCCGATGCCAGGCACGGTTTCAGCCTGCTCAACGACTGCAAATATGGCTACGACGCCAAAGCCAATGTAATCCGCTTGTCCCTGCTCCGCTCTCCCGAATGGCCCGATCCCCACGCCGACGAGGGCCTCCA
>DATFSI010000170.1:0-48483 GCA_035262705.1 Candidatus Acidiferrum sp. | reverse complement strand
CTGATCTTGATTTTCATCTGCACCATCTGACGCACCAACAAGTTGCGGTAACGCAGCGTGCGTCGTCGTTCGCGGATGGCCGTCAGAGCCATGAAGCACTCCGGCAGAAAATCACAGCGGAGACAGTCGCAAATCTTGTTGGCGTCGATGCGGTCGTTTTTCCTTTTCGCGGCGGCAATAGCTCGCAGCATCAGGGTATGGGCTACTTTCAATGCTGCGGCGTGCGCCTTAAAGTGATCGTAGATCCAGCCAGAGAACATCGTGGCTTCCAGCGCCGCCCCACGGCTTGCGCAGCATCCTTCGGCATAGATCTTGCCGCTGCTGTCTTTTACGCAGTAGCTGATCTTCTGCTTGTGTACATCCAGGCCGATGTAATACATAGGTTGCATGAGGAGCCTCCTTGGTGTTCTGAATCGGCGTGCCGCTGAGTTCAGTTTTCTACACCAACTGCTCCTCGCTTCACCTAGACATCCAAACTCTTCAGGAACTTGTTGGTAAGTCCTTTGACATCAGCAAATCATTTCTGTTCCTGGTTCCTGGCACTAGCGACGCATCAAAGACACAGTCGGGGGCTTATCGGGACCTATGTTTGCATTCTCATTCATTCCAATCGGTCTGTAAGGTTTGCCAGTATTCACCCCATGAGAAGTGTGTAACTGTCTCGTTGTGTTTCTAGACGTGAAGTTCGACGAAAAATCTTGCCGTTTTTTCCGACAAAGAACGTAGCGAATTGGAGGAATAAAGCTGTCCATTAGGAGGTCCGATATGAATTGCAGAAAGCGACCTGTGTTTTACTGTATGGCTATCTTCGTCGCAATTGGCCTTTGCGCAGTCCTGCGGGCTCAGATGACTTCCTTTACCAAAGGTCAGGTCGCCGACCGCATCCGCAAAGTCGAGGACGGTGTAGACGAGTTCCGGAAGTATTTTGACAATCGCGGAGAAGAAGCCAAAAGCCGAGGAGATTCGGCACAGGCCAGCGGCGGGACGACGCGCCGCCAGAGTGCAAATCCTGCAAACGCAGAGGGGCGGAGAAATCAAGCGAAACAAACAAAAGACGATCTTGAGGACGCCATGGATGATCTGAATCGCTCGACTAACCGCCTACGGCGCAAGTTCGACCCAACCTCGAATTATCTGGAGACAAAAGCCCAAATGGAGCAGGTCATGGACAGTGCGCGTCGCGTCAATCAAGTCATGACTAAGGGCAATTACGGCACCCAGGCAGCACGGTTTTGGGCTGCTTTGCGCGCAAATATCAATGACCTAGCGCGGTGCTACAACCTGGCCCCTATGGGCACCTAGCCACAAGATCGGCGCCCTTCAGTAATCCCCGGAGGTACTACAACCCACTTGATTGCATAACAATGCCGACTCCCTCGACCCCGAGTACACTGCGGTTGATGTCATGACGAGGTCGGCCTCACGACGAGCCTGCGTTATCAGGACTTAGTTCTAAATCGATATAGCGTCAATAAAATAGCCCCTACTTCACTTGTACGCTTCAACCGCGCTGCGGGACGGCTTTGCTTTCTGCCACAGGATCTCGGAGTCCGCCGCTTGATTTGGATAGAACCTCTCCGACCCTGCGTTTGTGGGAATGAGCACGATATCTACGCGCCGATTGTATGCGAGCCAGGTCGCGCGGGCATCGCGCACTCGTTTTTCAGAAGGTTGGTTTGGATTTCGCGTTTGCAGGTCGCTTACCGTAGCTTTGTCCAGCGGTTGCTGCTTGCCGTATGCTGTGGTTTCAATCTTGTCTGCTGCGATTCCCTGCGAAACCAAGAAATCCTTAGTGTGTTGTACCCGCAGCTCGGATAACGACTGATTGTAATTGTCCGAACCGCGCTCGTCTGTGTTTCCGCCAAGCGAAAGCTTCGCGTCCGGGTCGTACTCGAGGTACTGTTTGAAGCCTGCTGCGAGGTTTGTCAGGACTTCCTGCTGACTGCGAACCAGGCCAAGCGACGGGCCGTCCTTCGTGGGATAAGCGGTTGGGAAGAAGACGCTGTGGAGTAGTACTGTTGGAATGGGTTCGACTGCCCCCTTCATGTGCACTGTTACCGTTTTGATGTCCGAACCGCCACAAACGTTCGTTGCCTTTAGCGTGTATTTGAATTCTTCTTCCACCGGGCCATTGCCGTTTTGTGTGGGGCTGAGTGTGATGGACTTCGCGCCTTTGAGATCAACGGAGCCGCCGGGCTCCAACAACACTGTGTCGGAGTTTGTCGATGACCAACTCAGTGTAGTGCTTTCCTGTTGTATGACCTTGTCGCCGATGCGGCGGTATAAGACCTCCGTCGGTGAAGCGCTCAGCGATGACTGCACGACGGGGTTAACTTCCACGGTTGTACTTGGAGTTGTGACACCACCCGGCCCTGAAGCGGTAAGCGTATACACTGTGGTTTGGTGAGGCGAAACGGTTTTCTCACCCGAGGTGGGAACTGGACTCATGCCGCTCATATCGGCTTCGACAGTTTCATTGGAAGCCCAGGCCAGTTGCGTCGTTTGGTTGCAGTCGATTTTCGATGGATTGGCGGTCACCGATCCGCTGACAGGGGCCACAGCCACAGTAGCGCTGGCTAGGCCCGCCTTGAAGCGTAGCGCCGATACAGGCAGCTTGCCGGGGGCGCAATATCCTGTACACGACGAACCGCGGGCCCAGGGCTTAATCTTTTCTTTTCCATTCGAAATATTGACGATCACGCGCTGGTCCGCCGCCACCGTGATCGGGCCAGCCCATAGCTCTTTGCCATACCGGGTGACCGTCACTTGGTGCGTTCCTGGTGGCACAATCAATTCCTGGCGCCAGAATAAAATGTCGTTATCGAACTCATCCACGTGGCCCACAAAGTACGAAGGCTTCTTGCCGTTCAGAAGTACGGCGGCGCCCGTTGCTCGGTGCAGCCCTCCGGCTTCAATCTGGATGCGACCCCGGGGGCCAGGCACTGGTGCGCCAACTGGTTCCAGCTTTATGTCTACCGGTACTGTCTTATCCGAATCGACTGAGACATCTTGCTCGGCAAATTTGTATCCGTAATTGGCGATGACCACATGGTGTGTTCCGACGCCGAGCTTTATGGTCCGATTGCCGGGACCGATGGCATTGCCGTCCACAAATGTGTAGGCCTGCTTGGGAGTCACAGACATCTTTAGTTTTCCTAGCTTCTGGTCTTGCGGTAAGCCAACCGTGCCGAGCAAAAGCGTGCCGCCTATTACTAGACAAAAAGTTTTAAGTCTTTGAGCTCTCATGAAGTCACCTCCTGCACTGTGATGCCTACGACGCCCGCACAGGCTCCAGAACAGGGTATACACAGGGGGGGAAGCGAGCACTGTCAAAAGTCGCAGGGTGAGGTGGCCCTGAATACAGGCGCGAAACCAAGCGAAATCGCGATGAGAGTCCAGTGGAAGTTGGTCCGTAGAGCAATCGTCGCAGAGCTATAGTGCCGTTAATCAATTGTATAAAACCGGCGTTTGCAAGCCCTTCCGGGCAGCACGGAGGTGGTACCCTGAAAGTAGTTCTAGTACCTGCTATAACCATATATAAATCATCATGCTAGGATGCCGCACTGCCCTTCTGATCGCCCTCGTGGCGCTAATCTCTGCCACTTCTTTGTTCGCCCGTGGTAGGGTCTGGAATTTCTTGGGTTACACCAAGTTCGACGGGAATCGAGATCACAGCGCAATAGAAATCACACGCAGTGATCGCGTCTTTCGCACAATCGAATTGCGGTTTAGCGGCGATGCTATCTTCTTCGAACGCTTCCTAATCCACTTCGGCAATGGCACGTCTCAAGAGCTTGTCGTTGGCGGCCGGATTTCACCCGAAGGAAGGGAATACGTTGTCGAGTTTCCTGAAAACGGTAGAGCAGTTGAAAGCGTAGAGTTCTGGTATTTCAAAGAGCATTGGGACCACAATCCAAGCGTGAGTCTATATGGCAGCCGTTTACCAAACGCCGCCGCCTCGTCCTCCGCTGGAGAGCCTTGAGTTCGCTCCAAAGCAACAACCACCCATCTGATAACCCACCATATCCCCTGCGCCAAAGGCGGAGCGGGGTTCAGTCGGTAGCGCTGGGCGTTACTGCGCTGGGGGAACAGCCTCGCTCCTGGCCACCAAGCACGCAACGACGGGTGAAGTGGTCTTCATCCTCCAGCTTCACCGCGCATTTCTTCACCTCACACTTCACTGTCGATCGCATGGCAAGTGCTTACGGGCGATTGCCAATACACGACTTTCAGAGCAGGAAATAGCACGAGGCCCAGACCACACACGAGGCGGGAGGAAGGGGAGGGAGGGACCCCACCTTTGGACGCAGGCGTGAGCTCACACGCGAACAATTGGCCAAACTTCTAGAAGTCTTGCCAGAGCCGGTGAGGGCGCTCGCGATCACCGTCGCCATGACAGGACCGCGAATCGGCGAAGTATTCGCTCTCCGGCGGAGGAACCTAGATTTTGAAAGAAGCATTATCCACGTTCACGAATCGATCTATATAGGAGGAACCCCTCTTCGCCCAAGTCCGAGAGCAGTATTCGAGATATCTCGTTGGGACCGTCGCTTCAACGGCTGCTATCCGAACGACGCAGGTCAGCACCCGGTGACGCGTTTGTGTTACTGGACTCGCACAATCTGCTAGGACGCGTCCTGAAGCCTGTCTGAAGCAATCGAGCTAAATTGATACAACGCAGAGCGAGTAAGGGATCGCAAGCTGAGGAGAAGCCCCATGGCTGGAACTGTCGACCACTTTCTTGCTAGGTGATGTATTAACCGCTTTAGATTTTGCGCCGTTGCCGCCAGTTGCAACTGCTCAGCGACGTTCCATAAGCTTCTCAACCGCACTTTTCGTAACCGTATCTGTTGCTTGAGCTCTGCGAAACCGAGCAGCAATTTAGGTGCTGGTGCCGGGGTGGCTGGGTTTTGGCTGCCCACTGATGCCGAGATAGGTCACTCGACCGTCGTGCCCCATATATGGTGGAGCACCTGGGAGTCGCATCGGGTCTTCCCGGTAAGCAGACCCTACCGACACTTTTATCTAAAGGAAGGCACGCAAAGAGCAGTGCGCAGGCCGGATTTGTCGCGTAAGCGATTTGGGTGTTAGTCTCCGAATCGTGAATCCGAAGCGCACCAAAGCTGCCCCACCTCTCCAGCAAACCCTGTTTGAACTGGAAAAGCCATCCGAACCTGCGAATCCAATTATCGAGCGCCCCTTCTCCCTGCCCCGCATCTTTCTCGGCACTTCATCCTTCACCGCGAAGGGTTGGGAAGGTACGTTCTATCCCGCAACCATGCCGTCGCGCGACTTTCTCTCCTACTACGCCTCACAGTTTCAGACGGTCGAGATTGACAGTACATTTTATGGCACACCAAGCGCCTCAACTGTCGTAGCTTGGTACAAGAAGACTCCAAAGGATTTCATCTTCGCGGTGAAGGTCCCTCAGGTCATAACGCACGAGAAAATCCTCGTTGGTTGTGAAGCAGAGTTTGACGAATTCATTGAGCGGATGTCTTTGCTCGGCGACAAGCTCGGCCCAATGCTTCTGCAATTTCCAAAATTCGACAAGTGGGTGCTCAACAGTCCTGACGACTTTCGCGCTCGTTTGGATTCCTTCCTAAAGCGAGTCTCAAACCCGGCGTATCATTTCGCCGTCGAAATTCGGAACAGAAACTGGATTGACGCCAAGCTGACTGACTTCCTTCGTCAGCACAATGTCGCTCTGGCGATGACCGATACATCTTTTATGCTAAGACCTTGGGAGATGAAGGAACCACGAGACCTGATTACCGCCGATTTTGGGTATGTACGTTGGTTGGGAAATCGTAAAGGCATCGAGGAGCAGACCACGACCTGGGACAAAACCGTACTTGAACGCCAAGACGACCTGCACCATTGGGTGGAAATCTTCAAGTCAATGGTGAGCAACACCAAGGTGCTGAAGATTTTCGCGTTTGCGAACAATCACTACGCAGGGCATGCCCCGGCAACCGTCGAACAATTTTGGAAACTCTGGAATGGCTAATAAGAAGTGGTCGGTGTTATGGTTTCGATGCCCAACCCTTGCTAGATATCAAGTTAGTGTGATTGAATCGCGCATAAGTGGAAAGACCAATGGTCTCGCCCTTCCACATATTCAAGGTGCAGAGCGATGGTAGCCGTCGCTGGATAGAAGCGGCTGTAAATCTGGAACATGCCCAATTGCGCGTGAAAGTCCTTGCGGCATCCTCGCCCGGTGAATATGTCATCACCAATTTGACGGGCCAAGAGACTTCGATTAAATCGCCTCCCAAACGAATAATTTTTCAGATTGGCTACGAGGAAAAAGAACTGAACGCAAGGGCCGAATTGTTTCGACGCTTTGGTCATGAGGTCATATCTGTCGCAGACAACGAAGCTGCAAAGCATGTTCTGACTTCAACTCAAAATATCGATGTATTTGTCGTCGGCTATGCAGCACCCGAACAAACTAGAAAAGAAATGGTCGATTGGCTAAAAGAAACTTTTGCACAGGTAAAGATTGTTGCTCTGGTTCCGTCCACCGACCGTCAGTTGCCACGGGCTGATTACAATCTAGTGCTCAATGATTGGGACGAGTGGCTTACCCTCTTAGCGGCTGCGGCGAGTTGACGTTTCTTCGGTGCCACACTGTTAAGCGATCTTGGGATTTGTTGGACGAAAAGAAGTAAACTTGAGTTCCCTCGTCTACTTCTGATTCCCTGTTGAGAGCGACATGCCAAAAGAGCGGGATTGTGTCGTGAAGCTGGTTGACGACCACGATGTCGAGCATAGCGTGAGAGTTCGGGTGGAATCTGTCTACGAAGTGGCATTAAGAGGATTGCAGCAACTTGAAGAGGTCGGATGGGAGAGCGATGACACACAAATAGGTTTCGTTACACAAGAATCCGCGAAGCGTCGTTAAAGAGGTATAGATTGTGTGATTCTGACCAGGTCGAGCACTATCTCAGTACGGCCCCTTTCCGGGAATAACATTGCGAATACCATCCTTAGAGTTCTCCACGTCGCCCTGTCGCCGGGGAATCAGATCGACATGACAGTGTTCAGTTGTCTGTCCCGCCGCTTCGGCCATCGTTGATGCCCACATTAAAAGCACAAACTTCAGGTTCAGCTTCCTTGAATTTGTTTCTTTGCATGTCTCAAGTCGCTGTCTCGGTAGTGGGAAAACTTGGCCCTATTGCCATCGCTAACAACCGTTTTCAAGTCCTGGGCCATACGTCACCGTCCGCCTTCGTCTCCAATACGTCTTTAGTATTATGGGACTCGTTCGCTGAAGAACACACTCACGCAAACAATCTATGCTGACGTTGCGACATCGACCCCGTATCGGCACGGCGGTGTTTACGCCTGAATGGGACGACAGCGCGGTGGGATGGCTGGACCTGGGGATCCTCCTGTATTTCAACTGCGTGCACCGCAACTTTTAGCAAAACAAGGTCGGCGGCTTGCATTACAGCGTGTCGCCTTGCCAGGATATGAGCATCGTTCTTCGCAGAGCATTGCCATTCGAGAGCGGCAAGTAGAGCGGATACGCTGCTCGATTGGTCAAGCCGCAGACTCAAGATTTCGCTTCCGACACTCATGCGATTTTTCCTTCCGCCAATCCCCACAAAATGTTCTTCCCAGATATTACGCCTTCGGTGCGTCCAACGGCTTAATGGGATTCAATGGAGTGTCTAATGTGGAAGCGTCACGGTATCCTTCAGCGCATTACTTCAACAGATTCATTTCTGCCCGTATTTCAAGCCGGATTCTGTTATGGCACGTCCGAATTTCGATTCTGTTGAGGACGGCTCGTAACCTACCGAGCACTCGACGCACACAGATTTTTGAGCAGAAGCAATCCGTTTACGGGAACCGCTCGATTCGTCAGTCACATGGAAATCCGCTCAGGATGTTATCTCAGGCAACGGCAGATTTGCCACGACGGCAAGAACAAGTGAACGTCCGTCGAAGGGTGGCTACATTCAACCCAACTTACTTAGCCTTGAGACGCAGGCGTCCGCAGCGACGGTTCTTTAGCGTCCGGAACCTGGGCTGGTCGATTGCCGTTGGTCCGCAGGGCCGCGTGAATGGCAGGCAGGAGGTCAACAGCCATTCCGAATTTTGAAACGTGAACACCACCCGCATCACAGCAGGCTTTGATGATGTCGGGGGCAGTGTGGACGGTGAGAAATACCATCGGTGTAATGGAACCGGATTTCCTCAGTTTTTCGGCAGCCTCGAGGCCGTTAAGGACGGGCATAGCAAGGTCAGTGACGATGAGGTCTGGTCGAAGTCTGGCGGTCGCTTCGATTAGCGTTTGCCCATCGTACACGCTTCCGACAATCTCGAACTGTGGTTCGAGGAGTGAGCGGACCACATTGTGTACGCCAGGGTTGTCGTCGGCAAGAAGAATCGTTGCTTTAGACACGTTTGCGGCCCTCCAGCATACAGGCTTACTTTTGGCAACAGGGCGGGGAAAGGAGCACACATCAAAAAAAGTCTGAGCCAGTTAGAGTCAACCGGTCTATCAGGTATAGTCTTTAGAACCTTCAGGTAAAAGACCTTAGAACCTATTTGCAAACTTTGGTACTTTATGTCACATTACAGGCCACCGCTCACCCTGCCCTTTTTCGGGAATTTTAATGCCATGACATGCCTATCGTGTGGTTCAACCAACGAGAGTAAACTTACCGCCGAGATTGCCATCCATTTCCCCGGACTGAAAAACCTTAACAAGCCCATCGTCTGGGTATTTCCAGAAATTGTCGTCTGTCTGGATTGCGGCGAGGCGCGGTTTGCTGTTCCGGAAGCTGAATTGCGTTCGCTTACCCGAGGCGATGCCGCTACGGCGAGATGAGGAATCTAATCTGATTTCCTTCAAGGCTTCGTTGTACCTTCCTTGACCAACTGCAACTCTGTGGGTGAGAGACCGAAGTGGGCAAACCCGCAGTCTAAACAAACGACGATCTCTGTGCTCGTAGAAACAGGGAACTTCTTCAAACCATTAAACGGAGGGAAATGGAGTTTCAACTTCGCGTCAAACTTCAGCAAACTTTCGGACCCGCATGAAGCACAAACGCAACACGGCCCTGGCATCGCACACCACCACTTTAATGTCAAGTTGAGACGCAGTGGCTGCACTAAGCAACTGGCAAAACTGACAGGAGATAGGCTGCTACCCCGAATCTGTCCATAAATATGTTTATTTTCGTGCAGGCGCAAGCGATGAACATTTCGATTTTCTCCTAGCCCACTTCGTTTGGAGATTCATGTATATTCCGTCGAAGCTTTCGCTCCTCGCTGACGATTATCGTGCTGCATAATGAAAAAACGCAATTCCGCAGTTATCGGAAATTGCGCCCCTGGACCGTCAAAAAGATGTGTGCTGCCGGTCTGAAACTTAGGACCGTCAACAAATACATGGAGTATGCCAAATTGGTCGTTAAGTCGCTAAAGCCCGAGAAGAACTAAAGTAGTGGCGCGCCCGGCGTGATTCGAACACGCGACCTCTTGCTCCGGAGGCAAGCGCTCTATCCAGCTGAGCTACGGGCGCACATGCAGGACTTCGTGCAGCTTTTTTAGTTTACCGTGTTCTTCCCTTCCTGGCCAGAGAGCTTCTTTACTTTGGCCGCTGCGGACCGCCTCCCCGTTACAACCCGGGCAGGCAAAAAGGCGGTACCGATAACCCGGGCAACTAGCCTTTGGAGCGGTTTTTGATGTCGTGGGCCAGCTTTTCGATCTCTTCGGCTTTACGCACGAGACTCAGGCTCAGGACTTTGCTGGAATCGGTCTTTTCGACTTCGTCCTTCAATTCCGTTGCCAGCTCATAGAGCTTTTCCACCTTCTTCTTGATCTCCTTCTGATTCTCTTCCAAGATGTGCTTTTCGGCGCCTGGAATCGGCGGGGTCTCCGGAGCCGCGTCTGGTGGCTGCTTCCGCGGGTCCTGGGTTGGCGGCGCGATGGGGTTCTGCAGTTGCTCGGGCACGCGGGCGGCCATGCCGCCAGCCACGCCCGCCGACAACAACCCTCCCAAAAAGCTGCGCCTATTCTTCACGGAACCCTTCCCCCAAACCGTGTGACGCGCGGACTCTCGCTCGCCCTGCCACCAATGTTATACTCGCCCGTTAACGATTCCTATGTCTAGTTTGCTCTCTCATTTGCCGGATTTCACGGTCGCACACTTTTTACGCCTGGTAGGCATCTTTGTGGTCGCGCTTCTGCTCAACCGGCTGCTGCGCGTGATTACCAATGTCCTAATCAAGCCTGCTGCCTCCGAAGCGCGCGCGGCGAAGGCCCGCGAGCAGCAGACCCGCACGGTGGCCGAGGTGCTTTACAGCGTGGGCACCAAAGTCGTGTGGGCCATCGCGCTGCTCACCGCCGCGTCCGAGTTTGGCATCAACGTGACGCCCGCCGCCGCGTTGGCCGGTCTGGCCAGCCTGGCGCTGGGCTTTGGGGCGCAAAACCTGGTTCGCGATATCATCACCGGCTTTTACATCATCCTGGAAGATCAGTACGTTGTCGGCGATAACGTGCAGGTCGGCGACACCATTGGCCGCGTCGAGTACCTCTCCCTGCGCCGCACCGTCATCCGCGACCCGCGCGGCGCGCTGGTGACCATCTCCAACGGCGACATTCGCACGGTGGCCAACCTCAGCCGCGACTGGTCGCAAGCTTTTGTAGACGTGGCGCTTTCGCCGCAGATCCCACAGCAAACGGCGCTGCAGGCTCTCGACGCCGCCGCAGCGGAATTGCGCGCGGACTCCGCGTGGTCGCAGGCCATTGTCGACGGCCCGCGCATTCTGGGCTTGCAGATTTTTGACCAGAATTCCTCGACCGTGCGGCTGCAAGTACGCACCGCGCCCTCGCGGCAGGACGATGTAGCGCGCGAACTACGCCGCCGCATCCAATTGGAGTTCGAGCGCCGCAGTATCCCGGTGAGCGGAGTGCAGCGAGTTGAGTTCAAGGCGGCGCCGGAGATGCCGGTGGAACCCGCGCCGCGTGCCACAGTTTGAAAAGTTCGCACGGATTTCTAAAGGAGAATTACGCATGTCGCAGATCGGCTACGATGAAGTCAATCTGATGCTGAGGCTTTATGAGCTCCGGCGGGAGCCGCGGTTGCGGGAAGCGCGCGCCTGGTTCGTGGATCACTTCCACGCCGGGACGCCCGAAGAAGTGATGCAGAAGTATCCGCAGGGCAGCCAGGAGAACACCTATATCCGCATGGTCATCAGCTATTGGGACATGGTGGCCAGCATCGTGAATCGCGGGCTCATCAATGATGAACTGTTCTTCGAAAGCAACGGGGAAATCTGGGTGGTATGGGACCGCATGCGCTCGATCGTACCCACGTGGCGCGCCGCGTTCAAGAATCCGACACTCTTTTCGGGTATCGAGGAAACCTGCAAGCGCCTGGAAGCCTGGCGCGAACGCCGCGCCCCAGGCTCCTCGGTGGCCATGCGCCAGATGATGGAGCTTTCCCGCGGCAAGGTGAAGCAGTAGAGCGCTTCGGCTTCGGCATCCGCGGCCTTCACGGCGCAAGCAGAGTCGATTCATTCCCATGCGCTTCGTTCTGGGCAGCAGCGGGAGCCATACGCACATAGTTGCAGTCCCGCGGCTTTAGCGGCGTAAAGAACCATATCGGCGTGGTTCACGATCTTATCGACGCTGCAATTGCCGAATTCATTTGTGAGGGCGAGTCCAACACTGATTGTCACCGTAAGGCGCTTCTCCCCCACCAGAAATGGTTGGTTTCCAGTGCCCTGCGAAGAACCTCGGCGCGCGAGACGGCGCCGCCGGAATGGCAACGGTTGAGTGTGCCACCAGGAATTCCTCGCCTCCATAGCGCCCCACCATGTCGTAGGAACGCACGGCGTTCTGCAGCCGACGCGCACCTCGCGAAGCACAGTATCGCTGCCCACATGGCCGAAGCAGTTGTTGATCCTCTTGAAATGATCGATATCGCACATCATCACCGCGGTGCAGCTTCCTTCGCGCCGCGAACGCAAGATATCACGGGTCACCAGTTTGACAATTACCCACGATTCTTTCGACTCGCGGGAAGAGAGCAGGATGAGACAGGTATAAGCCTGTTCTTCCCGCAAAAATTCCTGGTCCCGTCGAGGCGTTCCAGGAGTTCATTCAAGTTCCAATCGTCACACGATGGCATTTCACATTCCTCGCAAACTCGTCCTTTAGCGCTCACCCCCGCCAAAAAGACCACGGCGGAATGCGTGCACGGGGCACGTCCTTTTCTCTCTTCAAGTGATGGAGATTCTGGTGGGAAGGTTAGCACTCTCTCGGGTAAAACTATGGTTTCGTCGCGGAACACTTTCTCTCGCCAAGACTCCGTTCCTCGCAGTCGCCAAACGGGCCAAACAAATCACTCATAGCCGGGGGTTGCTTCGCGGGTGTGCCGGGGTCGGCCGCGGATTGGGGGCGTTGCCCGCATGCACCTGGCGGACTACCTCGACGAGTTCCTTGGGCGGCATACTCTTCAGAAGATAGGCCTGCGCCCCCGCTTCCAGTGACCTCTGCACGTCCATATCCCCGTCAAACGTAGTCAGCATGATGATGCGGGCATCCGGAAACTCGGACCGGATATCGATCATGGCTTCGATTCCGCTTTTTCCAGGCATGCGCAAATCCATCAACGTGATGTCGGGTTTGTGCCGCCGGAATTCCTGCAGGGCCTCCTGTGCGTTCGCTGCCTGTGCGACAATTTCCATGTCCGGCTGGCTATTGATGATGGTGGCGAGCCCCTCCCGCAGCAGCGGATGGTCGTCCACGGAGAGGATGCGAATGCGCGGAGCTTCATTCATTGTCGGTGCTCGCTGGGAGATACCTGGGGCCCGTTCTTCCGCCTGGGTAGAAGCTTGCTAAACCACTTAGATATCCCAGCGGCGTGCGGGGATACAAAAGCAATCTTGCCGGGGATAGAAAGTTCCACCTCGGTGCCGGCCTCAGAACGGCTCAGCACTCGAAGTTTCGCCCCAATTCTCTCCGCACGGACACGCATCCCGGAGATTCCCCAGTGCCCCTCGCGCCCAGCTTGCAGGATCTGCGAGTCAATTCCGCATCCGTCGTCGCTCACCAGAACGCGCAACTGGTCGGCTTGATATTCCAGCAGTACGTCGATACTAGTCGCTTGGGAATGCCGGAAGGCGTTGGCCACCGCTTCGCGTCCGATGCGGTATACCTCGTCGTGGATCGCCCCCCGCAACGCCACTGCTTCTCCCTCGACGACCAGACGGAAACGAATGTTCGAATGGCCTCCCAGTTCCTGCAGGATTCTCGATAAAGAACTTTTCAGATCGGTATCCCATTCGGCTGCCGAACGGAGTCCGCGCAGAGTGTCGCGTCCCTCGGAGATGACTTGGCTAATCAATTGGAGGGTCCGCTCCAGTTTGGGCCGCGCCGGCGAATCCTGCGGCAGGCTGTCCACCGCAACATGGAGTTGCATGGAGGCACTGAGTACCCCTTGCAACAACGTATCGTGGAGATCCTGGGCGATGCGCGTGCGTTCGGCGACTCTCTCTTCCAGCCGGATGCTGTATTGCCGCGCCATCCTGAGCATTCTTGAACGGTAAAAAGCAAACCCCACAAGTCCGGCGGCGAGCACAGCCCCCAGCCGCGCCCACATCGTCTGCCACCACATCGGGTCGATGGCGAAGGGCACGGTTGCTTCCGCGCTGTTCCAAGCGCCTTCGCTGTTCGAGGCAATCACGCGGAACCTATAAGCGCCGGGACTCAGATTCGTATAGATGGCTGTTTGCGTTGCGGAAGGCTCGCTCCAGTCGCGATCGAAGCCTTCCAGCCGGTACCTATAACGGACCCGCTCGGCATTGGAAAGACTCAATGCCGCATAGCTGATGGCAATTCTCTGGCGCGCCGAGGAAACGCGGATGGCGCTTTGCGGATCGAGCGCACTGCCATCCACGGTGATGCCTTCGACGTGCACCAGCGCTGGTACGGAACTGCCTTCCACGCGCTTGGGCTCCACCACCGAAAGACCACGGTTCATGGAGAACCAGATGCGTCCCTGCAGCGGGTCAGCAAAAACGGATCTCTGCCGCTTCACGCCCTCGGTGCCGCGCAGACCGTCCGTCAGCCCGTACTCGCGGATATCCTCATTGCCAGGGCCATCACCCAGCAAGGCGCTTCGCCTGACACGAACAATGTGGTTTGACGTTGCGAACCAGAGCCATCCGCTTTTGTCTTCCGCGATGCCATAGACCGGCTCGCGCAAAGAACCCGGCACGTCGCGCGGCACGTAAGTCTGATTGGAGACAAGGAAAGCCAGGCCGGCGCTGCTGCCGATCCATAGGGTTCCCGCGGAATCTACAATTGCGCAATTCAGGTCCGCGGAGGGCAACCCGTCCTTGGCCGTAAAGGAGCGCCAACGCCCGCCGGACAGCATGCTCAGGCCATTGGGCGTGGCAAACCACATCGCGCCGTCGCGACTCTCGGCGATCGAGGTCACGGTGTCGGACGGGAGACCCTCCGCGGTCGTGTAATTGGTGAAACGTCCGTTCTTGAGCGCACTAACGCCGTTGCTCAGGCTCGCCGCCCATACGGTTCCGTCGCGGCTCAGGTGCACGGCGTAGATGCCGTCTTGCGCAAGCCCGTCCGCCTGCGTATACGTCTTGGTGGTCAGGGAACTCCCGCTGCGGTGCAGCAGCGTAAGCCCGCCATGTTCGCGGCCCAGCCAAACTTCGTCGCCGTGCCCAGCGATGGAATACACCACGTCCTTGGCAAGGCCGGCTTCGGTCACGCGCCCGATCTGCGCGCCTTTCTTCCAGTAAAGACCACCCGTCAACGGCGCGAACCATGTGCGGCCTTCCTCATCTACGTACACCGGACCATTGCTGTCCGAAGGCATTCCATCGGCAACCGAATAGGTGATGAAAGCGCTGTCGTGCAGTCGTTGAATTCCCCCGGCGCCTCCCGCCCAGATGTTCCCTTCGCGGTCTTCGTAAAGTGCGGTAATTTTTCCGCCGCTCTGAGGGCTGTCCTTGTCGAGCAGGACTCCCGACCCGTCCAGGCGAATGAGTCCTTCGGAAGTGGCAGCCCAGATATTGAAACTGCGGTCTCCGATTAGGGATAGCACGGGCCTGTGCAAAAGGACGGAGGGAACTCCCTCGTTCGTGATTTCCGATCCGTTCCACCGGAGGAGGCCATCGTCCGTGCCGATCCACAGCTCGCTGTTTTCCCAAGCCAGCAGGCAATTGATCTTTTTATTGGAGGGCCCTTTCCCTGCGGGGAAGACGTGCCCCTGCTGCATGTAAAAAAGGCCTTTGTCCTGAGTGCCCAGCCACACTTTGCCGTCGCTGGTTCCCGTGATGGCGGTGACCGTGGCGTTTGGTTCCGCGAAGCGCTGCGAGCGGAATCCGACGGACCAGCTCAGGCGCGTCGTGCGTGTGTCCGTTTCCGCGGTCGCCGTGCTTTCCGAGGGCGCCATTTCGGAGGAAGCCGCGAGAGTTTCAAATTTTCCGTCATGGTAAGCGAGAGCGCCCAAGGCCAAAGAGGACAACAAGACGCTCGAGTCTTTTCGCCGGCCTATTGAAGTGATTCCGAACTCGGCTTCCTCGCGCTCCAGCTCAAACTTTCCGTTCCGGTAGCGCACAATCTGCGTCCTCTGCAGCAGGATCCACAGATTGCCTTCCGCGTCGGCCACTAGCCCTTGTACCGGCCCCAGGGCGATCGAACTCGGCTTCGCTTGTTCGAACAGGCGGAAGTTCAGGCCGTCGAAACGAATCAAGCCCTTTTCCGTTCCAATCCACAAATATCCATCGGTGGTTTGCGCGATCGCCGAAACCGCGCCGCCGGGGAAACCTTTGTCGGTTCCCCAGCGGTCCCGGATGTAGTGCGAGATCGCGCCTTCGCCATCGTTGGCAACGGCAAGAGGAAGGAACAGCGCGGCGGCCATCAGGCTGGCCGCCAGGGCCCGAAACACGGCCCGCCTTGCAAAACCTCCGCTACGGGAGGTATTCGAATTTCGGGATGACAACTTCATTCTCGTTTTGTAGCGCGTTCGTTTCGCTGGCCACCACATAAAACGTAAGGTAAATCACCTCTTGCCCCGGCGATGGCACGCCCGAAGTGAATACGTGCTCAAAGACCGGCGTGCCGCTGGCCGAGGAGCCCGGGAAGGTCCGGAACGCGGCGCGCCCTGATTCCCAGCGCAAGGAATAGGTCAGCGTCCCCGGTGGCACGGTAAAGGAAATCAGATTCCCGGGGACATAGAAGGGTTGAACGGTATATTGAGCATTTTTCTTGTTGGCGGGGTCCCCCCACCGGCTGATGCTGATGTCCATTTCCCTGAAATGTTGCTCGCCCGCCCAGTCGTCGTAGGTAAGCATGCCGAGAACTGCGGCCGGCTCCATATGCGACGTGTTCCGGACCACCAGATTGTAGGTTCCGTAGCCGAGGCTTCGCGTCAGCACGACTTCGGCGCAAGACCACCGGTCGTCCTTCTTTTTGATGCGCAGGTGCAACGACCCGCTCTTGTCGGTCCAGGCGTTGTCGGGATCGTATAAATTGTTCATGCCTCCGCGGTCGCTGGCGATTGTGCGTATGGT
Source organism: Candidatus Acidiferrum sp. (assembly GCA_035262705.1). Taxonomy (GTDB): domain Bacteria; phylum Acidobacteriota; class Terriglobia; order Acidiferrales; family UBA7541; genus Acidiferrum. The sequence continues at coordinate 31,918 of DATFSI010000170.1, read as the reverse complement.
CCAGTCGTATCCGCTGAACTTCAGAGGTCTTGTGGGAGCGTACTGGGGCGTGCCAGTACCCTTAACGATTTTGAGTGTGGTCACCATCCCGCCCTGCGTGGGGGCCAGGTCCATGGTGGGCGGCGGGCGATAACCCGCGTCTACCAGCATCGCGGAGTATTCAAATCCGAGGTGAGTTTGCGTGCTCCAGGTGGAGTCAGACCGGATAGGAATCAGCGCCTGGTCGGGCCACGGCTGCACCCACCAGGGACCGCTGTGCGCGTAGACCACGATCGACTGTCCCGGCCGCGCGCCGCGCACGCGCCCCGCGATGGTGTCGACGCGCTCCCGGCCGCCCTGCGCCGCGGGCGGAATTTTGGTGAACTCAATCGAAGGCGCGGTGTTCGCCGGCAAGGAGTGGCAACCGCTCATCGCCACGCACAGCGACACAAACACTAATGCCTTGATCAACGGAGCGATGATTGGCCGGGCGTTCACACAGATCTCCACTTAACCCGCTAGCGGCCCGAGCTGCATTGCAACCGCACGCACCCGCAAGCTGCCAAACAGGCAAAGCGTACACGATTCCCCACCCCTTTGCACCTCGACGCTAACTGTCCGGAATTCAGCCAGGTGGGAGTGACTTTGCAGCAATAAAGCAATGAGGGCACGGGTAGAAGCGGGCAAAGGCTAAGGCGCTTTATTGAAATAACGGCGCCAAGATGGAGATCTCCGAGCCCGTGTTGGGCACGCCGACGTCAGGGATTATCGCCTCTTCGCAACGCATCATTCCAGCGCAATGGCAAATCCAACCCTTTGACCTTCCAGCGCACGAACTTCGTCATGTCCATGTGCGTAGCGAGCGCAGTCATGACGCGCAGATGGGGCAGTTTTTGAACGAAGGTTCGAAGCGCGCTTTCGCTTTCCCACGCAGATAGCGTCCAGAATCGCTTCGAAAGCGGACGAGCAAGAAGCGAATAGCCAACTAAACCATCTGCAGTCGCCAACTGTTTCACCACCTGCGCCGCATAGAAGGGCAAACGGAAGACCCCCCAGTAGCTCTTCAAGGGCAAGTAGGAAAGCAGGGCGACGAAATCGCCGTTGGGGTTAGGGGCACGAAATGTTCGCCAGGGGGTTTCAGGCATGATTCCGGGATTCTATCGCACAGTAGTGTAATCCATCACGGAAAGTGCGATTGAACATGCTGTCGCTTTGCTTTCGTGAACACACTTTGAAAAGGCGTGAGCGCTTTGAACTGGTAGTTTTGACAGTTGCATAAGTACGATAATAGGTAATACTGACTGGCCTGGCAGCTACCCCTTACTTAGTGGCGTTGTCGGGAAGTTCGCGTAGAAAGATTTGGCAGAGGCTCTTGGGCGGAGAGCTTTTGAAATTTCTGAACTACGCGAACTTCTCGGCAACGCCATCCCTACCCAACGCCGAATGACGCCGAAGAATCTTATTGAATCGTTTCAAACAAGGTGTATGCTAGCGGGGTATAACGATATTCCGCATATTTCCAGCCATCATGTAACCCGGGTAGCCGCCCATCCGGGTTTCACAACTTGCGGTGACAATGGTCACCACAATGCCCGGTACCAGTCCGGTCGTTTCTCCTACGACTGCGGGTCCTACCAAAAACTGGAACCTAGAATTTGGAAACTAGATAACTTCCAAGGCATATAATCGCCCTTCGAGAGAAGTCTATATGGCCGAAATCGATAGAGAAAAACAGGAACGAGATAAACAGATTCGTCTGTTTATCCAGAAGACCTTGAAAGGCTATCTTCGCCGGGCACGTCGAACCAGGCGCAAGTCAAAGCCAAACAAAGTGAACCTGGACCAGCCGATGGTCAATATAACGCCTGAAGAGATGAAGCAGGCAGACGGAGTGATTGAGAATTTTCCGCGAAGAAGACCGCTAAAGCTGCTATTTCCAGTTTTTGCCAAAACGTAAACGGTTCACAATCTCATCCTCCGCATCGTGTGGTTGACGCTCCACGCCGTTTTCAACGGCGAACACATACCAGCCGTACCCTTGTGGCATCGCGCACCTAGCAGCTTCTTACAGTGTTCGATGTTCGTGTAGGCAACGCCGGAATTGCCACGAATCGTTCCACCCAGCATCGTAATAAATGTTAGGGAACGGCAGTGCTACCGGCAGTATTGGTGGGGTTTGTGGCGGTGGGGGCCGTGGTTCTATAGTGCGGGACTTGCTCGGCTTCCGCTTCGAGAACTTCTTAGCAGCTCTGTTGGTTCGCCGGGCGTAAGCTCCCGGTGGGAGCATAGCTTGAGGCATTCAGTCTGTCTACAAGTTGCAATTTCTGCCAAATAGAAGAGGGCTGCTTCCCATCGCAGCCCTCTCTCCACGTGCGTCTCTCGTCTACCTTAACGAGAGACGCAAACCTGGACTTGTACTTTCGATTGACCTCGAGACAGGCGGCTATCCCGGGCGAAATCAGCTGAGAATATATCTATTTTCGTATGGGAGTGGAAGAGCAACGAGTCGTGGAAGTTCAACGGAGAAGTGGAATCTCGACTGCGCGATAATTAAGCATGACGGTCTTCACACCCCGCAAGTCAACCGACCCCCGTTTCTATAGATACCAAAGCGTTCCGCAGCATGGTGCGCAAGTAGGGAAATTTCTCTTTCTGCCCGGAATTGCGGACAGCACAATTAACGGTCAGATGGTGCTGGAGGTTCGGCGGGCCAGCGTTCGTCGATCTTCTCAGCGATGCCGCTTTGCCTGTTCAATCGCTCGCCAGATGTAATGCTCGGTCAGCATGTTGGCGCCATCCAGAACCGTCAATAGCTTAGCAAGTGTTAATGTTTATGCTACGTTCACACCAACGAAATTTCCTCAGGAGGAAAAATGATCCGGAATATACTCTTCGGGTTTTTGTGTGCGACCGCGAGTTGTGCTGAGTTAGTCGCGCAGGAATGCAAGGCAAAATTTACTGTCGTCTACACTGACGGAAAAGACCTGCAAGTGGGTCTTACCCCCGAACAGAAGAAAATGTGGGATCACGATGGCCCCAGGAAATTCAAAGGAATGTGTTTCGACGACAAGGCCCCGGACTTCATTATTCTCTGGAACAATGGCCTCAACGGGTCCGAACTAGCCAAGGCCAGTTTGGACCGTGCCAACGTCATTCTTTCCACGGGTCAAAATCCAACAACCACTACTACTCAAGCCAGCGTGACTAGTGCCTATCACGATGTTCGCCCTTCTTCGCAGGTGCAGGGAAAAGCTAATTATTTTGTGCTCGACACTTCCAAGAAGCCTTACGCCGTGATTCATCAAGGGCAAGGCTATCAAGACGTTCCCAGGGACGTTAAGAGCGGTGTGGACCGGTCTGTGAATACCGCGGATGTGGCCTCTACCATCCCTGATCCGGTGGACGCCCTCGGAAATGCTCTAAAGTGGCTTAAGAAAGACAAGAAGCTGTAGAAATTGGGAGAAGCGTCTAAGGAAAGTGTTCGACCTAGCCGGAATCTCGAAGGAGCAATGCGATGCGGTGAGCCATCGTTCCTGTGACACTTTCGCTGCTGAGTTGCTTCAAGCCGGCGTGCCGATTGAGCGGGTCTCGGTCCTGCTCGGACACCAGAGTGTGCGCATCACAGAGAAGCACTACAACCCCTGGGTGCGGTCGCGCCAGGAGCAGTTAGAAGCAGATGTGACGAGGGCTTGGAAGCTCGATCCGGTTTCGAAAAAGAAAAATTTCGGTACAAATCACGTACTCTTTGTGAGGGAACCGGTGAACTGAATGAAAACAAAGGCTGAAAATTGGAGGCGCGGGTGGGAATCGAACCCACGCATAAAGGTTTTGCAGACCTCTCCCTTACCACTTGGGTACCGCGCCTCAATCTCGTAATTATATCGAAAATCCGCGCCCTATGTTAGGCGCACGTTGCGAATTCGCGACAGAATTGCCCGGTTCTACTAGATACCCCAGCGTTTAAAGTCGAATTGATGCACGAGCTTACAGCATGACTAAATTCGTGCATTCCCGACAGGTATGGGGCCCCTGCCCCTCATGGAAATGATGGCCCAACTACTTCTTCACCGGCTCTTCCACCTGCGCCTCGCGCAGGAACCGCGCCGATTCTTCCGGCGGCGTGGGGTTGATGTAAAACCCGGTGCCCCACTCGAAGCCCGCCACCTTGGTCAGCTTGGGGATGATCTCGATGTGCCAGTGGTAGTGGTCGTTGATCTCTTCCCCAATGGGCGAGGTGTGGATCATGAAGTTGAACGGCGGGCGGTCCAGCACTGCGTCCATGCGCAGCAGCGTGTCTTTCAACATGTTGGCCAGGGCGCTGTACATGCTGCTCTGGTTGTTCTCGTAGGCTGAGCTGTGCACCTTGGGCAGCAGCCACATCTCAAACGGAAAGCGCGGCGCATAAGGCGCCAGGGTGATGAAGTGGTCGTTTTCGCCGACGACGCGTTCGCCGGTGTCGCGCTCCTGCCGGATGATGTCGCAGAAAATGCAGCGCTCTTTTTCGTCGTAATAGTGCCAGCAGCTATCCACTTCCTCGCGCACGCGCCGCGGCACGATGGGCAGGGCAATCAACTGCGAGTGCGGGTGCTCCACGGAGGCCCCGGCGGCTTCGCCGTGGTTCTTGAAGATCAGCACGTAGCGGAAGCGCTTGTCGTTCTTCAAGTCCAGCATGCGGTCGCGGTAGGCCCACAGCACGTCTTCGATGGCCTTCTGCGGCAATTGCGCCAGTGTGGTCTGGTGCTGCGGCGTCTCGATGACCACCTCGTGCGCGCCGATGCCGTTCATCTTGTCGAACAGGCCCTCGCCTTCGCGGTCCAGCTCGCCTTCGATGCCGAGCGCCGGGAACCGGTTCGGCACCACGCGGATGTTCCATCCCGGCGTGTTTGGCCCGGTGCCATTTCGGCCGTAGGTGAGAATCTCCGGCGGCGTTTTCACTTCGTTGCCCGGACAGAAGGGGCAATTCTGCGGGGCCTTGGGGAAAACACTTTCGCGTAGAAAATCGTTTGGCCGCTTCCCACGATCCGTCGAAATAATCACCCAGCGACCGGTAATAGGATCTTTGCGTAACTCCGGCAATGCACAACCCTCCCGAGGAGTCTCCCACGCCGCGCCGTCCGCAGCCCGGGTGGACTCCTATTGTAACCCTTCTTGCCGCGTAGGTAAGCAGGAAGGCATGGGCTATGCTTTAGGGCTAAGGGCGTCCTTGTGCAGGCGGAGTACCTGTGGCTTCCCCGCATGTGTCAATGGCCACGACGTCGAACCGAACTGGGCACTTCTTCAGGTGGCGCCCGCGCAGAAATGCATGCGCGGTGCGCACCAGGACTTCCTGAAACAGCAGATTCATCGCAGCAAAACCGGTGCGATGGTGCAGAGGTCCCTCGGGCAAGACCGCCTTCGGAATGACAGGTGTGCAGTTTCTTCAGCTATGGCTTACAGCTAACGGCTTCTCAGAGCGCTTTCTGCACCTCGGCGATCGATTCTTCCATAATACGGATCGCGCAGTCCGCTTGCTCCTCGTCAATGATGAGCGGCGGCGACATTCGGATGGAATTTTCGCCGGAGCCGAGCGTCAGTAATCCGCGGTGGAACGCGTTGGTCACCACTGCGTCCCGCAGGTCGGCGGCCTTTTCCTTGGTCCGCTGATTGCGCACGATTTCGACGCCAATCATCAGGCCTTTGCCTCGTACATCGCCCACAATCTTGAACCGGCTCGGCCAATCGCTGATTTTGCTGAAGATGTAGTTGCCTACCTTCTCCGCGTTTGTCATCAGCCCGCTTTTGATGAGGTCAAAAGTAGCCGATGCTGCCGCCAGGCAAACGGGATTGCCGCCATAGGTTGTCCCGTGCGAGCCGACCTTCCAGTTCATCACGCTGTCCTTGGCGATGAATGCCGACACCGGCATGCCGCTGGCGATGCCCTTCGCGGTCAGGACGATGTCCGGAGTAATGCCGGCGTGGTCATAGGCCCACCACTTTCCGGTGCGCCCCATGCCCGCTTGCACTTCATCGATGATGAGCATGATGCCGTGCTTGTTGCATAGACGCTGCAGTTCCTGCAGGAAAAACACCGGCGCGGGAATGAAGCCCCCTTCGCCCTGGATCGGCTCCACGATGATGGCTGCGACCTCTTCCGGCGCAAAAAGGCGCTTGAAGATTTGCTGCTCCAGTAGCTCGATGATTTCGCCACCGCAGGTCTCTTTCGTGTGGCCGAGCGGGCAGCGGTAGGCATAGGGATATGGAATGTGCTCCACACCGCCCAGCAGCGTGCCGAAGTATTTGCGCTGCGTGCTCTTCGACGCGGTCAGCGACAACGAGCCGAGCGTGCGCCCATGGAAACAGCCATAAAACGCGATCAGTTTGTCACGCTTGGTGTGATAGCGCGCCAGCTTGATCGCGCCCTCCACGGCTTCCGTCCCTGAATTGCCGAAAAACACTTTCCAGTTGTGCGTCTTTGGCATCGTGGAAACGAGCTTTTCTGCGAACTCCGGCATGTGCCGGTGATAGAAATCCGTTCCCGCAATGTGAATCATCTCCGCGGCTTGTTTTTGGATGGCCTCCACCACCTTGGGGTGCGAGTGGCCCGTCGAGCACACCGCGATGCCAGCGGCAAAATCCAGGAACGTGTTTCCGTCGGGATCTTCCACCATCGCGCCCGAAGCACGTTCCGCCACCAGCGGGTAATCGCGCGTCAGCGACGGCGACATATACTTCGCGTCGTAGGCAATCACTTCCTTGCCCTTAGGGCCCGGCAAAGCGGTCTTGATCTTTGGTAATTTCGTTTCAATAGCAGTAATCATGATTTCTCCAGAGGTGCGTTTCGCTGGCGATTCGCAAGTTGATGGTTGATGAAACCAGGTGGGGAAACAGCAGGCTTGTGGACCGGCGTCAGCTGCCGGAGCCTGCAGAACACACTTATAAGTCGACGCCGAAAAGTCCGGGACGCAAATTCGCGGGATGGAACTTGCGGGGCACACGGGGACCCACGGCAACGCGATCATGCTTGAGAAAGTGAAAATGCTTCATTTGCGTTTCCAGCGGACCTTTCCGTCTTTGGTGTCCTCTAAAATTATACCACGGTCGGAGAGTTCTCTTCGGATGCGATCGGAGGCCGCAAAGTCGCGCCGGGCGCGTGCCGCCTGGCGCTCCTGTACCAGTTTTTCGATTTCGGCATCATCGGGACCGGCGTCGCCGCCGCCAAAACCCAGGGCGTTCAGCTTTTCGCCGTCGGTGTCTTCGAGCACGGCGAAGACTTTATCGAAGCTCGCAAGGAACTCCGTTGCGACGGCCACGTCGCCCAGCCGGAATTCGCCTTTGTCCATTGCTATGTTTGCTTCGCGCACGAAATCGAACACCGCGGCCAGCGCCTGCGCCGTGTTCAGGTCGTCGGAAAGCCCAGCGTCGAAATCGTCCGCGGCTTTGGCGATACGTTCCGCCATGCCCGATTGATTGCCGACGGGGAATTTTTCATTCTTCAAGCGTGCCGCGAAATTCCGCAGGCGCTCCACCGAACTCGTCGCCTGCTGCAAACCGTCAAACGTGAAATTCAGCTGGCGCCGGTAGGGCACGCTGGCCAGCGCAAAGCGCAGCGCCGATGGCTTGTAACCCTTTGCGAATAAGTCCCGCAGAGTAAAGAAATTGCCCAGCGACTTGGACATCTTCTCGCCTTCCACCAGCAAGTGCTCGGCGTGCAACCAGTAGCGCACGAACTGCGTCCCCGTTGCCGCCTCGCTTTGCGCGATCTCGTTTTCGTGGTGGGGGAAAGCCAGGTCTACACCGCCGGTGTGAATGTCCAGCGTATCGCCCAGGTATTTCATGGCCATCGCGGAACATTCGATGTGCCAGCCCGGCCGCCCCGCCCCGATCGGGGTCTCCCAGAAATGCTCGCCGGGTTTTGGCGCTTTCCACAATGCGAAATCGCGTGCGCTCTCTTTTTCGTAGCGGTCGTTGTCCACGCGCGCGCCCGCCTGAATGCCAGACAAGTCCACTTTCGAGAGTTTCCCGTAGTCCTTGAATTTTGTGATGCGGTAATAGATTGAGCCTTCGCTGGGGTACGTGTAGGTGTTCTGCTGCAGTTTCTGGATCAGCGAAACCATGTCGTTGATGTGGTCCGTGGCGCGAATCCAGTGCTCCGGTGCTTCAATGCTCAATGTTTTGCAATCCGCAAAAAACGCCTGCACGAATTTTTCCGTGTAGTCGCGGATACCCACCCCCGCAGCGGCCGCGTTAACGATGATGCGGTCATCCACGTCGGTCAGGTTCATTACGTGGTTGAGCCGGAAGCCGCGCAGCTTAAGGAAACGCCGCAGAATGTCCTGGAAAACGAAAGTGCGGTAGTTGCCGATATGAGCGTAGTCGTACACCGTCGGCCCGCAGGTGTACATGCCGATCTGCCCGAGTTTCAGCGGCACAAAGGGTTCGATTTTTCCCGATAGGGTATTGTGTAGCTGAATTTCGTGCATCGCGTCTCGGCCAGGCCTTTCCGTCGATAAGCAAAAGAGCGATTGTAGCCGAGCCTCCGCCGCGCCCGCAACGACACCAGCTCGGGTCGCTTCCCTGCTGTTGGACGGACCGGACAAAAAAACCTACGTAGGCACTCTCTTCTATATAGAGATCCGGGACATGCCAGTTCAGTCGGCGACGACGAGAATTTACGCGTCGAGTCAAGAGGATCGGTCTCAATACTGCCCGTCCAGATCGGGGGGCACCCAGCTGCGCCTGGCTTCCGTGCTTCGCACCACGTCGAAGCTGTAATACAAATGATGCAGGTCCCGCTCTTCGCCGAATCTTTCCACGGCTTCCCGGGCCGTCTCCCAGGCGTCGGTGAATCCTATTGCGAACTTCGCCAGCACATTCGCCCAAAACCGGGTCAACGTCTCGTGATATCCCGAGGTCGCGCTATTCTCTGTTCCAACCGCTTCGTTATAGCGGATGATCCCCTGCTTCGTTTTTTCGAAGGCCTCTCCTGGATAGCGCACCGCATAAAAAGCACCAATTGCAACGTGACTGGCATGCGTCCATTCCTTTTTAGGCAGCGTTCCGCCTACCCACGCGGCCAAGAATTCCTCAAATCTCTCCCGTGCAGCAACAAAGTCGTACTGCGGACGGCATCTATGTAGTCCGCGCCGCCAGTAGATCAGCGGGCACCCGCTGGAGATCCCCACCTCTTCGACCCTGGCCAGGATCAAGTGGTGGTCTCCGGCTTCATGCTTTGCCGCAATCACGCATTCCATGTCCACCATTCCGTCCTTGCCGGAATCCTTTTCTCCTCGCGCCAGGTCCTCTTCCCCGCTCCGCAGCACGCGCGCATGGAATCGTCCGCTTTCCAGAATGGTTGCCGCCTTTCGAGACTCCTTTGCCAGCGCCACGCTGGCAAAGGGCGGATGAAAAGATACGCAATGGAGAGAACTGACGGTCATCGCGACGTCCCCAGTGGAAAGAACAGCGACGCCACTTGGCACGAATCCCGCGGCGCGCCGAAATCGTCTGGCCAGGATGAGAGAGGTGGAGTGGTTGTTGATTGCCTCGAGTTTTGCGGTCATGGCTCCAGGATATGAATTGCGACACAAAAGCAGAAGAGCCAATCGAAATCATATGATAGTATTTTTATTAGATTCGATGGTCAATCAACATATTCTTCGACGAATCGAAGGTAATATGGACGACAAGGATTGGATTATTATCCAAGTAGTCCAAGCCAACGCCCGCGCCTCTTATGCCGAAATCGGGCGGCGCGCCGGACTTTCTCCTCCGGCTGCGGCCGAACGCCTTCGCCGCTTGGAAGATGCCGGAGTCGTCACCGGCTACCACGCCGTAATCAACCCGGATCGTCTCGGACTTGGCGTGCAAGCTATGATTGAGATGCGTGTCAGTCGAGCGGAATATCCGCGCTTTCAAAAGGCGATTCACAAATTGCCTTGGATTCTGGAATGCCACCACATTGCGGGGCGGGCTTCGTTCTATCTGAAGGCGGCCGTTCCCGACACCGCCGGCCTTGAGCTCCTCATCGGTCACCTAAGCCAGTTCGGAGAAACGGCCACGTCGCTGGTGCTGTCCACAGTCCTTGATCGCCGCGAGTTTTCCAAAGAAGCGTCGAGTTAAGGTAGGCCTTGGCTACATTCCTTAAGGGGCCGGGCCTGTGTCGTATGTCTCGCAGAAGAATCCATATCCCTTACGAGTCGGCAGGTGAGAACTCAAAGGCACACCATTCCTTTGATGGAGAAAGTTCACCGGCTATATGGGCAGTGCGTGTGCGAGGAGGGAGGAGATCGTCTCGTATCCAACTGCTTTCACCTGCCTCAGCCTTTTGCGGCGTCGCCAAGCGAAGCGCAGTGCCATTCCGAGCGGTCCCCGCAACCCGCAAGAAAGTTTAGACTCAGGGTAATAAGAAAACGTGGGCAGGAGGCGTTTGCCCGAGTTCATTGCAAGGCGGTCCTCAGACGTTTCGCGGTTTTCTCCAGTTGCTTCTTGAGAGCCTCGACCTGCCTGGAAATTTCCTGAAGCTCTTCTTTGGCAACCTTGCTGGCATCCGACACCTTGCGCGCCTTGAGGTGCGCTTCGCGGTTGGCTTTGCCCAGCGCTGCTCCTACCTTTTCACTCATTTCCGCAAGCCGGTCTTTCTTTGCCATGACGCTCCTCCTGGTGGGAATTTCATCCTATACCGGTTGCGGAGGATTTTGTTTACAATTTCGTGAGCTAGATAGCAGAGAACAGATAGCAGGGAGCAGGAACCAAGAGGTGTTGCAGCCCTGAGCGCGTTGCTTCTCGTTCTCTTTTCCTGTTATCTGTCATCCAATGGAGTCATCTTGCCCCCTTCCCAGCTGAACGCCATATATTCAAAAGCCCAAATGCGCCGCCGGTACGAAGTGTGGTTCGTGCGCTGTGGCCTGGCCGACGACAGCGGCGCGTGGTGGTTCCGCTATTTGCTGGTCAACCACCAGATACCCAAGCCGGACCAGCCTGCACGCCGGTTCTTTCAGGTCTGGGCCACCTGGTTTCCCGAAAACGCCGCGCCGCAAAGCTTCATCGTCGACGTTCCTGCTGACCAAGTGAATCTCAGCGCGCCGCGACATGTTCCCTTCCATTTCAGAGCTGGCCATAGCGGCATCGAAGAAGGCCGCTGCTGGGGCAACCTGCGCGCGGATGGCCATCACATCCGCTGGAACCTGCGCATCCATTCTCACTTTGGCGTCAAGCTCAGTGACAAAGGGTGGATCGGCTTTTCCTGCTCACCACATTCCGACGCCGCTTTTTCCGGCGAAATCGAATTCGACGGCCAGAAATTCTCCCGCGAGCCGCTCGGTTATGGTGTACAAGGCCACAACTGCGGCTACCGCCATCGCAGCTACTGGCGCTGGATGCACGCATACTTCCAGCAACCTGGCGGCGCCAGTACGCTCGAGGCGCTCGTTTACGACATGCCTCTGGGACTGGTCTTCCGCAATGCGGTGTGGTGGCATGGCGGAAGGGCGCAACTGGTGCGAAGAATCAAGGAACAGGAAATTGTGCGCACCAGCGATCAATTGCGCTGGAAATTTTCCGGCCGACTGCCCGACGGTTCCCTTGAAGCAGTTCTCGAAGGCGCAGCTCCAGGCATTCATGTCCTGCCCTACATGAAGACGGACTGGTCCGGAACATTCCCGGTTTCGAATGCAAGCGTCGCGCGTGGCGTGGTCAAACTAGGTTCGGGCCAAACCTTCGACACGGTGAGCGGCGCGGCCCTGGAAATGGGCGGAGCGCAAAGTGGCTGAAAGAGCGAAATGGGATGCAGGGCTATATGACGAAAAGCATTCCTTTGTCTGGAAACTCGCCGCGGGATTGCTCGAGTTGCTCGACGCCAAGCCTGGTGAACGCATTCTCGACCTCGGCTGTGGTACCGGCCACCTCGCGGCCAGGGTCGCCGACACCGGCGCGCACGTGGTTGGCGTGGACCGCTCCCCCGAAATGGTTCGCCAAGCCCGCGAAAAATATCCGGCGCAGCGCTTTGAAGTGATGGACGCGCGCGAACTTACGCTAGGCGGCGCGTTCGACGCCGTTTTCTCCAACGCCGCGCTGCACTGGATCAAGGAACCCGAACGCGTCATCGTGGGCATCGGCAATCTCCTGCGCCCCGGCGGACGCTTTGTCGCCGAATTCGGCGGCAAAGGCAACACCAACGAACTGATGAAAGCCGCGGACCGCGCCTGGAAAAAATTGCATCTGCCTTGCCCTTCGCCGAATCCCTGGTATTACCCGAGCGTTGCCGAATATGCGGGACTGCTTGAAAGAAACGGTTTCGAAGTCACCTACGCGATCCTCTTCGACCGCCCTACGCCGCTCGACGATGGCGAACGCGGCCTGCGAAATTGGCTCGAGATGTTTGGTGCCAGCTTCACCGAGGGACTGCCAGACACCAAACGCGGCCGCCTGAAGGAAGAAATTGAGGAGCAGCTACGCCCCATCATCTTCCGCGACGGCCAGTGGGTCATGGACTACCGCCGTTTGCGCATTGTCGCTAAACGCTTGTAAATCAATCATCGTGGCCAACGCTTGGGGTGTGGAACAAACAGCCACAATAGGTAGAGTAACGCTTTACACCGCCCCGGCCCCATGCTACGCTTTCCTCCCGTACCGCCATCTTAGCGCCAGGCGGCTGGGCTCTGACCGAGAACCTGCCAAACGTTTGTGCTTTCTGCCGGTTACAGGCAGAAGCGTTGCGTGAAGACTCCTCGTCTCGAGGAAAGGAAAGTCGTCTCTCTTCGCGCCAGATACCCTGGTTGAATTTGTCCGCGCTGATGGTGTGTGCGTTGGACTTTGCAGTGGCGAAAGGCACGTTCTAGAACCACCAGAACGCGCTGCAACTGGCGTTCGGATGCCGGGTTCAGTTCCATTGACGCGGCGCCGCGAAGCGGTAGGCTACGACTAGAGGGGACACCTTGCTCAAGCTGCGCAAAGTCGAAATTGTGGGCTTCAAGTCGTTCTGCGAACGCACCCTGGTGACGTTCAGCGGCACCGGCACCACCTGCATCGTTGGCCCGAACGGCTGCGGCAAATCGAACGTGGTGGACGCCATCAGTTGGGTGCTGGGCGAGCAGAGCCACAAGTCCCTACGTGCCGAGCGCATGTCTGACTGCATCTTCAACGGCACCACCAAGCGTCCGCCCATGGGCATGGCCGAAGTCACCATCACCATGGAAGATCCGGAGCTCGCCGAGGCCGCGCGCTTCGTTCTGGAAAACGCCGGCCCCGAAGAGGAAAAGAAGGATTCGAACCCAGAGGCCGCAGAGGAGACACAGAGGGCCACGGAGACGGCTGGCCTGACGGAGGATCCTGCTCCTTCTGAAACGGATACGGCGCAAGAAACCCCCGCTTCCGGAGACGCCCAGCCCGGATTCAAGGGCAAGCGGAAGAAAAAGGCGGACAAGCCCGCACTGGTCACCAAGCCGGGCGAAGTGGTCGTCAGCCGCCGCCTTTATCGCAGTGGGCAGAGCGAATATCTCATCAATGGCCGGGTCGGCCGCCTGCGCGATATCCAGGAAATGTTCATGGGCGTGGGTCTGGGCCCGGATTCCTACGCCATCATCGAACAGGGCCGCATCGGCCAGATTCTCGCCACCAAACCCATGGAGCGCCGTGCCATCATTGAAGAAGCCGCGGGCGTGACCAAGTTCAAAACGAAAAAGCGCCTGAGCGAAGCCAAGCTGGAATCTTCCAAGGTCAATCTCGCACGCGTCAACGACATCGTGGTAGAAGTCGAAAAGCAACTCGGCTCGCTGAAACGCCAGGCCGCCAAGGCACGCCGCTATGCCGAAATCCGCGAGCAGATGCGCGGCATTGTCCGCCAGATGCTGGCCGGCAAAGCCCGCGAGCTCGACGCCGAAGCCGACCGTTTGCAGACGCGCCTCACCGAATTGACCGCCACGGAAAATCAACGCGCGCAACAGATTCACGAGCAGGAAGCCGATCAGGACCGCCTGAACCAGCGCATCTATTCGCTTGACACGGAACTCCGCCAGAACCAGAACGTGCTGAATCACACGGCGCTCGAAGTCGACCGCATCGAGAACCGCATCGCCTTCAATCAGACGCGCAGCGCGGAACTCGCTGGCCGCAACGAACAGCTCGCTGTCGAGCGAAGCGCCCTCACCACCCAGCACACGGAATGGGAGACACGCAACACCGCGCAGATCCAGGCCGTGGAAAACGCTCGCCGTGACTCCGTAACCGTTCACGCGCGCGTCGAGGAACTCAATGCCCGCGCGGCCCAACGCACAACACAGATTTCCGACGCCGAATCGCGCATGGAAGCCCTGCACCGCGTCGCGACTGAAGCCGGCGACAGCCTACTCCGCCTGCACGGCGAACAGAAGCAGGCCGAGGAAGCGCTGGTGCATCAGACCGAGACCCTGCGCAGGCAGGAAGCACGCGAGGCCAGCCTGCTCGAAAGCTCCATCCAGGTGCGCGACGATGCAGAACGCGCCGCGCAGGACTGGCAGAACGCAATCACTCACGCCGGCGAACTCCAGAAGCACGCCGCGGAACTCCAGGCCCGTACGGCGGAACTGAAGCAATCGCGAGAAACCTCTCAGAAGGAAGCCGACGCCCTGCGTGACTCTCTCTCTGGCGTCCGCGCGCGCCATTCCACGCTCACGCAAATTCTGAACGACCGCTCCTACACCGGCGAAGCAGTGCAAAAGCTTTTCGCCGCCAACGAGCGCCACGGCGGCCAGGAATTCCACGCCGTCGGCGTACTGGCTGACTACGCCGAAGTGCAGGAGCATCACGAAGCGGCCATCGAGCAGTATATGCGCGACGAATTGGAATATGTCGTCGTCGAAACTTACGATCACGCCCGCGCCGGCGTTTCCCTGCTCCGCAACGAAGTTGGCGGCCGCGCCACTTTCTTCGTCGACTCGTTGCGCAATCTGAAACTCGAGGAGTACGAGCCAATCGTGCACTTCCGCGCGGAAGACGGCGTCATTGCCCGGCTCGACAAACTTGTGGAGTTCCGTGATCCGCTCGGGCCAGCAGCAAAGCAATTCCTGCCGCGCCTTCGCTCCGGTTATCTGACCGACAGTGCTGTCGCCGCGGAGAAGCTCGCGCGCGAATATCCCCAATACGCCTTCGTCACAACGGAAGGGACCTGCTATCAGGGACGCATGGTCACCGGCGGCCGCCCCGACGAAGCCGGCCCGCTAGGCATGAAGCGCGAACTTCGCGCGCTGGATGCCGAAGTGATGCAACTCGAGCACCGCGCCGCGCAAAGCCACGCTGAACTGGAAATACTGGCCACGGAACTTCGAGCCGCCGAGCAGGCGCATGAAGAATTGACCGCGCAGCAACGCGAAGCCGAACGCACCCTGTTCGCCACCAAGCATCGGCACGAACAATCGCAGGGTGATCTCGCTCGCCTCGGGCTCGACTTGACCGTTTGCCAGAACGAACTCGCTCGCGTGCGCCGCGAAATCGAAACCGTGCAGCGCCGCGCGGAGCAAGCCAAATTGCAGCACGAAGCCGCCGCAACATCCCGCGCCGAAGCGGAAGCGGAAAGCGCGCGGCTCACCGCCGAAGTGGCGCGACTTCGCGGGGCCGTACAGACCGAGCAGGACGAACTCTCCGCCGCCAAGGCCGATCTCGCCGCTATGAACGAACGGCTCGCACTCGCCGAAGCTATCGCCAAACGCCTGGACGAAGAGCGCGCCGATCTCGAACGCCGTGAATTGGCGGTGCGCCAGCAGGAACAATCCATCAGTGAAGAGACCCTGGCGATGGCGCGGCAGACGGAAGAACTGACGCAGCAGTTGAGTGCCCTGAGCGCGGAAAAACTGCGCCTGGATGGAAAACAAAAGGAAATGGAACAGGAGTGGGAGGCCGCGCGCACGCGCGTCACCCAGGCCGAGGATCATCTCCGCATGGCCCGCCAGGCGCTGCAGGAAATGCGTGACGAGCGTGGCAAATTCGAAATCGAAAAGGCGCGCAACGATTCCGACCGCGCCCATCTCCGCGAAACCTGCCTCGCCGAGGTCAACGCGCAGCCCGAAGATTTGATCGCCTCGGAGACCGCTTTCATGTCCGGTGAAGAACTTGCCGTGGCCGAAGCCAGCTATCGCGAAATGAAACAGAAAATCGAAAACATGGGCGCGGTCAACATGATGGCCCTCGAGGAATACAACGAATGCGAACAGCGCTACGTCTTCCTCACCCGTGAGCGCGACGATCTGTTGCAGTCCATCACGGACACCCAACAGGCCATCAAGGAACTCGACGCCATCACGAAGGAACGCTTCGAGCAGGCTTTCGCCGCCATCAACACGAATTTCACGAACGCCTTCCACACCATCTTCGGCGGCGGCACGGCCGAAATGCGCTTGACGGAGCCCGACAGCTCCGGCGACGCCGGCATCGATATCGTCGCTTCACCTCCGGGCAAGCGCCTGCAAAACGTCCTGCTGCTCTCGGGCGGTGAAAAAGCTATGACCGCGTTGGCGTTGCTCATCGCCATTTTCCGTTATCAGCCCAGCCCGTTCTGTATCCTCGACGAAGTGGACGCGCCGCTCGACGAAGCCAACGTGGGCCGCTTCACGAAACTTATCGCCGATATGAGCGGGCAGACGCAGTTCATCGTGGTCACGCACAATCGCAAGACTATGGAGACCGGCAGCGTACTCTACGGCGTCACCATGCAGGAACCGGGCGTTTCGAAGCTGGTGAGCGTCCGCTGGGAAGGCGACGAAGCGCCCGCTCCCAAGCGCCGCGCCGCCACCGCCGCCTAGCAGGGCTTGCATTCTTTTTCTTCATAGGCAATTTTTTCGCCTGCTTCCTTCTCCTATCACCAAAAAAATGTTCTTCAGACGTTTTTCTTTGTGGAAAAATTTTCGGGAGTTACATTGACTTCGGCACGCGCTGGGATAGAATGCTCAACACTTTGTCAGAGGCAATCGGGTTGTGAACGCAAGTCCTGTAATGAAGGTCATTCGCGAGACAAATTTCGCCGGCATCGCGCCCATGGCGCGTGGCAAGGTGCGCGATATCTACGATCTCGGCGATCGCCTACTGCTCGTGGCCACCGATCGCCTCTCCGCCTTCGACGTGGTCATGCCCACGCCCATCCCCGACAAGGGCCGGGTCCTCACGCAACTCTCACTCTTTTGGTTCGATCTGTTGAAGGACGTCATCCCCACTCACGTTCTGAGCGCAACCGACTTCCCTGCCCCGTTCGACAAATTCCGGGACGACTTGGCCGGACGCTCGATGGTCGTGAAAAAGACTTCACCGCTGCCCATCGAATGCGTCGCGCGCGGCTATCTCTCCGGTTCCGGCTGGAAGGAATACAAAGCCACCGGAAAAATCTGCGGCATCGCCCTTTCGCGAGGCCTCCAGGAGTCCGATAAACTTCACGAAGTAATTTTCACCCCGGCCACCAAGGCCGCAGCCGGCCACGATGAAAACATCTCCTTCGAACGCGCCGCTGAAATCATCGACAAGGACCTGGCCGAAAGAGTCCGCAACATTACGCTCGAAATTTACCGGCGCGCCGCCGCCTACGCCGCGCCACGCGGCATTCTTCTCGCGGACACCAAGTTCGAATTCGGGCTGCTTGACGGCGAACTGATCTGGATCGACGAAGCGCTGACGCCCGACTCCTCGCGCTTCTGGCCCGTCCCCGAATACCGGCCCGGCGGCCCGCAGCCTTCTTTCGACAAACAATTTGTGCGTGACTACCTCGAACGGATCCAGTGGCCGAAGACGCCGCCGGGTCCCACATTGCCCCCCGATGTGGTTGCCGCCACACGCGCCAAGTACCGCGAGGCCTATCGCCTCCTGGTCGGGCGCGAATTGGACTCGTAAGTCGGCCCTTCAAGACAAATTCCTGTTGCGGAGAGTGCGGACGTGAGAGATCAATTGGAAGGCCTGGTCGGGCAAATGGTGGAACGCGGAATTCTGTTTGATGAGGCGGTCGGCGAATTCGAAAGGCGCTTCATCAAGCGCGTCCTGGAGCGTACCAACGGCAACCAGTGCCGCGCCGCCGAACTTCTCGGCATTCATCGCAACACCCTCAGCCGCAAAATCACCGAGTACAAACTCGACCATCGCCGCCGCAAGAGCCGCTAGAACATTGTGTCAACGCGTTTGTAGCGCCGCCATTCTGGCCGCAATAGAGAGCGTGTGAACCGCGAAGGGGTCCCTCCGTGGCTAAAGCCGCTGATATTGCTTCCCTTACGGAATGACTAAAGTCGTGCCCTCCCGGAAGACAAAGTTCTCATACGAGCTCAAGAGTCCCTTGCCGGCAAAATGCCGGCCCTACCAAGATTCATTTAAATCGGCATAGGGGAGTGGTCACCCACTCGCCCCTGCCCCACCACCGTAGATGCGGGTCCGCGTACGGCGGTTCAGAGGTTTACGCAAGACCATCGAAGAGTCGAGGAAGACCGAGGGAGTCAAAGTAAGCGATGGGAGGCGCGTAATTTAGGGTCGGACTCGTCCATCACGCTGTGAAGAGGACCTTCACCTCCAAGCTATCGAACATGCTCGGCATATAATAAAAAAGCCCCGGACCTTTCGCCCGGGGCTTTTCGATTTTTCCGTGTTGCTAACCCAGCTAATTCCCAGGCTTCTTCGGAGCCGGCTTCCTCACGGGAGGCTTCTTCGGACCTGATGTCTTGGGCAGGTCCTCAGGGTTCACTTTGGCCTTGTCCCAGTGCAACATGAAGGCCGGATCCGGATCGTAGCTCTCCAAAGTGCCAGTGAATCGCACCGGATTCCCCTTTTCAAGCTTTGCCGCTTCGGGCTGGTCCGACGTCTTGATAATGACGTCCAGATTGGCGACGGACGCGGCATCAAACTCCGCTTCGCTGGTCACAAACGCAGTTTTCAATTCGACGGTGTCCGAGCCTGGAGTGATCTCAATCAACTTGCCGAGAACATCCGGAAACTCGAGGCCGCAAGCGGAAGTCCAGGTCAGCTTTGCCTTGTCGCCCCCGCCCCTCAGGTCTGTCACCAGGGTCGCGATGGTCATATCCTTGCGCGCGGCATCGAGATCCGCCGCGCTGATCAGCTTGTAACTCGCAGGACGATTCACAGAATTGGGCGCAAGCTGTAGGAGTTCATTCATCTCCGCATCCGTCAACGCATCACAAACCGTGCCGCCCTGGTAGTTGGCGATCACTTTCCTCAAGTAGCTCTTGATGGATTTTGATTGCTGCTCGTTGGCACTCTTATTGGTAGCCGCGCGCGCGTAATACCACATCCCTTCTAGCGGCTGCGGCGGGTTCACTGCCATGTACGCCTGGGCGATTTTAAAATTCGAAAGCAGATCGTCCGGCGCCAGAGCCAGAACCGCCTTGAAGGATTCGATGGCCCCCGGATAGTCCTTGGCCGCCATTGCCGCTGTCGCCGCCGCGCCGTTGAAGAGCAGCGAGGATTGTGTCTTCTCCTTCTTAAAGTTCTCCTCGGTTTCCGTATCCGGCTTGGGAATCTGGTCAATCACCTTCAGTGCGGCAAGGGAAGCTGCGCGCGCCGCCTTTGCGGTCTCGGGGTCCGGATTCTGAATTCCGTAAAAGGCATTCGCTCGAACGAAGTGCGCTTCGTAGCGCTCCGAAGGGCTGGTGCGGCCCTCGGGCAGCGCGAGCATCTTGTCGCAGTACTCGATGGCCTTCTGGTTATTCTTCTGGCCAAAATAGTTCTTATAGTAGAGCGGGTAGATGTAATTCAGCAGGCAGGAATTCGGGTATTTCGCGGTGAAATCATCCAGCAGCTTGATCTGCGCCGCGGGATTCTTCTCACTGGAGGCAGCGGTGTACATGTTGTACTCCGCCATCGTGTAGTGCTGTCCCGGCCCGGAGCAGTCTTGCTTCTCTTGCCCCGCCGCCGGCCTGCTCGCAAACAACAACAGCGCCAACACGGGCAGAAGGCTTGCCGTCCTACGAATCGCTTTCATTCCTCGTCTCCTCGCTTCCACCATGAAAATAAGATTGCATCCACCGTCTGCGGCAAAGCCACAGACAGACTTCCTGGCATTCCCTGCAAACCCAAGCTGCTCTAGGAAACTTTCGAATTATAGGAGCAGCCGCTATCTCGCTGCAAGCCGTTATCTTTAACAGGGGTCCGGTAAAACAAATACTCCCGTCTGCGATTCGGAAGTTCCGGAGCCTGGCTGTATCGGCGAGGCTACGGCATTGGCGCGGCATCCTGACAAGATAAGATGAGTCTGGCATAAAAAGAGTGGCTTGGGCAGGAGGAAATCAAATGGCGTTAATAAGTTCGGCAAATACCGGAAGCGTATCTGAGCAATCGTTGCTGGGCCGGGTGGCTCTGGTCACCGGCGGCAGCCGCGGCATCGGCAAGGCCATCGTCCACAAGCTGGCGGCTCTCGGCGCGGCAGTGAGCTTCTGTGGCCTGAATGAGGAAAGGCTTAAAAATGCCGCCAAAGCCTTCGAGTCTTCTGGCGCAAAAATCCTGGCCCTGCGCACTGACGTTACCAAGGAAAGTGAAATCTCCGCGCTGGTCGCTTCCACCGAAAAACAATTGGGGAAAATCTCCATTCTGATCAACAACGCGGGAATAGGCGGCGGAGGTTTTGGGGCTATTCAAGAGAAGACCGAGGCGGAATGGGATCACGTCATGAACACCAACCTCAAAAGCGTCTTCTTCGTGTCCCGCGCCGTGATTCCGGGAATGATCGCGCGCCGTGGCGGCGATATTATCAACATCAGTTCGCTGGCGGGAAAAAATACCTTTGCCGGCGGCTCCATATATTGCGCGTCCAAGTGGGGACTCCAAGGCCTCACAGGGTGCATGGCAGAGGACCTGCGCGACTATGGCATCCGCGTCAGCGTCATTTGTCCCGGCAGCGTGGCCACGGAATTCGTCGGCCGCGGCCCCAAGGATCCCAGCAAGGTGCTGACCGCCGAAGACGTGGCGTACGCCGTAGCCATGGTGGCGGCCCAAGGCCCACAAAGCTTCATCAGCGAAGTTCATCTGCGGCCAGTCGCCAATCTGTAGCTCCGCAAACAATTGGGGGCTTTAGTTCCGCGTTTTCCACAGGCCTTGCCCTCCCACTTTTTCCTCTTGACAATAATTGTTTACACGACTATTATTACAACATGAATTCGCGAAGCAAAGCCGACTGCCCCGGAGCCGCCGGCCTCGAGGCCCAGGTTTTTGTCGCCATCCTTAAGGCCGCCGACGGGCTTTCCGGGCAGGCCGAGCAACTCATGAAAGCCAACGGCCTCACCGGCGCCCAGTACAACGTGCTGCGCATTTTGCGCGGCGCAGGGCCCGAGGGCCTTCCCTGCAATGGCATCAGCGAACGCCTGATTTCCCGCGACCCGGACATGACCCGCATGCTTGATCGCATGGAAGCCCGCGCCATGATTTCCCGCGAACGCCAGAAAGAGGATCGCCGCGTGGTCAAAGCGTTCATCACCGGCGAAGGCCTCAAACTGCTGAAGAAGCTGGACGTCCCGGTCCGAGACCTCCACAAACGTCAATTCGGACACATGAGCGCCACGCGCCAGAAGACGCTGCTGGAGCTCATTACGGAAGTGATGGCGCAGGAATCCGAATAAGGTCCCGGCGCATCCAACCAAATCTTCTAAGTAAAGAAAAAGGAGAAAGAATTATGAGGGCCCTGAACTTGAAGTTCGCTCTTACTGCCGGCCTGGTAGGGGTTTTTGCCTTGCCCGCCATCGCCGGTACCACCACCTATCAGATCGATCCACGGCATTCCAGCGCCGATTTCGGCGTAACACACTTGATGATTTCCACCGTGCGCGGTGAATTTCACGGCGTGACTGGAACCGTCGTTGTGGACGATGCCAATATTGGCAATTCCGCAGTGAACGTCACTATAGACGCCACCACCGTGGACACCCGGGAACCGGATCGTGACAAGCACCTCAAGAGCGATGCCTTCTTCGACGTCGCCAAATACCCCGCGATTACCTTTAAATCCACCAAAGTGGAGAAGAACGCCGACGGCAGCCTGAAGATTACCGGGGACCTGACCATCCGCGGCGTCACCAAGTCTGTCATTCTTAATTCCAGCGTTCCCAAGCCGGCTATCAAGGATCCCTGGGGTCTTCAGCGCACGGCCGTTTCCGCCTCCGCGAAAATCAACCGCCAGGACTTTGGCGTTTCCTGGAATCAGAAGATGGATGGCGGCGGCGTGATCGTCGGCGATGACGTGACCATCACCCTCGACGTCGAGATGATCATACCCCCGGTCGCGAAGTAAACGCGCAATAGCGAATAAGTCGTAGCGCAGAAGGAAGCACGGGCGGCCCTGAAGCCGCCCGGGGTTTCCACCAAGGCAGTGAAAATCCCCGAGGAGCCTTTGATGCAAAAGCCCGCACCCACCCACCATCCCATCCACGATTTGCTTCGTCACCGCTGGAGCCCCCGCGCCTTCTCCGATAAGCCGGTCAGTCCTAATATACTTCGCAGCCTGTTCGAAGCCGCGCGCTGGGCGCCCTCCAGCAACAACGAACAGCCGTGGGCCTTTTTTGTAGCTACGCGGGACGACCCCGAAAATCACGCGAAAATGTTGAGCACGCTCGTGGAATTTAACCAGAGCTGGGCGAAGCACGCGCACGTGCTGGCCATCGCGGTCTCGGAAATGGCTTTTGCGCGGACCGGCAAAGCGAACCGCAACGCCTTCTACGATACGGGCGCGGCGGTGGCGCATTTGTCGGTCGAAGCTACCTCTCGGGGGTTGTTCGTGCATCAAATGGCGGGGTTTGAACCGCATAAGGCTGTCGAGTTGTTTGGAATTCCCGACGGGTGGGAGCCTATCGCCGCTTTTGTGATCGGCCACCCGGGCGATCCGGCCTCTTTGCCGGACACGCTGCGCGAACGCGAAATCGGGCCTCGCGAACGCAAGCCGCTCTCGAGTTTCGTCATGAGCGGCGGTTGGGGCAAGAGCGCGCCGTTCGTCAAAGATTAGGTAAGATTGTAGTGCCGGGTCCGCCCGGCCTGCTCACAAAGAGGGCCTTTACCGATGCACGGCACATTGGAATTCCTGGTCCACCATGGCTACGTGGTGCTCGTAGTCTGGGTGTATCTCGAACAGGCCGGCTTGCCGCTACCGTCGATTCCTCTGCTTCTCGCGGCAGGCGCCCTCGGCGGCATGCATCGCCTGAATTTCGGACTTGCCCTGGTTTTCTGCATGGCCGCAGCGGTTTCCGCGGATTTCATCTGGTATGAGCTTGGCCGCAGGAAGGGCATCAAAATCGTTCAATGGCTCTGCAAGATTTCGCTGGAGCCGGATTCCTGCGTGCGCCGCACCGAAGGTGTTTTCGAGAAACAAGGCGCAAAATCCCTTCTGGTAGCGAAGTTTCTTCCCGGCCTCAGCGCTGTCGCCACGCCGCTTGCCGGTGTCTTCCAAATGCGCCTGCGGCGTTTTCTGATTTTTGACGCGCTCGGCTCCCTGATCTGGGCGGGCACGTATCTCGGCCTGGGTTACGCTTTTCGCGGCGAACTCGAACGCATCGCCCTGAAGGTGGAACAATTCGGCGGCGGCATGGCCACGCTTATCATCGGTCTGCTGGTTTGCTACATCGCTTACAAGTATGTCAGCCGGCAGCGCTTCCTGCGCCAGTTGCGCATCGGCCGGATTACCCCCGAAGAATTGAAGTTTCTTCTCGATGCCGGGGAGCCGGTCACCATAGTGGACCTGCGGCACCACATTGATTTCGAAGCCGACCCGGAAACCATTCCCGGCGCCTTTCGCATGGACGCCAGCGAACTCCAGGAAAAAGACGAGAGGCTGCCTCGCGACCGCGAAGTCATCCTCTACTGTACTTGACCCAACGAAGCGACCAGCGCCCGTGTGGCGTTGCTACTCAGAAACAAAGGCGTAAAGCGCATTCGCCCCCTGCAAGGCGGCCTGGACGCCTGGCGCGAACTTGGCTACCCGCTGCAAACCGTTGCGGTGATTCCGGAAACCGGCGAACCTCCAAAAGTCTGAGGTGAACTCACAGCGGCCCGCTTCGGAAGGCGGGCCCTAGCGCTCGCACTACAGCGCGGGCGTCACGATCCCGACCTGCGCCTGATATTTCCGTCTAGCAGAGCGTTGTCCCGGTAGTCTCCCCTGGCCGTCTCGCTCTCTGGAAACGCCCTCGAGTCATCCTCGGACTGTTCCTTGAACAAAGCGTTCTGGGCGGCAAGACGCGCCGCTACAGGCGTCATCGATTGAGATGAACTTTGAATGTCAGGAAAAGGCGCGTTCTTCCCTTATCCTGCCGCGGCACTAAACACGCCGGTAGACGCAGACAGGCCAACGCCAAAAGGCCTGCCCACCGGTATAACCGCAATTTTGGCCCGCATGATCTCACCCAAGGGCAATTCAGATCGCCCGGTCATATACCTTCCCAACAGTTTCACAGCCGCGGGGTCACGATTCCGACCTGCGCCTGGTACTTCCCTTTCTTGTCCTTGTAGCTTACTTCGCAGTCTTCGTCGCTCACGAAGAACAGCACCTGGCATAATCCTTCATTCGCGTAAATCTTCGCGGGCAGCGGCGTGGTGTTGCTGATTTCGAGGGTCACAAACCCTTCCCACTCCGGCTCGAACGGCGTCACGTTGACGATGATCCCGCAGCGCGCATACGTCGATTTCCCCAGGCAGATCGTCAGCACGTTCCGCGGGATGCGGAAATACTCCACCGAGCGCGCCAGCGCGAACGAATTCGGCGGAATCAGGCAGGAATCGCCTTTAAACGGCACCAGCGATCGTGGATCAAAATGCTTCGGGTCCACAATCGTCGAATTCACGTTGGTAAAAATCTGAAACTCATCGGCCACGCGGATGTCGTAGCCATACGACGACACGCCGTAGCTGATCACCCCTTCACGGATCTGCCGGTCGGTGAACGGCTCGATCATCTTGTGCTCCAGTGCCATGCGGCGAATCCATCGATCTGGCTTTACGGACATCCAATCCTCCTGATAGTTCGGCTTGGGAGAGGCTCGCAAAAGGATAAAGTGTAGATGAGGCGGAACTCCTTGACAACCCGCGCCTTAGCCTCTAGCATCGGGCCTCGTAGACCGGGAGGACGATGTGATTAAGCTGGACATCGTGAATGCCGTCGTAACGAAGACCAACATCAGCCGCACCAAAGCGGAACAAGCCGTGGAGACCGTCTTTGAATCCTTGAAGAACGCCATGGGCCGCGGCCAGCGCATCGAACTCCGCAAGTTCGGCGTCTTCAGCGTGAAGCCCCGTAAGACCGGCATCGGCCGCAATCCCCGCACCGGCGAAGAAGTCAGTATTCCCCCAGGAAAGGCCGTGCGGTTCAAGCCCGGAAAAGAATTGCAAGGACTTGAGGACACCGCCGCCAGCCAAGCCAAATAACGGATTGTGACTGCACCCGAAACACCACAGAGCGCTCCCTCTTTTGCAGAGGTCCCTGCCTGGCCACGCGGCAGATTTTATGCCGCCGACCAGCCGCACCCCTCCCCGCGCTCGCTGATTTTCTCCGCCGGGTTGTTTTTCGTAACGCTGGTGAGCTCGCTGATGGCCGGAACGCATTTTGCCGCGGCGTATGCGCACAACCAGGCCGCTTCGCTGGACGCTTTTGAGCAAACCTTCCGCCTAGTGTACCGCAACCCTGCGGCGCTCCTCGCCGGCTTACCGTTCGCGCTTACGCTACTTTTTATTTTGCTGGCGCATGAACTCGGCCATTACTTCGCCTGTCGCCATCACCACATTCGCGCCAGCTATCCGTATTTCATTCCCGCGCCTACTCTGATCGGCACTTTCGGCGCGTTTATCCTGATCCGCTCGCCGATCCGTTCCATGCGCGCGCTGTTTGACGTCGGTGCTTCCGGCCCGCTGGTCGGCTTCCTGGTGGCTTTGCCCGCCCTCAGTTACGGCGTGGTGCATGCCAAGTTGATTCCCGCGCTGGCCAGCCAGAACAATACGGAATTGGTTTTTGGGGTGCCGCTGATCCTTCGCGTAGCTACTGCCGTCTGGCAGCCCAACGCGCACGCTACGGACCTGCTGCTGCATCCTGTTGGCCGCGCCGCCTGGGTCGGCCTGTTCGCCACGGCGCTGAATCTCTTGCCAGTGGGCCAGCTCGACGGCGGTCACATCGTGCGTTCCGTCAGCCCGCAATTGCACAAATGGGTTTCCATCGCGCTGCCCCTTGCGCTTGTCCCGCTTGGGTATTTTCAATGGCAAGGCTGGTGGATCTGGGCACTGATTCTTTTTGGCTTGCAATTCGTGCGCATGGCTCCAATTTACGACCCCACGCCGATCGATCCTAACCGGCGCTTCGCCGCCCTCACTGCGCTGATCGTTTTCGTCTTGTGCTTTATGCCCTACCCCGTGGAGGGGTTTGCGAAATGAACCTTGGGAGGGCACGGCTCTAGCCGCCAAGAATACTTGCAAAACTCGGAGGCTTAGCCCTGAGGCTAATCACGAATGCCCACGCCAGCAAAAGCTGAGCTGACCCGCACGCTGCGGGAACGCGACTTGCTCCTCCTCTTCGTTGGCTCGGTCATCGGCTCCGGCATTTTTCTCACTCCCGGATTGATTCAGCGCCAGGTCGGCGGCTCGGTTGGTGCTTCGCTGCTCGTGTGGCTCCTGGGCGGGGTGTTGTCACTGCTGGGCGCGCTGACCTATGCCGAACTCGCCGCCGCGAATCCCGAGGCAGGCGGCCTCTATTGCTACATCCGCGACGGATTCGGCCGTTTGCCGGCTTTCTTATACGGCTGGTGCCTGTTCCTCGTGATAGCCAGCTGCACGGTTGCCGCGTTGGGCCACGCCTTCACCACTTATCTGCAGGAAATCATTCCGTTGACCCCTTCTGAGGCTTCGATGGTCACCTTTCTGATGATCGCCGTGGTCACCACAGTCAATGTCTGGGGAACACGCAAAAGCTCTGACGTACAGAATGTGAGCACGCTCATTAAGGTGGGCATCATCGTCGTGCTCGGCAGCGTGCTACTTGCACTGGGATTTTCCAGGGATACGCATGTTTCGGAAATTCCCGCAGCACTGGGAACATCGCAAACCGGCTATGCGTTCTTCTCGGCCGCCGGTTTGGCTATGATCACCGTTCTGTGGGCGTATGAAGGCTGGCAGTTCGGTACCTATAGTGCCGGAGAAGTATTGGACCCACAGCGCTCCTTCCCGCGAACGTTTTTGCTGGGCTCGCTCATTTTGATGGGCCTTTATCTCTTCGCAGTGATTGCTTATCTCGTAGCCTTGGGCCCCGCGCAGGCGGCGCAAAGTGACGCCATCGCCGCCACCGCGGCCCGCGCCGTCCTCGGCCCCTGGGCGGGGAAGCTTGTCGCCGCCACCATCCTGGTTTCCACGTTCAGCTCCACCAACAGCGTGATGCTCACCGCGCCGCGCGTTTTTTTCGCCATGGCCAACGACAACTTGTTTTTCAAGAAGCTTGCCGAAGTGCATCCTCGTTTCGGCACACCGGCTGCCGCGGTTCTCGCTTTGGGTGCCTGGTCGTGCGTGCTCGCCTCCACAGCTGGTTTCGCCAAGCTAACGGGTGGCGCCATCTTCATCGGCTGGATTTTTTATGGCCTCGGTGCAGCCAGCATCTTCCCGATTCGACGCGCTAACGCCGGCAAAACCATCCCCTATCGCGTTCCCGGGTATCCGCTAACGCCTCTGCTTTTCGTACTGGCGGCTCTAGCCATCGTCGGCAACGCCATTTATGCCGCGGTGAACGATCCTCACGAATTCACTTATCTGATCGTCGCTTTTGTGTTGATGCTGCTCGGCCTGCCCGGATATTTCTTCTGGTCCTGCCGTCGGGTTGTGTAGGAACGGCCTTCTGAGACCGTCCGATCCGATCCGCTCTGCTGGCGCAGCAGAAACGAGTTTTGTGGGGCGGGTCTTGCCCGGCCCGCCTCAAAAGGCGGGCTCTATAAATTCCTTCTTACAGCAACGACAACGGATCCATATCCGCTAGCACCGCCGTTTGCGGGATTTCGTTTGCTTCGCAGAACGCCAGCGCCCCGCCCAACAGTTTGGTAATCACCGACCGCTTCGGTGACTTCAGCAAAAACTGGAACCGATGTTCTTTCTTCAGCCGTGCCAACGGTGCCGATGCCGGCCCCAAGATGCGAATTTCCTTTCCATCCGACCGCGAAAAATATTCTGAAAGCCGCCGCGACCAGCGAATCGCCTTCTCCAGATTCGTATCGCGCACAATGACATTGGCCAGCGATGTGAACGGTGGATATGCCATCATCCGCCGGAAATGCAGTTCGCGTTCATAAAACGAAAGGTAATCCTGTTGAACTGCGTCCTGAATCGCGTAGTGTTCCGGATAATACGTCTGAATCAGCACTCGTCCGGGTAAATCTCCGCGCCCCGCGCGGCCTGCGACCTGCGTCAACAACTGAAACGTGCGTTCGGCAGCGCGAAAGTCCGGCAAGTTCAGTGACGAATCGGCCGAAATTACGCCGACCAGTGTGACACGCTGGAAATCGTGCCCTTTGGCCAGCATCTGCGTGCCCACCAGGATATCCAGAGCGCCGCCGGCGAACGCACCTAGCGTTTCCTGATACTGCTGCTTGGTGCGCACCGTGTCGCGGTCGAGCCGCGCGATCCGCGCGCCGGGAAACTCTTTGCGTAGACGTTCTTCCAGGTGCTCCGAGCCTTCGCCAAAAAAATAAATATATTTCGAATCGCACTTCGGGCAGGCTTTCGGCACCGCCCGGGTATATCCGCAATAGTGGCACTCCAGCCGGTTGCGGTTCTTGTGATAAGTCAGCGAAATGCTGCAATTCGCGCACTGCACGGAGGCTCCACAACTCCGGCAAATAGCCGACCAGGAATAGCCGCGCCGATTGATCAGGATGAGCGCCTGCGTTTGAAACGAAAGACACTCCGCGATGCCGTCATGCAGGATTTTCGAGATCGGGCTGGTCTGGTGCGTCTGCTGAAAGTCTGCGCGCAGGTCCACGATTTCGACCGCCGCCAGCGAACGATTTTCCACGCGCGTCGCCATCGTCAACAGTTCGTATTTGCCGCTGGTCGCTTTGTGATAGGTCTCCATCGCCGGCGTGGCCGAGCCTAGCAGGGCCACGGCGCTTTCCAGTTTCGAGCGCACTATGGCCACGTCGCGCCCGTGGTATCGCGGTGTTTCTTCCTGCTTGAAGCTGTTCTCTTGCTCCTCGTCCACGATCACCAGGCCGAGATTTTCCAGCGGCGCGAACACCGCAGACCGCGTGCCCACCACCACGCGTGCCTGGCCGTTGCGCACGCGCCACCATTCCCGCGCGCGCTCCACATCACTTAGAGCTGAGTGCAGCACCGCCACGCCTTCAAAGTGCGCTCCGAACCAAGCCCGGCATTGCCGGCCGATCCAAAGAGTCAGGGCGATTTCCGGCACCAGGATGATGGCCGTCTTTCCGCGCGCAAGCGCCTCCTGCACGCTGCGCAGATACACGTCGGTCTTGCCGCTGCCGGTCACGCCGTGCAGCAACTGCACACCGAACTCGCCCAATTCGAATCGTGCGCAGATGGCGTTGAACGAGATCTCCTGCGCTTCGTTCAGCGAATGCGCTGGCGGGGAATAGCCGACATCAAACGGGTCCTCGGCCGGATCAATCGTTTCTTCCCAGCTTTCCAACAGGCCGTCGCGCAGCATGCGCTCGATCAGGGCACGGGAAACGCGGGCAAGTTTCCGTAGTTGTGGCAGAGGTAATGGCCCGCGCTCGGTCTCGAGCTGTGCGCGGATGCGCTCTTCCTTTTCGCGTAGGAGCGACTTTACGCCCCCTTCCTGTGACGGCCCGGTGCTTCCACCTTTCCACGCAACCACCGTTTGCACTTTTCGCTTGCGTCCCTGCACGGTTTCCTGGATCTGCAGATACCCGCGCCGCTGCAGGCGTTGCAATGCGTCCGCTTCGATACCCAGCTTGGAATGAGAGGAAAATGCCAAGCTGCCTTTTTTCTCGAGGAGTTTTTGCAGGAATTCCACTTCGCCTGCGGAAAGGTCGGTGAGGAATTTGCCTTGGTGCAGTTCGCCCGCAAGCGCCTTGCCGGCGTCCGTCAAAACTATCTGGCGTCGCGCGGTCAGCTCCGTCACGGGCGGCAGCATGGCGCGAAACACTTCGCCGATCGGCGCCAGATAATATCTGGCAATCCATTGTGCAAGTCCCAGAAGCTTCGGCGTCAGCGCCGGAATCAGATCCAGAACTTTAGCTATGTCGCGAATCTTGGTCTCCGCCGGTGGAGCGTCTGCGAATTCCACCACCACACCCACCAGCGACTTTTTGCGGAATGGCACCAGCACGCGCGAACCGGGCTGCACCTGCGCTCGCAATCCCTCTGGAATCGCGTATGTAAATGTATTGCGCAGCGGAACGGGAAGCGCGACGTTGCAATAAGCGGCGGGCATGCGTGTGTAGTGTAGCAGCAGCGCTCACACCGCAAAAATTCGCCGCAACGCCCTTGTTAGCAGCTAATCAGAAAGATCCCCGCGAAGATTGCGGCAATACCAATCCATTGCAACCGCGAAACGCTTTCGCGCAGAAATATCGCCGCCAGCGCAACCGTTACGGCGCCATACAGCGACGCCAACACGCTTACCACGGAAGTCTGCTCGCGGGCCATGCCAAAATTGTTGCAAACGTAAGCGCTTGTATCGAGCAAGGCCACACCTAAAATCCACGGAGTGTCGCTCCGCGCGGGCACCTCAAGCGACTGGCGAAACGCTAGCATCGCGAGCGCCGTGCCAACTGTACTGATGAGTCGGATCATCCATACCGAGGGCACGCTGCCCAGCACCGGCACCACGCGCAGCCCCAGCAGCCAGAACATCACGCCAAAGCACAGCGCCGAGAGAATCGCCCAGCCCACGCCCGGACGTTTCTTCGCGGGCTGCGTTTCCGAATCGATTGGATTCGCGTCATCCAGCACCTTCTCGCCGCGCGCCACCAAGACGACGCCGAAGATCGTCAGCAACAACCCAACCAGCCGCGCGGGCGTCAATCGTTCTCCCGTCAGCGCGGAGAGCAGCATGGTGAGCACCGGATAGCTCGCCGAAATGGGCGCCACGATCGATAATTTTCCGATTTCAAAGGAGCGATACAGCGCGAGCGTGGATACCGTATTCAACGCGCCCGCCAGCGCGCCCCACGCCCACGGCCACCAGCCCGAGCCGTCGAACAACCCCCCCCATCCGCCCAGCTGCCGCATCACCAGCGTCATCATGCAGAATCCGCACGCCTGCATATACAGCATGGTGCGGAAGGCACCAATGCGCCGGGCCGCAAACCGCGCAAACAAATCCGCGGAGCCCCAGCAAACCGCCGTGGCCAATCCAAGTAAGATGCCCATGATTCAATTTTACGGCTTGGACTTCTTCGGCAGCGCCAGGCCCAGCTCCACCATCACCTTTTGCAGGTCTTTCCACACATCCGCCTTCGCGGGAGGATTCCGCAACAGATACGCAGGATGATACGTGGCCATCAGCTTGTGCCCGCGCCAGTCCAGCCACTCGCCGCGAAAATTCGAAATGCCACGCGTAGTGTTCAGCAGAGTTTTCGCGGCCACTGCGCCCAGGCACACGATCACTTTCGGATGGATCACGTCAATCTGCCTCAGTAGGTATGGCGAACAGGTTTCCACCTCGTCCGGCTCCGGCGCGCGGTTCTGCGGCGGCCGGCACTTCACTACGTTGCAGATATAGACGTCGCTACGCTTCAGGCCCATGGCCTCGATCATCTGCGTCAGCAATTTTCCCGCCCGGCCCACGAACGGCAGCCCCTGTATGTCTTCGTCGGCACCCGGCCCTTCGCCCACGAAAACCAGCTGTGCCTTGGGATTCCCGTCGCCAAAGACCAGCTTGTTGCGGCCCTTGTGCAGTTTGCATCGCGTGCAATCGCCCAGGTCTTCGCGAATCTTCAGCAGCGTGTCGTCTGCTATCTTCTCGTCGAACAAGGAAGGCCCCGCCGGAGGCGCGACGATAGGAGGCGGCGCGGCTGGCACCGCC